>NZ_JAVIWK010000001.1:4928229-5234631 GCF_034314165.1 Pseudomonas sp. Bout1 | reverse complement strand
CGGCCAAAGTCTTCGAGCGCACCGTGGCCTTGGCCGGTCGCCAGCCTGAGTTGCTCGGCCAGTGGGCCCAGGCGCAGTACTTTGCCGACAACAAACAGTGGTCGCCCAAGGTCCAGGCCTTGACCGACGAAGCGCTGAAGCTCGACCCGAAAGAAGTCACCAGCCTCGGCCTGCTGGGTATCGCAGCCTTTGAAGGCCAGCGTTACCAGGAAGCGATCGACTACTGGAACCGCCTGCTGGCGCAACTGCCGCCGGAAGACAACTCCCGTGCCGCGCTGCAAGGCGGGATCGACCGCGCCGCCGAGAAGCTCAAAGAGAGCGGCGGTAGCGTGGCGCCCGTGAAGGCACAAAAACAGATGCAAGTTCGCGTCGACCTTGCTGCCGATGTGAAGGCCAAGGCCTTGCCGACCGACAGCGTGTTCATCTTCGCCCGTGCCGTGAAAGGCCCGCCGGCGCCGTTGGCCGCCAAGCGCGTGACTGTGGCCGACCTGCCGATCACCGTCGAACTGGGTGATTCTGATGCGATGATGCCGCAGTTGAAACTGTCCAACTTTCCCGAAGTCCAACTGGTTGCGCGCATATCCCGGGCAGGTGTTCCGACAGCTGGCGAGTGGATCGGCCGCAGCCAACCGCTGGCCAGCAGCACTACTGCGCTGCAGCAGCTGACCATTGACAGTCCGGACCACTAATTCGAGGAAATGCCCATGACCGCCATCGCGCGTATCACCCTGCTCTGCCTGGTACTGGGGTTGAGTGCTTGTGCGGTTCAGCGGCCTGCGTCGCCTACCGGGCCGACCATCCCGCCCACCGGGCCGTCGACCCAGCCGAGCACCCAGCCTTCCGGGCCAGTGATCAAGCCGTCGAAACCGGTGCCTAGCTCTTCACCGACCTTCGCACCGCCGCCAGGTGCGGCGAGCCATTGGGACGGCAAGATGCAGGTGTACGTGCTGGACGAGCAGGACGATACGTTTTACCGCCAGCGCACCTACTACCGCTGGAGCAACGGCTGGAGCCGCTCCATCAGCCCCAACGGGCCGTGGGAAGAGACCGATATCCATGGCGTACCGCCGGGGTTGAGCAAGCAGTACGCGCAATAAAAAAAGGCGACCTTCGGGTCGCCTTTTTCATGGCTGTGGAATACGGCCTACCCCACAACAAGGCACAACAGTGGGCTTGCCTGTGATAGCTGTGTGTACCCACACATTTTCCCAGGATTGCCCAGTACCCCTGTGGTGAGCGGGCTTGCCCCGCGTTGGGCTGCGAAGCAGCCCCAATAAGGCGCCGCAGAGTATCAGGCGAAGTGCGGCGCCTGGTTTTAGGGCTGCTTCGCAGCCCAACGCGGGGCAAGCCCGCTCACCACAAAGGACTTTGGTCTGCTTGCAAGATTTGTGTAGCACCTATGCTGCGATGGCGATGTGTCAGTCGCGCATCCCCCCTGACACACCGCCATCGCGGGCAAGCCAGGCTCCCGCAGGTAGAACATCAGTTGTCCTTGAAACCCGGAAGGCCATTGGCTGCGCGCCATTCTTTTACTGTGTTGGTTCAGCCTTACGCTCGTGCTTGCGCCCGATGCGGCGCACTCAGCCAATGGATCACGCCAGCAATCACCCCCAGCGCCACACCAAACTCGACAATCCCCGACCAGCCCAGCCGCGTCATCAACCAGCCACTGACCGTGGCACCCACCGCGCCGCCAAAAAACGTTGCGGTCATGTACAGGCTGTTGATGCGCCCCTGGGCTTTCGGGTCCACCGCAAACGCTCGCGTCTGGTTAGATACCAGCCCCGCCTGCACGCCGATATCCAGCACAATCACCCCCAGCACCAGCAAGACAAGCGATGTCTCGGCACCCGCCAGCATCAGATAGGCCACGGTCACGGTGCCGATACTGGCGCCAATCACTGTGCGTGAACCCATGCGGTCCGCCGCCTGGCCACCCAGCGAAGCGGCCAGCGCACCAGCTGCACCAATAATCCCGAAACCACCGGCCCAGGCGCTGCCCAATTGCCATGGCCCATGAGCCAACAGTGCCGCCAGATTCACCCAAAACGCATTGAAGCAAGCCCACAACAACGCCTGCACCATCATCGATTGGCGAATCGGGCTGTTATCGCGCATCAGCGGCCACAGCGAGGCCAGCAGGCGAGGGTAAGACAGGTTGGTGCTAGGCACGCCCCGTGGCAGCAGCTTGGCCGCAGCGATCCACACCGGAATCATGAAGGCCGCTTCCATCGCGTACACCGCCCGCCAGCCATAAGCCTCACCGACTACACCGGCGATAGTGCGCCCGAGCAGAATCCCCACCATGATCCCGCTGACCACTGTCCCCACATTGCGCCCTCGCTCATGGGGCTGCGACATCACCGCCGCAAACGGCACCAGTTGCTGCGGTACACAGCTCACAATCCCCAAGCCGAATGACGCCCCGATCAACGCCAAGATACTTGGTGAAAACGCGGCCGCGAGGGCGAAACAGAACGCCAGCGCGATCTGCCCCAGCACCAGCTTGCGCCGGTCAAAGCGGTCGCCCATCGGCAGCAGCAACGCCAAGCCGGTGGCAAACCCCAGCAGGGCGGAACCGGCCACCAGGTCGACGGTGGTCACGTCCACGCCCATGTCCGAAGCGATCAGCGGCAGGATCGGCTGGGTGCAGTAAATATTGGTAATCACCGCGCCGGCGATCACCGCCATCATGATGATCTTGCCGCGCGGCGCAACCGCAGGTGCTGTGGAAGGTTCGGATGTCATCGGCAGGCCACTCACGGCGCTCTCCTTCAATGCAGATCTCCGGGAAGGAGATGAGTGGCCAACGTTACGCACTCGCGCTTGGCAGGATAATCCCCTAGGATTTGGAATCATCCTTCCAGAATTTGATAGGTTGCCATGAACCGCCTTGAATCCATGTCCATCTTCGTTGCCGTGGTTGATGCGGGCAGCCTGACGGCTGCAGCGCGGCGCCTCGACATGCCGCTGGCCAGTGTCAGCCGCAAGATGGCCGAGCTTGAGACGCACTTGAAAACCCGCCTTTTGCACCGGACCACGCGCCAATTGTCGTTGACCGATGCGGGTGGCTCCTACCTGGCGGCGTGCCGGCGCATCCTTGAAGACATCAGCGAGGCCGAGCGCGCCGCTACCGGCGAATATTCCGAGCCCCGGGGCGAGTTGGTGGTCACCGCGCCCGTGGTCTTCGGGCGGCTGCACATCGTGCCGGTGGTGGCGGAATTCCTCGCGCAGTACCCGCAGATCGACATCAACCTGATCCTCACCGACCGCGTCGTGCACCTGATGGAAGAGCATTGCGATGTGGCCGTGCGGATTGGCGAACTGCCCGACAGCTCGCTCAAGGCCATGCAAGTGGGCGCGGTGCGGCGCGTGGTGTGTGCCAGCCCGGCGTACCTGGCCGCTCGCGGTGTACCGGCTGAACCTCAGGACTTGGCAGGGCATGACTGCATCACCTTTGAAGTGCTGGCGTCGCAAGGGGCTTGGGGATTTGGCGCGGGTAAAACCGGGGTCTCGGTGCCGGTGCACTCGCGGTTGTCGGTCAACACCGCGGAAGCGGCGATTGCGGCGGCGACATTGGGGGTTGGGGTGATTCGGGTGCTGTCGTATCAGGTGGCGGATGCGGTGCGGGAAGAGGCACTGGCGGTGGTGCTTGAGGCGTATGAGTCGGCGCC
Organism: Pseudomonas sp. Bout1; assembly: GCF_034314165.1. Lineage (GTDB taxonomy): Bacteria > Pseudomonadota > Gammaproteobacteria > Pseudomonadales > Pseudomonadaceae > Aquipseudomonas. Next base: position 5,230,957 of record NZ_JAVIWK010000001.1, on the reverse strand, counting down.
GCTGCCCATTAGCCTGGTGCACAAAGGGCAGTCGCCATTGCCGCTGAAGCTGCGGGCGTTTCTGGATTTTGTGATGCCGCGATTGCGGGCACGCACCGCCCAATAACACCGACGAATTTGGACCTGATGAAGATCAAAATGTGGGAGCTGGCTTGCTGTGGTGAGCGGGCTTGCCCCGCGCTCGGCTGCGAAGCAGCCCCATCAATCTGTAGTGAACCCGACGGGGGACAAGCCCCCTCACCACAGCAAGCCAGCGCCCACATTGGATGTATGTTGGCAGTTAGATCTCGGCAAGGCGCGGTTTTAGAAAACTCAAGGCATCTTTAAACACCTGATGCCACTCTTCTGACGGTTCGCCCGCCAGTGAGTGCCAGAAGAACTGGAACTCGTGGCCGCCATCATCCTCTGCAAAATGCGTCCAGGTATCTGGCAGCTCTTCCGCGACCTGGCATTGGTGAAAGGCCCATGTATGCCCCGTGGACGCTGAGTGCCAAGTGCCCAGGTCACGTATCACCTTGCCGGTTATCCCGGCTTCTTCTTGTAATTCCCGAATCGCAGCTGCGCCGGTGCTTTCGCCTGGCTCCACGCTGCCCTTGACCAGTTGAAGACCGGCCAATGGGTGTTTGAAGGCGAGGATTTCCAGGGATTGGCGGGTTCGCAGAACGACCGGACATGCCTTGTCTTTTCCCATCACACTGCCCTCTTGCACCTATTCGAAGCCAGCTATTGCACCACAGTCCGGCACATTTCCAATGCAGGGTGAAGACCTTGTGGGGGAGCAAGCTCCCTCGCCACAGGTTAGGTATTCAGCGTCAGCTCCAACCTTTCATCAAACCTTCATCAAACAGTTTTACTCCCGTCATGTGCAAGTCATAGGTCTGACACCTCCCGCGCCTACTGTCGTTTGAACTCAAACGCAGCCACGGACGGCTGTTCAACCAGACAGAGAAGCCCATGACTCCAGCTATCCATGTCGATCATCTGAACAAGACCTTTGCGAAAAAATCCGCACTGGTCGACCTCGAACTCACCGTTGGCACCGGTGAGATGGTCGCGCTGATTGGCGCTTCCGGCTCCGGCAAGTCGACCTTGCTGCGCCACCTCGCGGGCCTGGCCTGTTGCGACAAGAGCAACGGCGGCAGCGTCAAGGTGCTGGGCCGGGAAGTGCAGGCCAGCGGGCGGTTGAATGGCAAGGTGCGACGCTTGCGCGCCGACATCGGCTATATCTTCCAGCAGTTCAACCTGGTCAACCGCCTGAGCGTGCTCGACAACGTGCTGCTCGGTTGCCTGGGCCGCATGCCGCGCTGGCGCGGCAACCTCGGGTTGTTCAATGCCGAGGAAAAACACTTCGCCATGGAGTCCCTGGCCCGCGTCGGCCTGGCGGACCTGGCCGCACAACGCGCCTCTACTTTGTCCGGCGGCCAGCAGCAACGCGTGGCGATCGCCCGGGCCCTGACCCAGCGCGCCGAAGTGATCCTGGCCGATGAACCCATTGCCTCGCTCGACCCGGAATCGGCGCGCAAGGTCATGGAGATCCTCGCCGACATCAACGGCCGCGACGGCAAGACCGTGGTGGTCACCCTGCACCAAGTCGATTACGCCATGCGTTATTGCCCGCGAGCCGTGGCGCTCAAGGGCGGGCGGATTCATTTCGATGGGCAGGCAAGCGAGCTGAACAGCCAGTTCCTCAATGATTTGTACGGTGCCGATGTCGACACCAGCCTGATGTTTTCCGACCAGACCCGCACCACCGTCGTCCCCGCACGGCTGGCCCTGGCTCGCGCTTGAAACCCTATTAACGACCCACAGGAATCCTCTCCATGTTGAACCGTATCGGTCATGTGTTTCTGTCCGCCGTCTTGCTCGCCAGCGTGGCCATGGGCAATGCCCAGGCCGCCGACAAGGCGATCAATTTCGGCATCATGTCCACCGAGTCCTCGCAGAACCTCAAGAGCATCTGGCAGCCATTTCTGGATGACATGCACACCAAGACCGGCCTCACCATCAACGCCACCTTCGCCTCCGACTATGCTGGCCTGATCCAGGGCATGCGCTTCAACAAGGTCGACGTGGCCTGGCTGGGCAACAAGGCCGCGATGGAAGCGGTGGACCGTTCCAACGGCGAAATCTTCGCCCAGACCGCCGCCGCCAACGGTGCCGCCGGTTACTGGAGCGTGCTGATCGTGCGCAAGGACAGCCCGATCAACAACGTTGAAGACATGCTCAAGAATGCCAAGAACCTGACCTTCGGCAACGGCGACCCGAACTCCACCTCGGGCTACCTGGTACCCGGTTACTACGTGTTCGCCAAGAACCATGTCGACGCCGCCACCGCCTTCAAACGCACCCTCAACTCCAGCCATGAAGTCAACGCACTGAGCGTGGCCAAGGGGCAGTTGGACGTCGCCACGTTCAACACCGAAAGCTGGGATCGCCTGGCTGTCACTCAGCCGGACAAAGCGGCAATGCTCAAGGTGATCTGGAAGTCGCCGCTGATCCCCGCCGACCCGATGGTGTGGAGCAAGGCCCTGAGCGACAGCGAGAAGGCCAAGATCCGCGATTTCTTCGCCCACTACGGTGACACCGACGAAGAGAAGGCCGTGCTCAAGAACATGCAACTGGGCAAGTTCCTCAAGTCCAGTGACGACCAGCTGTTGCCGATCCGCCAACTGGAGCTGTTCAAGCAGCGCACCACCATCAGCGCCGACGATCACCTGGAAGCGGCCGACAAGACCAAGAAGCTCGCCGACATCGACGCCGACCTCGCGAAGCTGCAACAGCGCATCACCGAACTGGACAAAAAAACCGCTGCCAACGGCTAACCCCCTGTAGGCGCGGGCTTATGTGGGAGCCGGGCTTGCCCGCGATGCAGGCAACTCGGTCTGACAGTAAAACCGAGTCGATCCTATCGCGGGCAAGCCCGGCTCCCACATAAGCCTTGCCCACACACTTATTGAGAGTGACCCATGACTACCTTGCATGCTGAAGCAGTGGGTAAAAGGACTTGGCCGCAATATCTGGGCTGGGGCCTGTTCCTGATCGTGCTGGCCTGGGCCTGGCACGGCGCCGAGATGAACCCGCTGGCGCTGTACCGCGACTCCGGAAACATGGCGACCTTCGCCGCCGACTTCTTTCCGCCGGACTTCCACGAATGGCGCTCCTACCTCAAGGAGATGATCGTCACCGTGCAAATCGCCCTCTGGGGCACGGTGCTGGCGATTGTCTGCTCGGTGCCGCTGGGCATTCTGTGCGCCGACAACATCACCCCTTGGTGGATTCACCAGCCGCTGCGCCGGGTGATGGATGCGTTCCGTTCGATCAACGAAATGGTCTTCGCGATGTTGTTCGTCGTCGCCGTCGGCCTCGGTCCCTTTGCCGGTGTCCTGGCCTTGTGGATCAGCACCACCGGCGTCCTCGCCAAGCTGTTCGCCGAAGCCGTCGAAGCCATCGACCCCGGCCCGGTTGAAGGCGTAAGAGCCACCGGCGCCAGTGCCTTGCAAGAGGTGATCTACGGCGTGATCCCGCAAGTGATGCCGCTGTGGGTCTCGTATGCGCTCTACCGCTTCGAAGCCAACGTGCGCTCCGCCACGGTGGTGGGGATGGTCGGTGCCGGCGGGATCGGCGTGATCCTGTGGGAAAACATCCGCGCCTTCCAGTTCGTGCAGACCTGCGCGGTGCTGCTGGTGATCATCGTGGTGGTGAGCTGTATCGACGTGTTGTCCCAACGCCTGCGCAAGCAGTTCATCTGACGACGGAGGGGTGCCCCTGGGCGCTTTTTTTAAGCATGCAGTTGTCTAGACAAGATGAGCCGGTGTACCGCGAACTCGCCGACATCCTGCGCCGCGAACTCAGCAGCTACCAGGCCGGCGACTTCCTGCCGGGCGAGGTGCAGTTGGCCGAACGGTTTGGCGTCAACCGCCACACTTTGCGCCGCGCCATCGATGAGCTGGTGTTCGAAGGCAGCCTGTTGCGCCGCCAGGGCAAAGGCACCCAGGTATTGGACCGCCCGTTGATATACCCGATGGGCCCCGAGACCTCCTACAGCCAGTCGTTGTCGGCCCAAGGCGTGGGCGTGGAAGCGATGCTGCTCAAGCGCCGCTACTGCTTCGCCAGCCGCGATGAAGCGCAGCAATTGGGCATCGCCGAGATGGCGCCAATGATCGAGCTGCAAACCCTGCGCAAGCTCGACCACCAGCCCGTCAGCCTGATCCGCCATCGCTACTGCGCCAGCCATGCGCCGCTGCTGGCGGACTACAACGGTGGCTCTCTGCGCCAGTACCTGCGTGAGCGCGACCTGCCGTTGACCCGCACCCAAAGCCTGATCGGCGCGCGCTTGCCCAACCGCGACGAAGCCGCGCTGCTGATGATGCCCCGGCACTTGCCGGCGCTGACCGTATTCACCCTTTCCCGCGATCGCGACGGCCGCCCGGTGGAGCTGGCGCAGTCCACCAGCCGTTCGGATCGCTTTCAGTACCAAGTGGTGACCTGATGGAGACCCCGATGAACCTGTCCCCGCGTCAACACTGGATCGGCGTGCTCGCCCGCGCCTTTCGCAGTGAATTGCTGCCCCATGAAGACGCCCTGCGCGATGTGGATTACCAACTGATCCGCGCCCCGGAAATCGGCATGACCCTGGTACGCGGCCGCATGGGCGGCAATGGTGCGCCGTTCAACGTCGGCGAAATGAGCGTGACCCGCTGCGTGGTGCGCCTGGCTGACGGCCGTACCGGCTACAGCTACCTGGCCGGGCGCGACAAGGTCCACGCCGAATTGGCCGCGCTGGCCGACGCCCATTTGCAGAGTGCACACCCGAGTATCTGGGTCAGCGATTTGATCGGCGCACTGGCCAACGCCCAGGCCGAACGCCGGGCGCAAAAAGAGGCCGACACCGCCGCCACCAAGGTCGAGTTCTTCACCCTGGTTCGAGGAGAAAACTGATGAATGCCCAACTCTTGCAACCGGCGTTTGTGGACCCGGTGCTGGACGCCCAACGCGGTTTTCGTGGGGCGCTCAAGGCCCTCGCCGAGCCTGGTTTGATCCAGTCCTTGCCCGCCGCCCCGAGCCTTGAAGGCCTGGCGCCGGCCACCTACGCGCTGTGCCTGGCGCTGCTGGACGTGGACACACCGCTGTGGCTCGCGCCGGGGTTCGACACGCCGCTGATTCGCGCCAATTTGGCCTTTCACTGCGGTTGCCCGCTGACCGCCAACCGGGAAGAAGCCACGTTTGCCTTGCTCGCAGAGCAGGACCTGCTCGACCTCAGCGGATTCGACCACGGCAACGACCGCTACCCGGATCAGTCCTGCACTTTGCTGGTCCAGTTGACCGACCTGGAGGCCGGTCGCGGCTTGAACTGGCGCGGCCCGGGGATCAAGACCCAGCGCCAGGTCAACGTGCCGGTGCCCCAGGCGTTCTGGCTGGAACGTGAACGTCGCGAAACCTTCCCCCGTGGCCTGGACGTGTTGTTCGCCGCCGGCCATCACCTGATCGGCCTGCCACGCAGTACCCGAATTGCACAGGAGCGTGCCTGATGTACGTAGCCGTCAAGGGTGGCGAACAGGCCATCGACAATGCCCACCGCCTGCTGGCAAAAAAACGCCGGGGCGATACTTCCATTCCAGAACTTGGCGTGGAGCAGATCCGCGAGCAACTGCCGCTGGCGGTCGCCCGGGTGATGAGCGAAGGCTCGCTGTACGACACCGAGTTGGCCGCACTGGCGATCAAGCAGGCGGCTGGGGACCTGGTGGAAGCGATCTTCCTGCTGCGGGCCTACCGCACCACGTTGCCGCGCTTCAGCCCGAGCCTGCCGATCGATACGGCGCAGATGGTGCTCAGTCGGCGTTTGTCGGCCACCTTCAAGGATGTACCGGGCGGGCAATTGCTGGGCCCGACCTTCGACTACACCCATCGCCTGCTGGACTTCGCGCTGCTGGCCGACGGTGAATACCCTGGCCCGCAAACCACGCCGGATGCCACCCTTGAACCGTGCCCACGGGTGCTCGGCTTGTTGGCCAAGGAAGGCCTGATCAAGAACGAATCCGACGACACCGCCAGCGTCGCCGACATCACCCGCGACCCGCTGGAGTACCCGGCCAACCGCGCCCAGCGCCTGCAAGCCCTGGCCCGTGGTGATGAAGGTTTCCTGCTGGCGCTGGGTTACTCGACCCAACGCGGTTACGGCCGCAACCACCCGTTCGCCGGCGAGATTCGCATCGGCGATGTGGAGGTGTGGATCGACCCTGAAGAACTGGGTTTCCCGGTTTGCCTGGGCAGCATCGAAGTCACCGAGTGCGAGATGGTCAACCAGTTCGTCGGTTCGGCCACCGAGCTGGCGCAGTTCACGCGCGGCTACGGCCTGGCCTTCGGGCATGCCGAGCGCAAGGCCATGGGCATGGCGCTGGTGGACCGCTCGCTACGCGCCAACGAGTTCAACGAAGAGATCGTCTCGCCGGCCCAGCAAGAAGAATTCGTGCTGTCGCACTGCGACAACGTCGAGGCGGCGGGCTTTGTTTCCCACCTCAAATTGCCTCACTACGTGGACTTCCAGTCCGAGCTGGAACTGATCCGCAAACTGCGCCAACCGGCCGAGGGCACCCGCCATGAATGACCTGACTCAAGCGCCCGCGCGCGACCCGGCGTACAACTTCGCCTACCTGGATGAGCAGACCAAACGCATGATCCGCCGCGCCTTGCTCAAGGCCGTGGCGATCCCCGGTTACCAGGTGCCGTTCGGTGGCCGCGAGATGCCGCTGCCTTACGGTTGGGGCACCGGCGGCATGCAACTGACCGCCGCGATTCTGGGGGCTGATGACGTGCTCAAGGTCATTGACCAGGGCGCCGACGACACCACCAACGCCGTGTCGATCCGCCGCTTTTTCGCGCGTACCGCGGGCGTCGCCACCACTGAAAGCACCCCGGACGCCACGGTGATCCAGACCCGCCACCGCATCCCGGAGACCCCGTTGCAGGCCAACCAGATCATGGTCTACCAGGTACCGATCCCGGAGCCGCTGCGCTTTATCGAGCCGTCGGAAACCGAGACCCGCACCATGCACGCCCTCAATGACTACGGCGTGATGCATGTAAAGCTTTACGAAGACATCGCGACCTTTGGCCATATCGCCACCAGCTACGCCTACCCGGTGATGGTGGATGAACGCTACGTGATGGACCCATCGCCCATCCCGAAATTCGACAACCCCAAACTCGACATGAGCCCGGCGTTGATGCTGTTCGGTGCCGGCCGCGAAAAGCGCTTATACGCGGTGCCGCCGTACACCCAGGTCACCAGCCTGGACTTTGAAGACCACCCGTTCGAAGTGCAGAAGTGGGAACACAACTGCGCGATCTGCGGCAGCCATGAATCGTTCCTCGATGAGCTGATTCTGGACGATGCCGGTACCCAGAGTTTTGTGTGTTCCGACACCTGGTACTGCGCCCAACGGGTGAAGGAGAACAACCAGTGAGCCAGCCTCTTTTGCACGTGCGTGACCTGTCGTTGTTATACGGCGAAGAGAAGGGCTGCCAAGGCGTCAGCTTCGATTTGTACCCCGGCGAAGTGCTGGGGATCGTCGGCGAGTCCGGCTCGGGCAAGTCCACCTTGCTCTCGTTGCTCAGTGGGCGCTTGCCGCCGCAGGCCGGGCACATCGGCTATCGCGGCAAGGACGGCGAGTGGCTGGACCTGTACAGCGCCAGCGAAGCCGAACGCCGAACTCTGCTGCGCACCGAATGGGGCTTCGTCGAGCAAAACCCACGGGACGGTTTGCGCATGGGCGTCTCTGCCGGCGCCAACATCGGCGAGCGCCTGATGGCCCAGGGCGTACGCAATTATGAGCAACTGCGCGGCGCCGGGATCGACTGGCTGGGCCAGGTGGAAATCGACCCGCAGCGTATCGACGACTTGCCCCGGACCTTCTCCGGCGGCATGCAACAGCGCCTGCAAATCGCCCGCAACCTGGTCTCCAGCCCGCGCCTTGTGTTTATGGACGAACCCACCGGCGGCCTGGACGTGTCGGTGCAGGCGCGCTTGCTCGACCTGCTGCGCGGCCTGGTGCGCGAGCTGGATTTGGCGGTGGTGATCGTGACCCACGACCTCGCTGTGGCGCGCTTGCTGGCTGACCGCCTGATGGTGATGCGCCGGTCGCGGGTGGTGGAAACCGGGCTGACGGACCAGATCCTCGACGATCCACAGCACCCTTACTCTCAACTGCTGGTGTCTTCGGTATTGCAGCCATGATGAATGCCTTGATCGAGGTCCGAGACCTCTCGAAAACCTTCACCTTGCACCAGCAGAACGGCGTGGTGCTGAACGTGCTGCGCGGGGTGGAATTCAGCGTGAAAGGCGGCGAATGCCTGGTGCTGCACGGCCAGTCCGGCGCGGGTAAAAGCACGCTGCTGCGCACCCTGTACGGTAACTACCTACCGGCGGGCGGCAGCATCCGTGTGCAGCATGCGGGTGAGTGGCTGGAGCTGGTCGGCGCCCAGCCGCGTGACATTCTGCAGGTTCGCCAGCAGACCTTGGGTTACGTCAGCCAATTTTTGCGGGTGATCCCGCGTGTGGTTTGCCTGGATGTGGTGATGGAGCCCGCCCTGGCCCGTGGCTGGTCGAAGGCCAATGCACAGTCACGCGCCGAACATCTGCTGACGCGCCTGCACATCCCTCAACGCCTGTGGCAGTTGGCGCCCGGTACGTTCTCCGGCGGCGAGCAGCAGCGGGTCAACATCGCCCGCGGCTTTATGGTGGCCTGGCCGGTGATGCTGATGGACGAACCTACCGCGTCCCTCGACGACAGCAACCGCCAGGTGGTGCTGGAACTGATGAACGAAGCCAAGGCCGCCGGTGCGGCGCTGATTGGCATCTTCCACGACCGCGCCGCCCGTGAAGCGGTCGCCGACCGCCATTTCGACATGACCCCCGCGCCTGTTGCCCAAGAGGAGTACGCCCATGCCCGCTGAACAGATCCTCAGTAATGCTCAACTTGTGATGGCTGACCGGATGTTCCTTGGCAGCGTGGTGCTGCGCGACGGGCTGATCGTCGACATCGCCGAAGGCCGCAGCCAGTTGCCTCAGGCGCAGGACCTGGGCGGTGATTTCCTGCTGCCCGGCCTGGTGGAACTGCACACCGACAACCTGGAAAAACACATGACCCCGCGCCCAGGCGTAGACTGGCCGTCGACCTCGGCGGTACTCAGCCATGACGCGCAGATCATCGCGGCGGGCATCACCACGGTGTTCGACGCGGTGTCCATCGGCGATGTGAATCCCAAGGGCAACCGCATGAAAAAACTGCCGGCAATGCTCGACGCCATCGCCTCGGCCGAAGCCGCTGGGCTGACCCGTGCCGAGCACCACCTGCACCTGCGGTGCGAGCTGTGCCACCCGGACACATTGAGCGTGTTCCGCGACCTGGTGGAAAACCCGCTGGTGCGCCTGGTGTCGGTGATGGACCATTCGCCGGGCCAGCGCCAGTTCGTGCTCGAATCCAAGTACCGTGAGTACTACATGGGCAAGTACCACCTGAACGACGAGACCATGGACGCGTTCATCGTGCTGCAAATGGCCAACTCGAAGGAGTACAGCGACCGCTACCGCGCCGCGATCGTCGAGCATTGCCTGGAACGCGGCCTGTCGGTGGCCAGCCATGACGATGCAACGTTGGCGCACGTCGAGGAGTCGGCGCGCTACGGCATGACCATCGCCGAATTCCCGACCACCCTGGAAGCGGCGCGCGGCTGCCAGGCACTGAACATGAAAGTTCTGATGGGCGCGCCGAACGTGGTGCGTGGCGGGTCCCACTCGGGTAATGTGGCCGCCGCCGGCCTGGCTGCCGAGGGATTGCTGGATATACTTTCCAGTGACTACTACCCGGCCAGCCTGTTGCAGGCGGCGTTCGTGCTGGCCGATCAACAAGACGGCGGCGACCTTTCGCGGGCGGTCAAGATGATCAGCCTGGCGCCCGCACAAGCCGCGGGCCTGAGCGATCGCGGTGAAATCGCCATGGGCCTGCGGGCCGACCTGGTGCAAGCCAAGAGCCGCGACGGACTGCCAGTGGTCCAACAAGTCTGGCGACAAGCGAAGAGGGTGTTTTGATGGCGGGCAGGTTGATCTATCTCATCGGGCCATCGGGTTCGGGCAAGGACAGCCTGCTGGATGCCGCACGCCCACGTTTGGCCGAGCGTGGCTGCCGCATTGTGCGGCGGGTCATCACCCGTTCGGCGGAAGCGGTAGGGGAAGCCGCGCAGGGCGTGAGCCCGGCGCAGTTTGCCGCGATGGAGGCCGAGGGCGCGTTTACCCTCAGCTGGCACGCCAACGGGTTGTCCTATGGCATCCCCCGGGAAATCGATGAGTGGCTGGCGGCGGGGCACGACGTGCTGGTCAACGGCTCTCGCGGCCATCTGGCGCAAACCCGGCTGCGTTACCCCAACCTGCTGGTGGTGTTGCTGACCGTGGACCAAGGTGTTTTGCGCCAGCGTTTGCTGGCGCGCGGCCGTGAATCCCTGGCCGATATTGATCTGCGGCTGGCGCGCAATGCGCGGTTCGCTGAAGGCTTGAGCACTGCGCCAGATGTCTTGCTGCTCGACAACTCCGGCCAACTGGAACACACGGTCGAGCGCCTGCTGGGCTGCCTCGATGGGCAACCGGCATGCGCCTGACGCTGCTGGGCACCGGCGATGCACGGCAAGTCCCGGTGTATGGCTGTGAGTGCGCCGCCTGTGGCCTGGCGCGCAGTGACCAGAGCCTGCGCCGCCGCCCGTGCAGCGCGTTGATCGAGTGCGGCGACCAGCGTTGGTTAATCGACAGCGGCTTGCCCGACCTCACCGAGCGTTTCCCGCCGCGCAGTTTCACCGGGATTCTTCAGACTCACTACCACGCCGACCATGCGCAAGGTTTGCTGCATTTGCGCTGGGGGCAAGGGCTGGTGATCCCGGTGCATGGGCCGGTGGATCCCGAAGGTTTGTCGGACCTGTACAAGCACCCCGGCATCCTGGATTTCAGCCAGCCGTTCGGCGAGTTTGAAACCCGCCGGTTTGGTGAGCTGAACGTCACGGCATTACCGCTGCTGCATTCCAAGCCTACGCTGGGTTATTTGCTGGAGGGCGAGGGGCGGCGTATCGCCTACCTCACCGACACCGTCGGCCTGCCGCCCGCCACCCGCGACTGGCTGCAACGCGAGCCGCTGGATGTGCTGGTGCTTGATTGCTCGATGCCGCCGCAACCGCAGGCACCGCGCAATCACAATGACCTGACGCTGGCCTTGCAGTGCATTGAGGAGGTGGGCGCGCAATTGGGGGTGCTGACCCATGTGGGGCACACGCTGGATGCGTGGTTGTTGCAGCATCGGCGGGAGTTGCCGCGGCATGTGACGGTTGCCTGGGACGGCCGGGTGCTGTAGCCAAACGTCCAGGTCCATGAATTTTTAGCAACTTTATATGTGCTTTATAAGTGTTGGAATTCTGAAGTTTCAATATTTAATCGGAAATAATATAGGGTCTTGTGTGATGTTTTTTCATGTGGGATTTTAGTTCGGCGGCGGAATAGGAATTGGCCGTGTCGATAAGTCTTTCCATAGGCTGATATATTATATTTCGAAAGGATATTGTTGTATTAAAGTTGCTGCTTTCTTTGCTGATTCTCACACCCGACATTCTGACGTAAAACCTTCTTTCACAACGGATCAAGCGGCCACGCAACTTTTACGCGGAGGCTTTCGCCATCACGACCGTAACGGCGATGGGAAAATTGATTTGTCCTTTACAATGGATGAACGCTTTTCTACGCAACAGAAAGTGTCCATTCGCATGGCCTTGCAAGCCTGGTCGGACGTGACCAATATCAAGTTTAAAGAGAACGCCACCGGTGTGGACGGTTCATTAAATATCATTGCAGACCCCAACACTAACGATGGGTTGGCGGGACTTCCTAATGAATATTACGGCGATGTTACAGCAACAATCGGAACCAGAAATGCCTCTAATCCACGCCAGGGAGATAACTTTTCAAGGGTGGTCATTCATGAGTTGGGGCACGCGCTGGGCCTTGACCATCCGGCAGATTACGAAAGTGCGACTACCTATGAATGTTCAGCCTATGTACAGGACACTAAGGCTAATAGTGTCATGAGCTACTGGTCTGAAACCAAACAAGCTGCTCATGATTTTAAATGGAACCAACCGTCAGTGCCTATGAAGGATGATATTGCGGCTATTCAGAAACTCTACGGTTCCAATCTGCAGACGCGCAACACGGATACTACTTATGGCTTCAACTCCAATACTGATCGTAAGCACTTGAGTCTCAACTCGCCAAGGGATGAGCCGGTATTTACCGTCTGGGATGGAGGCGGCAATGATACGTTGGACTTTTCGGGCTTTCACCAGCACCAGTTGATCAACCTCAACGCTGAAGCGTTCTCCGATGTGGGAGGGCTGCGAGGGAATGTCGCCATCGCCAAGGGGGTTGCCGTGGAAAACGGCATCGGTGGGGCCGGTAACGATGTGGTGATTGGCAATCAAATGGGCAACAGGATCAAGGGCGGTGGCGGCGCAGATAAATTAACGGGCGGCGGCGGCGAAGACGTTTTTGTCTACGACGAGGTCGATGAATCCACCCTCAAGTGGCCGGACGAAATTCTTGATTTCACCAGTGGCACGGACAAGATTGACCTCTCGGGCGTGCTTAAAAAGGCCAACCTTAATAGTCTGGATGTCGTGGAGCGTTTTACCGGTCGGCCGGGTGAGATAATCCTCAGTCACAACCCTTCAACCGGCCAGGGCAGCCTTAGCCTTGACGTGATGGGTAACGGCATCGCCGACGTATTCATCAAAAGCCACGGGGCTGTTCGGCGGGGCGACGTTTTAACCGGTGGGCCCTCCAATCCGGCAGTGACGAATCCAGAACTAACACCGGAGCCGGGACCCGAGGCAGAGGTAACGCCAGAACCCGACGAATTCAACTTCGACACTGTCTACGGCTTCAACTCCAACACCTGCAATCCGGCCATGAGTCTGGTACCCGGGAGCGGTGCCCCAAGGTTTACCGTAAAAGACTCCCACGGTTACGACACGTTGGACTTTTCCGGGTTTAAACAAGCCCAGAGAGTCGACCTGCGTGCTGGGGCCGCCTCCAGCGTGGGGGGCCAGCTAGACAATGTTGTGATCGACAGAAACACCACCGTAGAGAGCGGCATCGGCGGCTCCGGTAACGACCTGATGATTGGCAACAGTGTCAACAACGACATCATCGGCGGCGCAGGCGGCGACACGCTTTGGGGGGTGGGTGGTGCGAACACGTTCATCTATACGGCCGCCAGTGACTCACACTATGACAACCCGGACATGATCATGGACTTTGTGAGTGGCAGAGACCGGATAGACCTGCGCGCCTTGAAGGCCGAGGCCAACGTATCTTTGCGACTGGTAGATACCTATACCGGCCGTATTGGCGATACGGTGGTGAAATACAATCACCAGAGTGATCGATTCTTCGTGGGTGTGGACCTCACCGGAAACCGCCGCACGGACTTCCTTGTTAAAAGCACCCGCCTGGTAAAACCCTCAGATGTGGTCGGTTTGTCGGTTAAATAACAAGGCGGGGCCAGGCCTGGCGTGCGCTCTACGTGCTCGCTTCAATCCCGAATCGGCAAGCCAGTTCCTTGCGTCCCTTGGGGGTTAGCCCAAGGGCTCGGCTATCCAGGTCCTGGGTGACCCATTTGCGGTTGATGATGCTGTGCAGCAAAGCCGCTCCCAACGCGCCGGCCAGGTGCGGGCGGCGCATGCTCCAGTCCAGGCACGAACACGCAAAACGACGCCGCTGGGCGCGAAGCACGTCCACATCAATACCCAATTCAGACATCGCTTTTTCGCCGTCGGCTGTGAGTTGGTAGGTTCCGTCGCCGATCAGCCAGCCAGACTCGATGAAATGGTCATGCAGCCGTACTGCCAACGTCCCGGCCATGTGGTCGTAGCAGGTCCGGGCGAACTGCAATCGGCTGGGCGTGGTTGCAACAAACGTGCTTGAGGCGTTTTGGCTGATCACCATCAACGCCTCAATCACCAGCGCGATATGCGGGCCCGCCAGGCTGTAGTAGCGATGCCGGCCTTGGGTGTGCAGTTTGACCAGCCCGTCTTTCTTGAGCCTGGACAGGTGGGCGCTGGCGGTGGAAGCACTGACTTGGGCAATCACCGCCATCTCAGTGCTCGTGCGCGCATGGCCGTCCATCAGCGCGCAGAGCATTTTGGTCCTCGCCGGTTCAGCAATCGCACCGGCTACCTTGGAAATGGCAGAGTCATCGTTGTGAGCATTCATACTTCGTTCCTGAACGAATCGTTGCCATGGGCGGTGGCCGATAGTAGCGCTTCTATTGCACAGGACGTATGAAATGACACCGCTGGAAGCCGCGACCCATCAAGACCCCTATGATTATTACGCACGCCTGAGGCGCCACGACGAACTGCTGTTCGATGAAGGTCTCGGCTTATGGATAGCCAGCACTGCCAGAAGGGTCGAGGCCGTTCTGGCGCATCCTGATTGTCGTGTGCGTCCGTTGCATGAACCAGTGCCTTCGTCTATTGCAGGCAGCGCAGCGGGACGGGTTTTTGCAGCGTTGATGCGTATGAATGATGGCGCAGGTCATCGGTGCCCCAGGGCGATAATCGAGCCGGCGCTGGCCACGGTGAACATTGCGGATGTTGTGGCGCAGGCCATCGGGCCCGTCGATAACCTGAACCTGTTCATGTTTACGTTTCCCGTGTCGGTGATCGCGTCGCTGTTGGGCGTTCCTCGCGAACATCTGCAAGAAGTCGCTGGGCTGACGCGGGACTTTGTTGCCTGCCTTTCGCCCCTCAGCAGTGACGCCCGGCTGCGTGATGCCAATGCCGGTGCGAGCCGGCTGCGGGAAGTCTTCAGCGCAGTGTTGGAGGACACAACGTTGCGGGCCCACATCCGCCGCCGCTACGAAGCCAGCGAGTGGCAAGACCCTGAGGCACTGATCGCGAACCTGATCGGGCTGCTCTCACAGACCTGCGAAGCCAGCGCGGGGTTGATCGGCAATACGCTGGTTGCACTGCATCGACGGCCTGGGCTGCTTGAAGAAATTCAGCGCACGCCCACCCTCGCCGGTGCGTTGGTAGAGGAGGTAGCCCGCTACGATTCGCCAGTGCAAAACACCCGGCGATTTGTGGCCAGGCGCTGCACAATCGGTGACAGGATTCTGGAGGCTGGAGATACCGTGCTGGTGCTGCTGGCTTCGGCCAACCGGGACCCGGCGGCGAACCCGGCTCCTGATAGTTTTTTGCTTGAGCGAACCCAGCGGCGACTCTTCAGTTTTGGTGCCGGGCACCATCAGTGCCCAGGGCAGCACCTTGCCTTGAACATCGCCGCGCATGCTATTCGAGCGCTGCTGAGTCTTCAGCCAGCGACGCTCGCGGGTTCTCTTGCATTCAGCTATTGGCCGTCGCTTAACGGCCGCATCCCTTGCTTTCAAACATCCAGTAAAACAGCCGTCAGTCAGACCCGCGAATTCTGTGCCTGAGTAAAGATAACTCTAGAGTTACTTTTATTCAGGCCGGAGCAAGGTTGAAGTGGCGCACATCTTGTTGCAGGAGATCGCGGCAGAAGGCCGGGTGATTCCGATGCCAACGTCGGTGGCCGCCCACCACGATCATGAGGAATACGCGGGCATGGGCTGGGGCATGTTGGAACTCGATATCTCGCCGTATCTGGACAAGACCGAGAAGGTCAACGTGACGTTGCCCGGCTATGTGATCCAGCGTATCGACCGTTACGTGCGCGAGCATAAAGTGAAAAGCCGCTCGTCATTTCTGGCGGATGCGGCTTTGGAGAAACTGGTGCGGTTGTAAGCTTGATCAGGCGGTTGCAACTGCCACTTGCCGCGATGCACTCAGGAAGCGCAATAACGCCACCAGCGGGAATGCGCTGCCCACCAGCATAACGCCCAGCCAGCCGCCATGTTCATACACGCTGCTGGCAATCGCCGAGCCGAAGGCGCCGCCGATGAAGATGCTGGTCATGTAGAGCGCGTTCAGCCGGCTGCGGCTGTTGGCGTCGAGGGCGTAGATGGCGCGCTGGCCAAGGACCATGTTCATCTGCACGCAGAAGTCCAGGACCACGCCGGTCACCGCCAGGCCGATCACGCTGTACAGCGGGTGCACGAAGGCCGGCAGGAAGCTCAGTGCGGCAAACAACATCGCCAGCAATGAAGCGCGATGGGTGTGACCGGCATCCGCCAGGCGCCCGGCAATGGGCGCGGCGATGGCGCCCAAGGCACCCACCAGGGCAAACAGGGCGATCTGGCTTTGGCTCAGGCCATGGTTGCGGGACAACTCCAGCGGGGCAGCGGTCCAGAACAGGCTGAAGGTGGCGAACATGCAGCCCTGGTAAAACGCCCGCTGGCGCAGTACGGGTTGGCGACGCAGCAAGGTGCCCAGCGAGCCCAGCAACTGGCGGTAACTGGCGGAGTGATCCGGTTGGCGCTTGGGGATAGTCAGCATCAACACCACGCTGATGAACGCCATCAGTGCGGCGGCCGCCATGAACATTGCGCGCCAGCCAAAGTGGTCTGCCACCACGCTGGACACGGGCCGCGCCAGCAGGATACCCAGCAGCAAACCGCCCATGATGCTGCCGACCACCCGGCCACGGGATTCAGCCGGCGCCAGGTGCGCTGCCAGCGGAATCAGGATTTGTACCGACACTGAACTGAAGCCGATCAGCAGCGACACCAGCAGGAACAGGTTCGGCTGTTCGGTGAACGCCGCACCCAGCAGGCTGGCGATGGCCACCACGGTGGTGATGATCATCAGCCGGCGGTTTTCCAGCAGGTCGCCCAATGGCACCAGGAAGAACAGGCCCAGTGCATAGCCGATCTGGGTCAGGGACACGATCAGGCTGGCCATGGCCGGTGTGAGGCCGATGTCCGGGGCGATCAGCTCGATGATCGGTTGCGCGTAGTAGATGTTGGCGACGATGGCGCCGCAACAGAACGCAAACAGCATCACCATGCCTCGGGTCATGGTGTTTGTAGCGTGGGGCGTGGCGTTCATGGCGTTCTCATAAAAGCGAAGGAAAGGCGAGCGAGAATAATGATTGGGCCAGGAGGGGAGTAGGCCGTTTACCGTGATAGCACTCATGCCGGGAATTAATGACTGAAACGTTAACGTTCGGGCTGATGGTCGATGATACATTCAGTCACAACTGCAAAAACAGGAAATCGACTGCCATGAAGACAACATTCAACAAAATGTTCCTGGCCTCAAGCCTGGCCGCACTGATGACCGTGGGCGTTGCCCAGGCCCAGGATGCCCCACGCGTGGGCGTGCGGGGCGCAATCACCGCGATGGACGGCGATGCGATGCACGTCAAGGTAAAGAGCGGTGAAGACGTCACCGTGCACCTGACCAAGGACACCCTGGTGCGCGCCGTTACCCTGGCCAGGATTGAAGACATCAAGCCTGGCAGTTATATCGGTTCGGCGGCCATGCCCAATGCCGATGGCACCCTGACGGCGCTGGAAGTGCACGTGTTTCCACCGGCCATGGCCGGTACCGGCGACGGGCACCGGGCGTTCGACCTGAAGGAAGGCAGCAGCATGACCAACGGCACCGTGGGTGACCTGGTGGTGAGCAATGGCCGCACGTTGACCGTGAAGTACAAGGGCGGCGAGCAGAAGATCGTGGTGCCGGAAGATGTGCCGATCGTCAACCTGGAACCGGGTGATCGCAGCTTGCTCAAGCCGGGGGTGAAGGTGGTGATGTTTGCGGCGAAGGACGTGGACGGGAGCGTGACGGCCCAGGCAATTTCTGCGGGTAAGGATGGCGTGACACCGCCGATGTAACGGCACTCAAACAAATGTAGGAGCTGGCTTGCCGGCGATGCGGGCACCTCGGTGTATCAGTTACACAGAGGTGATGCTATCGCCGGCAAGCCAGTTCCTACACTTAGAGCGGTTTATTGACCGGAATAGATCTGGTCAAAAACCCCGCCATCATTGAAGTGGGTCTTCTGCACGGTGCGCCAGTCACCAAAGGTCTTCTCGACCGACAGGAAGTCGACTTTCGGGAAACGGTCGGTGTATTTGGCCAGCACTTTCGGGTCACGTGGACGCAGGTAGTTGTTGGCGGCAATTTCCTGGCCTTCCGGCGACCACAGGTACTTCAGGTATTCCTCGGCAGCCACGCGGGTGCCTTTCTTCTCGACAACCTTGTCGACCACAGACACCGGCGGCTCGGCTTCAGCGGAGACGCTTGGGTAGATCACTTCGAACTGATCACGGCCGAATTCACGGGCGATCATTTCCGCTTCGTTCTCAAACGTTACCAGCACGTCGCCGATCTGGTTGGTCATGAACGTGGTGGTGGCGGCACGGCCACCGGTGTCCAGCACGGGCGCGTGTTTGAACAGGTCGCCGACGAACTTCTTGGCTTTCTCCTCGTCACCGCCATTTTTCAGCACATAACCCCAGGCCGACAGGTAGGTGTAGCGGCCGTTACCGGAGGTTTTCGGGTTGGGCACGATGACCTGCACGCCATCCTTGAGCAGATCCGGCCAGTCTTTCAGGGCTTTCGGGTTGCCTTTGCGCACGATAAACACCGTGGCCGAGGTGAACGGCGCGCTGTTGTTCGGCAGGCGGGTGACCCAGTTGTCCGGCACCAGTTTGCCGTTGTCTGCCAGGGCGTTGATGTCGGTGGCCATGTTCATGGTGATCACGTCAGCCGGCAGGCCGTCGATCACCGAGCGCGCCTGTTTGCTCGAACCACCGAAAGACATCTGCAGGGTCAGCTTGTCGTCCGGATGCTCGGCCGCCCAGTGCTTCTGGAAGGCGGCGTTGTAGTCTTTGTAGAAGTCGCGCATCACGTCGTAGGAGACGTTGAGCAGGGTAACCGGGGCGGCCTGGACCGCGCCCGCCAGTGCGAGGCCGGCGGCCAGGAGAGAGGCGCTAACGAGTTTTTTCACTGCTCATTCCTTGTTGTTCGAGAAGGTTGTCGACGATGTAGGGGCAATATGCCAGCGACTATAGCCGGGGGTGCATAGTCGCTTAAAGATTAAAAAGGACTTTGCTTATTCCACTTTCTTGAAAAGCCCATTGCCACAACGCGAGCAGAACGCAGCATTGGGCTCATGGCTGTCTTTCTTGCACACGGGGCAATCCGTTTGCAGTTGCTCGCCACGCATGGCGTTGGCCAGCTCGGCCGTAAAGATCCCGGTGGGCACGGCGATGATCGAGTAACCGGTGATCATCACCAGCGACGAAATCACCTGGCCCAGCGGGGTTTTCGGCACGATATCGCCAAAGCCCACGGTGGTCAGGGTGACGATCGCCCAGTAGATGCCCTTGGGAATGCTGGTAAAGCCATGTTCCGGGCCCTCGATGACGTACATCAAGGTGCCGAACACCGTGACCAGGGTGCAGACGCTGAGCAAGAACACCACGATCTTCTGCTTGCTGCCCCGCAGCGCCGACATCAGGTAATTAGCCTGTTTCAAATAGGGGCTCAACTTGAGTACGCGAAAGATCCGCAGCATCCGGATGATCCGGATAATCAGCAGGTACTGCGCGTCGCTGTAATACAGCGCCAAAATCCCGGGCACGATCGCCAGTAAATCCACCAGCCCATAAAAGCTGAAGGCGTAGCGCAACGGCTTGGGCGAGCAATACAGCCGCAGCCCGTACTCGATGGCGAAGATGATGGTAAAGCCCCACTCGATATAGGCCAGCACATTCGCGTAGTTGTCGTGGACCGCCTGGATGCTGTCGAGGATCACAATCACCAGGCTGGCGAGGATGATCAGCAGCAAGGTGCTGTCGAAGCGTCGACCGGCCGGGGTGTCGCTTTGGAAAACCATGACGTAGAGACGTTCACGCCAGTGCTTGTTGCTGTCCATGGAAGTCGCCTGAATCGAAGATCAGCGAAGCCTAGGGGGATTCGAACGGGCTGTCCATGCGGGCTTTGTGCATCACCCGATGGCCGGCGCGCACCAGCCAGGTGGCGAGGATAAACGGAGCGGTCAACGCGGGCAGGTTCAGGCCGGTGAAGCCCGGGGTGAGGATGATCGCCAGCAGAATACCTGTCAGCGGCAGCCAGGGTTGGCGGCGATGCTGGCTGAGGGCCAGGGCTGCCAGCGCCGGGTTATAGCTGTGCAGGCCGAGGAGGGCGCTGGCGGGTTCGTCCATCAGCAGGGCGACCAGCACACCCAGGCTGGCGCCGGCCAGCGCCCACCCTGCGGCGCGGCGGCTGGCGAGCAGCAAGCCGAGGGCGATCAACAGGCCGGCCAGGGGTTGGTTCAGCAGGATGACTTGGGCAAGGCCTGTGAAGGGCGCGCAGAGCAGCGCCCAGGTGTCAGGTTCGCTGGCGGCAAAGGCGGCGGGTGTGGATGTGCCGAGCAGCAGCCAGCCGAGTACCACAAAGGGCGCAGTGTAGGCAGGCAGGTCATCAGGTTTGGCGGCGCGTTTGAGCCACTGGCGGGTGAGGATCGCACTGAGTCCGCCGCACGCGAGGATCAACGGTGGCAAGAGTGCCGACCAAGTGAAGTGCTGGCTGATCAGCAAACCGAGCAGAATGCCGTTGTAGCTATAGAGGCCAGCCTGGCGCTCGGCCTTGGGATAGCCGCGGCGTTGGGCGGTCAGCAAGCCGGCGACGCCGCCCAGCAGTGCGCCGCCGAGCAGGGCCGGGGCGCCGATCAGGATCGCCAGCAGGCAGAGCAGGCCACACAGCGGGTGGCGCTGCAGGAATATTTGGCTGAAGCCGTTGAGCAGGGCTTCGGCCCAGTCGGGGCAGGGTTGGTTGGGCATGGTAGGTGAGTCTGAGGGACCGAGTTGCCCCCAATCGCAGGCAAGCCAGCTCCCACATTTGAAGGGGTTCACAAATCAAAATGTGGGAGCCGGGCTTGCCCGCGATGAGGCCCTTACAGGCGCTAGATCAACGTCTCGATACGCAGCGAATTGGTCGACCCCGGCTGCCCGAACGGCACGCCAGCGGTAATCACCAGCGTATCCCCACGCTGCGCCATGCCTTGGGCCTGGGCAATCTCCAGCGCCGTGGAGCACACCTCATCCACCTGCCGCAGCCGGTCATTCACCACCGAGTGCACGCCCCACGCCAGGCTCAGGCGCCGCGCCGTGGACAGGTTCGGCGTCAGGTTCAGGATCGGCACTGCCGGCCGTTCCCGTGCGGCCCGCAGGCTGGAGGTGCCGGATTCGCTGTAGTTCACCAGCACCGCCACCGGCAGGATGCTGCTGATACGGCGAATCGCGCAGCTGATGGCGTCCGACACCGTGGCATCCGCCTTGGGCCGGCTGACGTCCAGCTGGGTTTGATAGTCCGGGCCGTTTTCCACCTGGCGAATGATCTTGCTCATCATCAGCACAGCTTCCAGCGGGTATTCACCGGAAGCAGTTTCCGCCGAGAGCATCACCGCGTCCGCACCTTCAGCCACCGCATTGGCCACGTCGGTGACTTCGGCACGGGTCGGCGCCGGGGAGAAGCGCATGGATTCGAGCATCTGCGTGGCCACCACCACCGGTTTGCCCAATTGGCGGCAGATCCCAATGATGTCCTTCTGGATTTGCGGCACGCTTTCCGCCGGCACTTCCACACCCAGATCCCCTCTGGCGACCATGATCGCGTCGCTCAGTTCGGCGATTTCCCGCAGGTGTTTCACTGCCGACGGCTTCTCGATCTTGGCCATCAGGAACGCCTTGTCGCCGATCAACTCGCGGGCTTCACGGATATCTTCCGGGCGTTGCACAAACGACAGTGCGACCCAGTCCACACCCAGCTCCAGGCCGAAGCTCAGGTCGCGGCGATCCTTGGCCGTCAGCGGGCTGAGTTCCAGCAACGCCTGGGGTACGTTAACGCCTTTGCGGTCCGACAGTTCGCCGCCGTTGAGCACGGTGGTGTCGATGGCGTCGGCGTGCTTGGTGATCACCCGCAGGCGCAGCTTGCCGTCGTCCAGCAACAGGTCCATGCCGGGCTGCAGGGCCGCGATGATTTCCGGGTGCGGCAGGTTGACTCGCCGTTGGTCGCCGGGCGTTGGGTCCAGGTCCAGGCGCAGGGCCTGGCCGCGAATCAGTTGCACCTTGCCCTCGGCAAAACGTCCAACCCGCAGTTTCGGCCCTTGCAGGTCCATCAGGATGCCAAGTGGGTAGTTCAGCTGGCGCTCCACCTGGCGAATCCACTGGTAGCGCTGGGCATGGTCGGCGTGATCGCCATGGCTGAAGTTCAGGCGGAAGATGTTCACCCCGGCTTCCACCAGCTCGCGGATGTCGTCGATGCTGTCGGTGGCCGGGCCCAGCGTGGCGAGGATTTTGACCTTCTTGTCAGGCGTCATGTTCAGGGGACTCTCTTTCAGGGCTTTCAAGAATCAGAATGGCGCGAAAATCGTTGACGTTGGTGCGGGTCGGCTCGGTGATGATCAACCCGTCGAGGGCCGCGAAATAGCCATAGCCATTGTTGTTGTCCAGCTCATCACTGGCGCTCAAACCCATGGCCTCGGCGCGGGCGTAGCTGGTGGGCGTCATGATCGCGCCGGCATTGTCTTCGGAGCCGTCGATGCCGTCGGTGTCACCGGCCAGGGCGTAGACGCCGGGCAGGCCCTTGAGGCTGTCGGTGAGGCTAAGGAGGAATTCGGCATTGCGCCCGCCACGGCCATTGCCGCGCACCGTCACGGTGGTTTCGCCGCCGGAAATGATCACGCAAGGCGCCGCCAGCGGCTGGCCGTGCTGGATGATCTGCCGGGCGATGCCGGCATGCACCTTGGCCACGTCGCGGGCTTCACCTTCCAGGTCGCCGAGGATCAGCGGGCTGAAACCGGCCTGGCGGACTTTTACCGCCACCGCTTCCAGCGATTGCTGTGGGCGGGCGATCAGCTGGAAGTGGCTGCGGGCGAGGACCGGGTCGCCGGGCTTGACGGTTTCCGACTCCGGGCTTTGCAGCCAACTGCGTACCGATGCCGGGATTTCAATCTGGTAGCGCTTGAGGATTGCCAGCGCCTGTTGCGAAGTACTCGGATCGCCGACGGTAGGCCCTGACGCGATGACGGTGGCCTGGTCGCCCGGCACATCGGAAATCGCATAGGTATAGACCGTGGCCGGCCAGCTGGCCCGGGCCAGGCGGCCACCCTTGATTGCCGAGAGGTGCTTGCGCACGCAGTTCATCTCGCCAATGGTGGCGCCGGATTTGAGCAGGGCTTTGTTGATTGTTTGCTTGTCCGCCAGGGTGATGCCCGCGGCCGGCAGGGCAAGCAGCGCAGAGCCACCGCCAGACAGCAGAAAGATCACCCGGTCGTCTTCGCCCAGGTTGCTGATCAGCTCCAGCACACGCTTGGCCACGGCTTGGCCTGCGGCATCCGGCACCGGGTGCGCGGCTTCGACCACTTCGATTTTCTTGCAGGGCGCACCGTGGCCGTAACGGGTGACCACCAGGCCGGTGACTTCGCCTTGCCAGCAGTTTTCCACCACCAGCGCCATGGCGGCGGCGGCTTTGCCGGCGCCGATCACGATGACGCGGCCGCTGCGGTCGGCGGGCAGATAAGGTTCGAGGACTTGCCGGGGGTGGGCGGCGTCGATGGCTGTGGCAAACAGCTCGCGAAGCAGGTGTTGCGGATCGACCGACATAAGCGGGCTCCCGGGGGTTCTTGTTATTAGAGGCAATGCAAAAACTGTAGGAGCCGGCTTGCCGGCGATGGCGGCCTGAAGGCTGGCGGTGAAGCTGCTGGCCTCATCGCCGGCAAGCCGGCTCCTACAGGGAAGGGCAGGGGTTATTTATCGCGAATCGAAAAATTCGCCATATGTTCCAGGCCCTTGATCAGCGCCGAGTGGTCCCAGTTGCCGCCGCCGATGGCGGTGCAGGTGCTGAACACCTGTTGGGTGCCAGCGGTGTTCGGCAGGTTGATCCCCAGCTCCTTGGCACCCGCCAACGCCAGGTTCAAATCCTTCTGGTGCAGGTTGATGCGAAAGCCCGGGTCGAAGGTGCCTTTGATCATCCGCTCGCCATGCACTTCGAGGATTTTCGAGGAGGCAAAACCACCCATCAGCGCTTCACGCACCTTGGCCGGGTCTGCGCCGTTTTTCGAGGCGAACAGCAGCGCTTCGGCCACCGCCTGGATGTTCAGCGCAACGATGATCTGGTTGGCCACCTTGGCGGTCTGGCCATCGCCATTGCCGCCCACCAGGGTGATGTTCTTGCCCATGGCCTGGAACAGCGCCAGGGCGCGTTCGAAGGTGTGCGGGTCGCCGCCGATCATGATGCTCAGGGTGCCGGCCTTGGCACCTACTTCGCCGCCCGACACCGGAGCGTCGAGGTAGCGCGCGCCGGTCTCGTTGATCTTCGCGGCGAACGCCTTGGTGGCGGTCGGCGAGATCGAGCTCATGTCGATCACCACTTTGTTCGGCCCCAGGCCTGCGGCAACGCCGTCGGCGCGGAACAGCACATCGTCGACCTGCGGGGTGTCGGGCACCATGACGATGATGAACTCGGCTTCCTGGGCCACTTGCTGCGGGTTGGCCAGGGCCACCGCGCCCGCGTTGATCAGCTCGGCCGGGGCCTTGCCGTGGTGCTCGGACAGGAACAGTTGGTGACCAGCCTTTTGCAGGTTGGCGGCCATGGGTTGGCCCATGATGCCGGTGCCGATAAATCCGATTTTAGCCATGACGAAAATCCTCTCTTTATTCGATGTGAGAGCTGCTTTTTGTGGGAGCTGGCTTGCCTGCGATGGCATCACCTCGGTTTAACTGAGAGACCGAGTTGCCTGCATCTCAGGCAAGCCAGCTCCCACACAAGCCCTGCTTTCACATTGGGTTCTGTGTTGTGGGTTAGATCGCGTTATGGGTTTTCAACCAACCCAAACCCGCTTCGGTGGTGGTCAACGGCTTGTACTCACAGCCGACCCAACCCTGATAACCAATGCGGTCCAAATGTTCGAACAGGAAGCGGTAGTTGATCTCACCGGTGCCCGGCTCGTTGCGCCCCGGGTTGTCTGCCAGCTGGATGTGGTTGATCTCACCCAGGTGCGCAGCCATGGTGCGGGCCAGGTCGCCTTCCATGATTTGCATGTGATAGATGTCGTATTGCAGGAACAGGTTGGCACTGCCCACCTGCTCGCGAATCGACAGGGCCTGCGCCGTGTTGTTCAGGTAGAAACCCGGAATGTCGCGGGTGTTGATGGCTTCCATCACCAGCTTGATGCCCACCGCCTGCAGCTTGTCGGCGGCGTACTTGAGGTTGGCGACGAAGGTTTTTTCAAGCGTCGCGTCATCCACACCGGCAGGCCGAATCCCCGCCAGGCAGTTGATCTGGGTATTGCCCAGTACCTGGGCGTAGACGATGGCCAGGTTGACCCCGGCGCGGAACTCCTCGACCCGATCCGGGTGGCACGCCAGGCCGCGTTCGCCCTTGGCCCAGTCACCGGCCGGCAGGTTGAACAGCACTTGGGACAGGCCGTGGGCATCGAGTTGCGCCTTGATTTCAGCCGAGCTGAATTCATAGGGAAACAGGTATTCCACGCCACTGAAGCCCGCGTCGGCGGCGGCTTTGAAACGGGCAAGAAAGTCCTGTTCGGTAAACAGCATGGACAGGTTGGCGGCAAAACGCGGCATGGGGTTCTCCTTAATCGAGCAGTGAGATGGCGGTCGGTGCGTCGTTGCCCACCAATGCCAGGTCTTCGAATTCGTTGACGGCGTTGATTTCGGTGCCCATGGAAATATTGGTCACCCGCTCCAGAATAATCTCAACGATCACCGGAACCTTGAATTCTTCGATCATTTCCAGAGCCTTGCGCAGTGCAGGCTGGATCTGGCCCGGCTCGAACACCCGCAGGGCCTTGCAACCCAGGCCTTCGGCGACGGCTACGTGGTCGACGCCATACCCGTTGAGTTCCGGCGCATTGAGGTTGTCGAAGGACAGCTGCACGCAGTAGTCCATTTCAAACCCGCGCTGGGCCTGGCGGATCAACCCCAGGTAGGAGTTGTTCACTACCACGTGGATGTACGGCAGCTTGAACTGCGCGCCCACCGCCAGCTCTTCGATCATGAACTGGAAGTCATAGTCGCCCGACAGCGCCACGACTTTGCGGGTCGGATCTGCCTTGACCACACCCAGCGCCGCCGGAATGGTCCAGCCCAACGGGCCGGCCTGGCCACAGTTGATCCAGTGGCGGGGTTTATAGACGTGCAGGAACTGTGCGCCGGCAATCTGCGACAGGCCAATGGTGCTGACGTAGCAGGTGTCTTTGCCGAACACCTGGTTCATCTCCTCGTACACCCGTTGCGGCTTGACCGGCACGTTGTCGAAGTGGGTCTTGCGGTGCAGGGTGGCCTTGCGTTGCTGGCAATCGTGCAGCCAGGCGCTGCGGTCCTTGAGTTTGCCAGCGGCTTTCCACTCGCGGGCCACTTCAATGAACATCGTCAGGGCAGAACCGGCGTCGGAAACGATGCCCAGGTCCGGCGTAAATACACGGCCGATTTGCGTCGGCTCGATGTCCACGTGAATGAATTTTCGGCCCTCGGTGTACACCTCCACCGAACCGGTATGGCGGTTGGCCCAGCGGTTGCCGATGCCCAGCACCACGTCCGATTTGAGCAGTGTCGCGTTGCCATAACGGTGGGACGTTTGCAGGCCGACCATGCCCACCATCAGTGGGTGATCGTCCGGGATCGTGCCCCAGCCCATCAGGGTCGGGATCACCGGGATGCCGGTCAACTCGGCGAACTCCACCAACAGTTCGCTGGCGTCGGCGTTGATCACGCCGCCACCGCTCACCAGCAATGGGCGTTCAGCCTGGTCCAGCAGTGCCAGGGCTTTTTCCACCTGGATGCGGGTCGCCAACGGCTTGGCCAGGGGCAGCGGCTGGTAGGCGTCGATGTCGAATTCGATCTCGGCCATTTGCACGTCGAACGGCAGGTCGATCAGCACTGGGCCAGGGCGGCCGGAGCGCATCTCATAAAAGGCTTTCTGGAAGGCATACGGCACCTGGCCGGGCTCCATGACCATGGTCGCCCACTTGGTCACCGGCTTGACGATGCTGGTGATGTCGACAGCCTGGAAGTCTTCCTTGTGCATCCGTGCACGCGGCGCCTGGCCGGTGATGCACAGGATCGGGATCGAGTCGGCCCAGGCGCTGTACAGGCCGGTGACCATGTCGGTGCCCGCCGGGCCCGATGTGCCGATGCACACGCCGATATTGCCGGCCTTGGTGCGGGTGTAGCCCTCGGCCATGTGCGAGGCGCCTTCAACGTGGCGAGCAAGGACGTGATCGATGCCACCGACCTTCTGCAAGGCCGAATACAGCGGGTTGATCGCGGCGCCCGGGATACCGAAGGCGGTATCGACCCCTTCACGGCGCATCACCAGGACGGCGGCTTCGATTGCTCTCATTTTGCTCATGGTTTTGGTGCCTCTTGCGTTTTGTAATTGTATACAAGTGGTGTTTGTCCGAAGTGTATTCACGGCGAGCGGGGCAGGTCAATCCATTTTCTTGGCTGGCCTTTACGTTCGTCGGAAGGCTCCTGGATAAGGTTTTTTCGACATGTGGAGCGTATGTTTCGAAATATTGTATACAAAAAATAAATCTATTGTGTTCTATTTGTTGGATCCGGCTTCTGATCAAACAGAGCCCCACGGCTTTCCCCATAACAAGATAAGGACGGCACCCATGAGCGCTTTAACCTTGAAAGTCGCAGTCAACCTGGCCAGCCACGCCATTGCGGCAGGCCGCACCATTTCGTCGGCACCGCTGACCATCGCGGTGCTCGACAGCGGCGGGCATTTGATTACGTTGCAGCGTGAAGATGGCGCAAGCCTGTTGCGCCCGCAGATCGCGATCGGCAAGGCTTGGGGGGCGATTGCCCTGGGCAAGGGCTCGCGATTGCTGGCGCTGGATGCGCAACAGCGGCCGGCGTTTATTGCGGCGTTGAACAGTTTTGGGCAGGGCAGCGTGGTGCCGGCACCGGGCGGGGTATTGATTCGGGATCAGGCTGGCGTGGTGCTGGGGGCGATCGGGATCAGTGGTGATACGTCGGATATTGACGAGCAGTGCGCGATCAGTGCCATCGAGGGGCAGGGGTTGTGGGCGGATGCGGGGGTAACTGCCTGATTTGAAGTGACTGATGGATAGTCATCGCAGGCAAGCCAGCTCCCACAGTTGAATGTATTCACAAATCAAAATGTGGGAGCGGGCTTGCCCGCGATGGCGGCAACTCGGTCTCCAGTCAAAGCCAGATCGCATCCCACAGTGGGTAGTCGCCATATTTTTTCACCAGCCCCGCCCTCAAGGGGTTGGCCACGATGTACCGAGCTATGCCCTCAAGGTTTTCTTCGCGCCGCACGGCATGATCATGGAAACCTGGTTGCCAAAGACGCCCTTTTCGCCCGCCAACGGCATTCACGACTCGAGTACTTTTGGATTTGACTTGGCGCATCAGGTCAGCCAACGAACCGTTTTCCAGCGAAATCAACCAGTGGAAATGATCGGGCATCACTACCCAGGCGAGTGAGGTTGCCAATCGCTGGCTTTGCGCAATTCTGAATTGCTGCACCACCAGTCTGCCTAGCTTGAAGTCGCTGAATATGGGTTCGCGATGCAGTGTGTTGCTGGTCAGAAGATAAATTCGGTTGGGTTCGTCATAGCGGCCTGTGCGTAGACGAGATGAAGCGGGTAGATCAGGCATTCCGTTGCCCCTTTGCAGAAGTGAGTTCTGAAAGGCTAGATGGGAATGTTTTAAGGGGTGTTCCAGATTTTGGCGGGATGTGTCCGGGAGATAGCTATCGCGGGCAAGCCCGCTCCCACAGGGGACCTCTGTCGTTCATACATTCTGTGTCCGGCACAAATCCAGTTGCCTGCGATGACTACACCACGGTCTATCAGTCCGGCTCACACCCCTTCAACACCAACCGGATAATCGTCTGCGCCGCCGCCTCGTAATCCGCCTCATCCAGCCGGGCCTTCCCGGTCACCGCCGAAATCTGCCAGTCAAAATCTGCGTACGTCTGTGTTGCCGCCCAGATGCTGAACATCAGGTGATTGGGGTCGATCGGTGCGATCAGCCCCCGGTCCACCCAGCTCTGGATGCAGTTGATGTTGTGCTTGGCCTGGGCGTTCAGCTGTTCCACCTGCTCGGCACTCAGGTGCGGGGCGCCGTGCATGATTTCGCTGGCGAACACTTTCGAGGCGAACGGCAAATCCCGCGAGATGCAGATTTTTGAGCGGATGTACCCGCTTAACACTTCCTTGGGGTCGCCGTCAGGATTGAACGGCGTGGAGGCGGCCAGGATCGGCTCGATAATGCTCTCGAGCACCTCGCGGTAGAGGTTGTCCTTGGACTTGAAGTAGTAGTAAACGTTGGGCTTGGGCAGCCCGGCCTTGGCGGCGATGTCGCTGGTTTTGGTCGCGGCGAAGCCCTTGTCGGCAAACTCCTCACTGGCAGCCCGCAGGATCAGTTCTTTGTTGCGCTCGCGAATGGTGCTCATAGACCGGGAGGTTCCTTGCCAAGACAGGCGGTGGGGCATGGTAGCACCGGCTTTGCGCGGGCCTCAAGAATGCACCGTTGCGCGCTTTCCTTGAGGTGCGTTTGCCATTAACGTAACGCCTCTTTCGCAGTGGGCGGGTTGACCATGGACGCTTCTGACAAAAACGTGATTACCTCCCTTGATGTGGCCCGGCATGCCGGTGTGTCCCGGTCGGCGGTCTCGCGTACGTTTACCGCCGGCGCCAGCGTGGCCCCTGCTACCCGCGAAAAAGTAATGGCCGCAGCCAAGGCCCTGGGTTATCAGGTCAACATGATCGCCCGCACCATGAACAAGGGCAGCAGTAACTTTGTCGGCGTGGTCACCGCCGGTTTTGACAGCGCCTTTCGCGCCAGCCTCTTGAGCCCCATCGCCCATAGCCTGAGCCGTCGCGGCTTGATGCCGTTGCTGATGAATGCCGACGATCCGCAGCAGCTTGAGCAGTCGTTGCACGCCTTGCTGAGTTACCAGATTGCCGGGGTGATCCTGACCTCGGCCTCGCCACCCTTGTCGGTGGTCCAGCACTACCTGGACCGGCAGATTCCCGTGGCCATGATCAACCGTGGCCATGAGCTGGCCGGCGCTGAAGTCGTCGGCAGTGATAACCGGGCCGGCGGGCGAATGGCGGCCGAGGCGCTGTTGAAGGGTGGTGCCCGGCGCCTGGCGTTCATTGGCCAGGGCGAGCATAACTTCAGTAGCCGGGAGCGCTGGTTGGGGTTTGCCGAACGCTTGGCCGAAGACGGCCTCGAAGCGCAGACGGTGTTCAATGAAACCCCGGGCTACCAGGGCGGAATCCAGGCATTGCTGGCGTTGTTCAGCCAGGGCGAGGGTCCCGATGGAATCTTTTGTGCGACCGATATGTTGGCCCTGGGCGCACTCGATGCGCTGCGCTTCACCTTGAACATACAAGTGCCGCAACAGGTGCAGGTGATCGGGTTTGACGACATCGCCCAAGCCTCGCAACTGGCCTACGACCTGACCACTGTGCGTCAAGACAGTGTGCAGTTGGCGCAACGGGCGGTGAATGCGATTGTGGCCCGCGGCGAGAATTTCATGCGGATCGCGCAGTTTGAGCCGGTGCCGGTGACGTTGATTGAGCGCGGCAGTACGCTAATTCAGAAATAAAATTTCATAACCTACTTGAAGAGAAAATTTATTTCGTGTTGTATGAGCAGTAATCGGTGATCGGTTGGCCTTCGCAAAGGGCTTGCCTTCACTTTTTTTTCCAGGATGATTGCACACGTGTGCAATCAGCGTTTAGAGGTTGGGTTTATGAGTCAGGCACAGACGTTATCGGACCTGGATGAGCTGGCAGCACGGTATGCCTTGGCACGTGAGGTCGCCAGTGAGGCGGCCCAACGCGGTATGGCGTATTACCGTCAGCGCGAGCAGTTGAACGTTGAGCACAAGGATTCGGTACCCCAGGACGTCGTCAGCGTCGCTGACCGGGAACTGGAGGTGTTTATCAAGGCGCGTCTGGCCGAGCAGTTCCCCGCGGACGGGTTTGTCGGCGAGGAGGGCGGCGCCGACGGATTGCAGGCCCGCTGCGTATGGGTGGTAGACCCGATCGACGGCACCAGTTGCTTCGTCAACGGCCTGCACACCTGGTGTGTGTCCATCGGCTTGTTGGTGGACGGCCAGCCCTGGCTGGGTGCAGTAGCGGACGCCAACCATAACGAACTTTTCCACGCCTGCCGTGGCCTGGGCGCCTACGTCAACGACACGCCGATTCGTGTCAGCCAGGCCGCGGATATTCGCTACGGCGTGACCGGCGTTGGCACTTCCCACCGACGTGGCAAAGAGCACTTCATTCCGTTTCTTTGCGGGTTGCTGGAGAGCGGCGGCATGTTCATCCGCAACGGCTCCGGCGCCTTGATGATTGCCTATGTCGCGGCCGGCCGGCTGGTGGGCTACTACGAAACCCATATCAACAGTTGGGACTGTGCAGCAGGGCTGGTGCTGGTCAGTGAGGCCGGTGGGCGCTGCAGTGATTTCCTGCGGGGCGATGGCTTGCTCAGTGGCAACCCACTGCTGGTGGCCAGCCCTCAGGTCTACCCGCAACTGGCTGGCCTGATCGGCCCGTCACTGGAGGCCTGAGTCTCGCTTCAACGTACAGCTAATAATAACAATAGGAGACTGTCCGCCATGAGATCCATCCTGCAACTGTTCCATGCCGCACCGGCCAGGCCCGGTGTCGACGACCCCGATGGCCGCAGGTTTCGCCGCGCACGCTGGCTGACCTTTTTATCCATGTCCTTGAGCTATGCGCTGTTCTACGTGTGCAGGCTTTCCTTCAACGTTGCCAAGCCTGCAATGGTGGCCCAGAACATCCTCAGCCCGACGCAACTGGGCATGATCGGCTCGGCGCTGTTTTTCACCTATGCCGTGGGCAAGCTGGTCAATGGCTTCCTGGCGGACCACGCCAATGTGCGACGCTTCATGATGCTTGGCTTGTTGATCAGCGCAGTGGTCAATGCGTGCATGGGCCTGACCACCAACGCCGTGATCCTGACCATCGCCTGGGGGATCAACGGTTGGGCCCAATCCATGGGTGTGGGGCCGTGCGTGGTCTCGCTGTCGCGCTGGTATTCGGACAAGGAGCGGGGCACGTTCTATGGCTTCTGGTCGATTGCCCACAGCCTCGGCGAAGCACTGACCTACATTGCGGTCGCGGCGATGATCGTGACCTGGGGTTGGCAATACGGTTACTGGCTGGCCACCGCGATGGGGTTGCTGGGTATGTTGCTGATTTACTTGTTCATGGCCGACTCGCCGCAAAGCGCAGGCTTTGCCGAAGTCGACGGCGGCCGTACCGAAATGGTCTCCAAGACCCTCGGCAAATGGGGCGCACAACTGGCGCTGCTGAAGAACCCGGCGCTGTGGTTGCTGGCGCTGGCGTCGTGCCTGATGTACATCGGCCGTTATGCAGTGATTTCCTGGGGCGTGTTTTTCCTTGAGAACGCCAAGGGCTACACCACGCTGTCGGCCTCGGCGCTGATCTCCATTACCGGCGTATTCGGGATTGTCGGCACAGGGTTGAGCGGGCTGATCTCCGACCGTTTCTTCAGTGGCCGGCGCCATGGCCTGGCGGTTCTGTTTGGCCTGATGAACAGTGCCTCCCTGGGGATGATGTTGTTCCTGCCGGGTGGCCATTACTGGCTGGACGCGGCGGCGATGATGCTGTTTGGCTTGTCCATGGGCGCATTGCTGTGTTTCCTCGGCGGTTTGATGGCCGTGGACATCGCCGCCAAAAGCGCTGCCGGTGCGGCACTGGGCATGATCGGGATCGCCAGTTATGCGGGGGCGGCGGCGGGTGAAATTCTTACCGGTGTGCTGATCGAGCACGGCACCACCCTGGCCGCAGACGGCAGCAAGCTGTACGACTTCCATACTTTGTCGCTGTTCTGGATCGGTGCCTCACTGGTCTCGGTACTGATGACCGCGCTGTTTTCCGGGCAGGTTTACCGCCGGCAACGGCATGCGTTGGCCAAGCCTTTAACTGACTGATAAACCCTTGTTTCAGAACAATCCGAGTGAGCAACAAGGAGTACGTCTGCGCGTCTGGAAAGCCGTCGTGGGAAGTTGTCTTGACATTAAAAATAAAAATAACAGGTGCGAAGATGAAAAAAATGAGCGTTAACCCTAACAAGAAAGCCATCAGGCGGATCTCGTTGATCGGTGTGATGGTAGCCTCTACCACCGTCCAGGCCCTGGAACTTGATTACCAACATCAGTATTCGGAAGTCGATCGCGAGCATAAAGACAAAGTCATGCTCACCCAGGCACTCGACAATGGGCTGGCGTTCTCGTTCGAGTCGGTGATGAACACCGCGCCCGACAAGGACGGCCAGCCCGGCAAGGCGTTTTCGCGCCTGACCAAGGACGAACTCAAGGCCAAGGTCAAGTACAGCCACAAGCTGGGGCCGCACTGGAAGGTCAAGCCCAAGTTCACGTATGCCGTGGCCAAGGACAAAAAGTCCTATAAACCCTCGTTGAAAGTTTCTTACGCCCTCACTGAAAAGTTCTCCATTACGCCGGGCTATTACTACAAGCTCACTAACTACGACGCGTCGGGCAAGGAGGATAAAAAAGATAATGTGATTGAGTTGGGTGCCAAATACAAATTTGGGCCGTTGTCGGTAGGTGTCGGCCGCAAACAAATTTACAGCGACCAAGTCGTGTTTGACGGCACCAAGACTAACTACAGCAATAAGGTGTTGTTTGAGTACAAGGTCAACAAACAATTTACGCCGTACCTGGAAGTCGCCGACGTGTACGTCGACAAGAACACCGACCAGCGCCAGGCGCGTTATCGCCTGGGTTTCAAATATGAATTCTGATCAAGGGAGACTGCGCATGACCGTATTCAAACGAACGGGCCTGGCCATCGTCTTGCTCACGCTGTGTGCGGGCCTTCAGGCCGCCGAAAACAGCCACTATGTGCTGGAAAAAGCCGTGCAGGTCAGCCGCCATGGCGTGCGCTCGCCCACCGACACCGACAAGCTGGTGCAGGCCACGGGCCGCGACTGGACGCCGTGGCTGGTGCAGGACGGCGAACTGACCGGCCATGGCTACCTGGCGGCCAGCCAGATGGGCGCCTGGCAGGCGGCCCATTACCGCACTGCGGGACTGCTGGCTAACGGCTGCCCGCCACCTGGGAGTGTGGTCGCCGTCGCCAGCCCCAAGCAGCGCACCCGCGCCACCGCCGCCGCGCTGCTGGACGGCATGTTCCCCGGTTGTGGCGAAAAGGCCCGGGCGCGGACCAAGCCTGACCCGTTGTTCCAGACTGATGAAATGCCCTTCGCCAAACTCGACCCGGTCATTGCCAAGGCGCAGATACTTGAAGCCCTCGGCGGCACTCTTCAAGCGGCCCAGGAGCGCTTGCGACCGGACCTGGAACGCCTGAAAGACGCTGTGTGCGAAACCGGCAAAGCCTGCCCGTTCTTCGATACGCCTTGGGCACTGAAGGAAGGCGATGGCGGGCGCTTCAAGATCAAAGGCCTGGACAAGGCCTCGTCCATGGCCGAGACCATTCGCCTGCAATACAGCGAAGGCATGCCCCTGGCCGACGTGGCCTTTGGTCACGCCAAGGATGCAGCACAAGTCTCGGCACTGGGGCGCTTGCACAGGGCCAAATACGACTTCATCAATGACACGGCCTACATTGCCAGCCGTGGGGGTTCGCAGTTGATGAACCAGATTGTGCTGGCCCTGGAGCAGGGCACGGTGCTGGAAAAAAATGACCCACTGGGCAACCCGCCGCCCGCGCGCCTGTTGATGCTGGTGGCCCACGACACGAATATCTCGCACCTGCGCACCATGCTCGGCTTTACCTGGCAGCTTGGCGAGTACCAACCGGGCAATATCCCGCCCACCGGCACACTGGCGTTTGAACGGTACCGCGACAGCCAGACCGGTGAGCGTTTTGTCCGCACGCGGTTCATTACCCAGGGCATGGACCAGATCCGCGCGCTGCAGCCCTTGGACGCAGCGCACCCGCCGTTGCAGGTGGACTTCGATCAGCCTGGCTGCCAACACACCGCTGTCGGCACCCTGTGCCCGATCGCGCAATTCGTCGAACGCACGGGCCATGCAATTGACCGCTCGGCGCTGACGGCTTACCGCTACCCTTGACCCTGCGCGGCCATTCCCGTTTGCCATGAGCGGGAATGGCTCGTACGTTCACCCGAAACAGGATGCTTGTATGTTGTCTTTTCTCACACGCGTCATCCCTTTGTTATTGCTGGGCGTGGTCTCGGTGCATTCGGTGCAGGCCGCGCCCGCCGACGGTTTTGTGCTGGACAAGGTGGTGCAGGTCAGCCGCCATGGCGTGCGACCGCCCACCGACAGTGCGAAACTGGCCAAGGTCACCGGCCGCGAGTTGCCGAAGTGGTCGGTGCCAGACGGACACCTGACCGGCCATGGCTACGCGGCGGCGGTGGAAATGGGTCGCTACCGTGGCCAGGTGCTGCGCGCTGCGGGCTTGTTGCCCAACGGCTGCCCGGCCCCTGGCGAAGTATTTGTGCGCGCCAGCCCCTTGCAACGGACCCAGGCCACCGCCACGGCGTTGCTCGACGGCCTGTTCCCCGGATGCGGCTTGCAACCGAGCGTGGTGCAGGGCGACAAGGACGCGTTGTTCCAGGCCGATAAAATGCCGTTTGCCCGCCTCGATCCCCAGCGCGCCGAAGACAGTGTGCTCGCGCGCATGGGCGGCAGTGTTGCTGGCGCCCAGGCCCGCTACCGCGGCGCCGAACAGCAGTTGCGCAACGTCATTTGCGCTGAGGC
This sequence comes from Pseudomonas sp. Bout1, assembly GCF_034314165.1. Taxonomy (GTDB): domain Bacteria; phylum Pseudomonadota; class Gammaproteobacteria; order Pseudomonadales; family Pseudomonadaceae; genus Aquipseudomonas. The sequence continues at coordinate 5,195,161 of NZ_JAVIWK010000001.1, read as the reverse complement.
CACAGCGTGCCAATACCGCGACCAACCCTGGCAATTGGTCGAAGATGAAGAGGGTCGTGTGGCAATCAAAGGCTTGAGTCTTGAAGCCAATCTTGGGGAAACCTTCCGCCTGGAATACAGCGAAGGCCTGCCCTTGGACCAGGTTGCGTTCGGCCAAGGCGTCACGCCAGCGCAGGTGGCGCAATTGACCACGTTGACCAAGGCCAAGTACGACTTCATCAACGACAGCCTCTACATCGCCAGCCGTGGCGGCTCGCAGTTGATGAATCAGATTTCCCTGGCCCTCAAACAGGGCACTCCCCAGGCCGTCAATGATGCCTTGGGTAACCCGCCGGACGCGCGGTTTACCCTACTGGTCGCCCACGACACCAACATCTCCTACCTGCGTACGATGCTGGGTTTTCGCTGGGCCCTGGGCGACTACCTCGAAGGCAACATTCCGCCGGTAGGCAGCCTGCAATTCGAACGCTACAAGCAGCTTAAGACCGGGCGCTATTTCCTGCGGGTGGCGTTCGAGGCGCAATCCCTGGACCAGATCCGCCAGTTGGCACCACTGGCCACGGCGCAGCCGCCCTTGCATGCAGACCTTGCCAGCGGCGAAGGCTGTGTTCGCACCCAGGCAGGTTTGCTGTGCCCGATGGACGTAGCGCTCAAACGCCTGGAACAGCACATTGACCGTACGGCGCTGACGGCCTACAGCTATCGTTGATGATCGGTACGCGGCCCCCGTGCCTCGGGGGCTGCGGCTGACTATGTCTGTCTTGATGCTGAACGTATTCACGGTCGTACAGGCACACGTCGAACGCGCTGCTAGAGTTCAGGGCAGCGATCAGCCAAAGGGTGCGATCGCTCCATCCTGATTTCGGCGTTCGAGAGAAAAACCGTGGAGAAAAGCAGACGACGTACGTTCGCCTGGGCAGTTGGCACGTTGTTACTGGTAGCGTTGTTGATTGCCTTGGGTTTGCACTTCTTCGCGGGTGGGCATAAAGGCAGGCCGCCCGCCACCGGCGAACCGGTCGCCGTGGTGCCGGTGGTGTTGCAGGACGTGCCGGTGTACATCGATGCCCTCGGCACCGTCACCCCGACGCGCAGCGTGACCGTGGTCAGCCAGGTCGATGGGATCCTCAGCAGCGTGGAGTTCAAGGAAGGCCAGCACGTCACTAAGGGCCAGGTGATCGCGCGGATCGATGACCGTGCTCTCAAGGCCCAACTGGCGGTGGCCAAGGGCACCCTGGCCCACGACCAGGCCGTGTTGAGCAATGCCCAGCGCGATTTGGCGCGCTATCGCGAACTGGTCAAGGCCGGCTCCACCAGCCAGCAAACTGTCGACACCCAGGCCTCTTTGGTCCAGCAACAACTGGGCACTGTGGCCGCCGACCAGGGCAATGTGCAGAACCTTGAAGTGCAACTCAGCTACTGCACCATCACCTCGCCGGTCGACGGTGTGGTGGGCCTGCGCCTGGTAGACCCGGGCAACTACGTCACCACCACCAGTACCACCGGCATCGTGGTGATTACCCAGATGAACCCGGCCACGGTGGTGTTCGCCGTGCCCGAGGACGACCTGGGCGCTATCAACCAGGCCCTGGGCCGTGGCGCCGTGACGGTATTGGCCTACGACCGCAATAAAAAGGCCTTGCTGGCCACTGGCAGCCTGTTGGCCCTGGATAACCAGGTAGACACCACCACCGGCACGATCAAGGTCAAGGCGCAGTTCGATGATTCGGGCAATGCGCTTTTTCCCAATCAGTTCGTCAATACGCGCCTGAAAGCCGACACCTTGACTCAGGTTGCCGTGGTGCCCACCCGGGCGATCCAGCATGGCAGCAAGGGAGATTTCGTGTTCGTGGTGAATGGCGACAAGGCCAGCCTGCGCACTATCAAAACCGGCCCGTCCATGGGCGATGTCTCGGCAGTACTCGAAAACGCGGTCAAACCGGGCGAGCAGGTGATCACCGAAGGCGCCGACAAACTGGATGACGGATCGGCTGTGAAGGTCGTCGCCCAGTGAGGAGCTGCCGAGCATGAACATTTCGCGGCCCTTTATCGAACGCCCTGTGGCCACCACCTTGATGATGGTCGCGGTGCTGTTGCTCGGCCTGTTGGGGTATCACCTGCTGTCGGTGTCGGCATTACCGGAGGTGGATTACCCGACCATCCAGGTGTTCACCCAGTACCCCGGCGCCAGCCCGGACGTGGTCAGTTCTTCCATTACCGCGCCGCTGGAGCGCCAGCTCGGCGAGATGCCGGGCCTTAAATCGATGAACTCCACCAGCTCCGACGGCGCCTCGGTGGTGACCCTGCAATTTGACCTGTCGTTGTCCCTGGACGTGGCGGAGCAGGAAGTGCAGGCCGCGATCAACGCCGCGGGTACCTTCTTGCCGGCCAACCTGCCGTACCCGCCGGTGTACAGCAAGGTCAACCCGGCGGATGCGCCGGTGCTGACCCTGTCCCTGACCTCCGATGTATTGCCGCTGACCAAGGTCGAAGACCTGGCCGACACACGCCTGGCGCAGAAGATCTCGCAGATCACTGGCGTCGGCCTGGTGACCATCAGCGGCGGCCAGCGCCCGGCGGTGCGGGTCGAGGCGAACACCTCGGCGCTCAACAGCCTGGGCCTGTCCATCGATGACCTGCGCACCTCCCTCGGCACGGCCAACGTCAACCAGGCCAAGGGCAACATCGACGGCAAGTTCCAGGCATATTCGATTGGCGCCAACGACCAGCTGCAATCGGCCGAGGAATACCGCGACCTGGTGATCGCCTATAAAAATGGCGCCCCCATTCGCCTGTCGCAGATCGCCAGCTCCACCCAGGGCCCGGAGAACCCGCGCCAGGCCGCGTGGACCAACAGCACGCCGTCGATTGTGCTGAATATCCAGCGCCAGCCCGGCGCCAACGTGATCCAAGTGGTTGACCGTGTGCAGCAATTGCTGCCCAAGCTGCGGGCGAGTTTGCCGGGCACCTTGAAGGTCGATGTGCTCACCGACCGCACCCAAACCATCCGCGCCTCGGTCACTGATGTGCAGTACGAACTGGCCATGGCCATCGCGCTGGTGGTGATCGTGATTTTCGCGTTCCTGCGCAACGTGCCCGCCACGATCATTCCCGCCGTCACCATTCCGCTGACGCTGGTGGGCACCCTGGCGGTGGCCTATGCGTTGGGCTTCTCGCTGAACAACCTGACGCTGATGGCGCTGACCATCGCCATCGGGTTTGTGGTGGATGACGCGATCGTGATGATCGAAAACATCACGCGTTATATCGAGGCCGACGACTCACCGCTGGAGGCGGCGCTCAAGGGCTCGGAGCAGATCGGGTTCACGATTATTTCGCTGTCGATTGCGCTGATTGCAGTGATGATCCCGCTGCTGTTCATGGGCGATGTGGTCGGCCGGCTGTTCCGCGAATTCGCCATGACCGTGGCCGTGACCATCGTTATTTCAGCCTTCATTTCGCTGACTCTCACGCCAATGATGTGCGCGCGGATGCTCAAGAATAAGCACGAGGCGCGCCGTGCGGATTTCTTCGACCGCATCAATACCCACTACGTGCGTGGCCTGGATTGGGTGTTGGCACACCGCACGCTGACGCTGATCTCGATAGCACTGACCGCTGCGCTGACCCTGTTGATTCTGGTGATCATGCCCAAGGGCTTTTTCCCCGAGCAGGACACCGGCCTGATCCAGGGCATTTCCCAGGCGGCGCCGACGGTTTCGTTCCAGCAGATGCAGACCGAACAGCAACGCCTCGCCGCCCGGATCCTCAAGGACCCGGCGGTGCAAAGCCTGTCGTCTTTCGTGGGTATCGACCAGACCAACCCGACCATCAACCAGGGCAACCTGCTGATCAACCTCAAGCCGCGCGGCGAGCGCGACAGCGCCAGCGACGTGATCCGCCGGCTCTCCGATGCCAATGCCGACGACGCTGGCATCCGCCTGTACCTGCACTCGGTGCAGGACTTGACGCTCGACGCCACGGTGTCCACCACCAGCTACCGCCTGGGCCTGCAAGCCACCGACCCGGACGAGTTGGAAACCTGGACCACCAAGCTGCTGGCGGCGATCAAGCAAGACCCAATGTTCACCGATGTGCAAAGCCAGGCGATGCAGTTCGGCAACCAGATCCAGCTGACCTTTGACCGTGCTACCGCCTCGCGACTGGGCATCACGCCCCAGGCGATCGACGATGTGCTGTACGACGCGTTTGGCCAGCGCCAGGTTTCGACTATCTACACCCAGCTCAACCAGTATCACGTGGTGATCGCCACCGACCACCCGCCGCGCAATTTGCCGGACTTGCTCACGGGTTTGTACGTGGATATTCCGGGCGGCGGTGTCGCGCCGCTGTCGAGCATGGCGACCATGCAGGTGGTGCGTGCGCCCGTGACCATCAACCGTTTGGGCCAGTTTCCCTATGCCGACGTGTCCTTCAACCTCGCCCCCGGCCAGACCCTTGGCGCGGCCGTGACGCGGCTCAAGGACATTGAGGCCAAGGTCGGCTTGCCGCTGTCGGTGCAGGCTAACCTGGAAGGCGCGGCGGCAACGTTCGAGCAGTCGTTGTCGAACCAGGTGTTCCTGGTGGTGGCGGCGATTGTGGTGGTGTACCTGATGCTGGGGATTTTGTACGAGAGCTTCGTGCACCCGGTGACGATCCTTTCGACGCTGCTGTCGGCGGCGCTCGGGGCCTTGTTGGCGCTGCTGGTGACCGGCACGCAGTTCGACATTATCGGCTTGATCGGCATTGTGCTGCTGATCGGCATCGTGATGAAAAACGGGATCATGATGGTCGACTTTGCCCTGGAGCTATTACGCGAGGGCGGCCTGAGCCCGACGGCTGCGATCCGCCAGGCGGCGGAGTTGCGGTTCCGCCCGATCCTGATGACCAGTATGGCGTCGCTGTTCGGTGCGGTGCCGCTGGCGCTGGGGACCGGGATTGGCTCGGAGCTGCGTCACCCGTTGGGCATCGCGATTATCGGTGGGCTGCTGTTGAGCCAGCTGCTGACGCTGTTTTCCACGCCGGTGATCTTCCTCGCCATGCACGGCCTGGGGCAGCGTTTCAGTCGCCAGCCGGCTGAAGCGGTCTGATGGCAATGAACCTCAGCGCGCCGTTCGTTCGCCGCCCGATTGCAACCACGTTGATGGCGGCCGGCCTCGCGCTGTTTGGCGCGCTGGCCTTTATGCTGCTGCCGGTGGCGCCGCTGCCGGAGGTGGACTTCCCGACCATCAGCGTCAGTGCCTCGTTGCCCGGCGCCGATCCCACCACGGTCGCCAGTTCAGTGGCAACGCCCCTGGAGCGCCAGTTCGGGCAGATCGCCGGGGTCACGCAGATGACTTCGTCCAGCAGCCTCGGCTCGGCACGGATCATCCTGCAGTTCGACCTGAACCGCGACATCGACGGCGCCGCCCGCGACGTGCAGGCGGCGATCAATGCGGCGCGCAGCAACCTGCCCAGTGACCTGTCCGGCAACCCGACGTACCGCAAGGTCAACCCGGCGGATTCGCCGATTTTGATCATCAGCCTGACCTCCGACAGCGCCACGCCGGGGCAGATGTATGACGTGGCCTCGACGCTGCTGGAGCAGCGGCTGTTACAAACCACCGGCGTCGGTGACGTGACCGTGGGCGGCGGCGCGCTGCCGGCGGTGCGGGTGGAGTTGAACCCCGACCGACTCAACCAGTACGGCGTCAGCCTGGAGCAGGTGCGCCAGGTGATCAACGCCTCCAACGTCAACTTGCCCAAGGGCAACGTGGCGATTGGCGACCGCAACTACGGCATCGCCGCCAACGACCAGTTGCTCAACGAGGAAGACTACGGGCCGCTGGTAGTCAAGGCGCACAACGGCGACCTGATCCATATTTCCGACCTTGGCTACGTGCGCGAAGACGTGCAGGACCTGCGCAACTTCGGCCTGTCCAACGGCAAGCCGGCGGTGTTGCTGGTGGTGTTCAAGCAGCCGGGCGCCAACGTGATCGAGACGGTGGACGCGGTGAAAGCCTCGCTGCCGTTTCTGCAAAGCTCGATTCCGGCGACGATCAAGCTCAACTTGCTGATGGACCGCACCACCACCATTCGCGCCTCGCTGCATGACGTCGAGATCACGTTGCTGGTGTCGATCCTCTTGGTGACCCTGGTGACGTTCGGCTTCTTCCGCGACTGGCGCAGCACCCTGGTGCCGGCGATTGTGGTGCCACTGTCGTTGCTCGGCACCTTTGGCGCAATGTACTTCCTCGGTTACAGCCTGAATAACCTGTCCCTCATGGCGCTGACCATTTCCACCGGCTTTGTGGTGGACGATGCGATTGTGGTGGTGGAAAACATCATGCGCCACCTGGAGCGCGGCAAGACCCGGGTCGAGGCCGCGCTGGCCGGCGCCCAGGAGGTGGGTTTCACGGTGCTGACCATCAGCGTGTCGCTGGTGGCGGTGTTTATTCCGCTGCTGCTGATGGGCGGGATTGTCGGGCGGCTGTTCCGCGAGTTTTCGGTGTCGTTGTCGGTGGCCATCGTGATCTCGATGCTGATCTCGCTCACCGTCACGCCGATGCTCGCCAGCGTACTGCTGCGCGCACCGAAGGAAGTACACGAAGGCAACGAACACCCGGACTCACGCTTTCACCGTTTCTACGATCGCACCCTCGGTTGGGTCATCGACCACACGGTGCTGATGGGTTTTGTGACGGTGCTGGTGATCGTGCTCGCCGGCGTGTTGTACGTGCTGGTGCCCAAGGGCTTTTTCCCCCAGGAAGACACCGGGCGCTTGCAGGGCAGCATCCTGGCGAACCAGAGCATTTCCTACGGGGCGATGCAAAAGGACTTCACCGAGATCAACCGCAAGGTGATGAAGAACCCGAACATCGAAACCGTGGCCGGGTTTGTCGGCGGTGGCGGAGGGGGTGGCGGGGCGGTCAACAGCGCACAGATGTTTGTGCTGCTCAAGCCGCTGGGCGAGCGCAACGACAACGCCACTGAAATCATCGGCCAGATCCGCCACAGCCTTGGCGACCTGCCGGGCACCAAGCTGTATTTGCAGTCGGCCCAGGACATCACCGTGGGCGGCCGGCAAAGTGGCGCGCAATACCAATACACCCTGACCGCCGATGACCAGGAGTCGCTGGATGAATGGGTGCCCAAGGTGGTGGCGGTGCTGCGTAAATTGCCGCAACTGACCGACCTCAATACCGACCAGCAGGACAACAGCCTGTTGGCCAATGTGCAGATCAATCGCGACACGGCGGCGCGCCTCGGGGTGAGTGTCTCGGCGGTCGACCAGACGCTGTACGACGCCTTTGGCCAGCGCCAGGTCGCGACCCTGTATCGCGCGGCGAACCAGTACCACGTGGTGATGGAAATCGCCCCGGAGTATTGGACCGACCCTTTGGCGCTCAAGGGTATTTATGTGCCGACGGGCACCCAGGCCACCGCCACCAAAGGCACCACGGTGGCGCCCAGCCTGAGCACTTCGCAAACCCTGGTGCCGCTCTCGGCACTGGCGGATAACACGGTGGCGCGCACCGCGATTTCCATCAGCCACCAGGGCACGTTCCCGGCGGTAACTGTCTCATTCAACCTGGCCCCCGGCACGTCCATCGGCCAGGCCACCGCGATGGTCGACGATGCGGTGAAGCAGCTGCGCATGCCCGCCAGTGTGGTCGGCCAGTTTGCCGGCACGGCCCAGGTGTTCCAGTCGTCGGTGGCCAGCGAGCCGTTGCTGATCGTCGCTGCGCTGCTGTGTGTGTATATCGTGCTGGGCATCCTCTACGAAAACCTGACGCACCCGCTGACCATCCTCTCGACCTTGCCCTCGGCGGGCGTCGGCGCGTTGATTGCCTTGCTGCTGACCGGCACCGAGTTGTCGATCATTGCCCTGGTGGGGGTGATTCTGTTGATCGGCATCGTGAAGAAAAACGCGATCATGATGATTGATTTTGCAATCACCGAGCGGCGGGAGTTCGGCCTCACGGCCAAGGAAGCGATTCGCCGGGCGTGCCTGATCCGCTTCCGACCGATCATGATGACTACCCTGGCGGCGATCCTCGGCGCACTGCCGCTGGTGCTCGGCACCGGCTATGGTTCGGAGCTGCGCCGGCCGTTGGGGATTTCGATTATTGGTGGCTTGCTGTTCAGCCAGGTGCTGACGCTGTACACCACCCCGGTGATCTACCTGTGGCTCGACCGGGCGTCACAGCGCCTGGGTCGGCGTAAGGAAGCAAGGTTATGAACGTGAAATACAGCGTACTTTGCATCAGCCTGCTGCTCGGCGGCTGCATGGTCGGGCCCGATTACCAGAAGCCCGCCATGGTGCTGCCGCAGACCTTCAAGGAAGGCGCCCAGTGGCAGCGCGCGGCGGCCAACCCCCAAGGGGCGATGGACAGCCAATGGTGGCTGGCCTATCAGGACCCGGTGCTGAACGACCTGGTGGCGCGCTCGTCCAAGGCCAACCAATCGATCATCGCGGCCGAGGCGGCTTACCGTTTGGCCCAGGCGCAGGTGGCGTCGAGCCGGGCCGGGTTGTGGCCTACCGTCGGCGTAGGGTTGTCGGGTTCACGGGGTTCGGCAGGTAGCGGCAGTAGCACGTCCAACACCGTCACCAATTCTGGCGGTGTGCAAAACAGCGTCAGCGCGACCTTGACCGCCAGTTGGGAGCCGGACCTGTGGGGCCTGGTGCGGCGCGGGATAGAGTCCAGCCAGGCCACGGCCCAGCAATCGGATGCATTGCTGGCTGGGGTGCGGCTGTCCATCAGTTCCAGCGTGGCCAGCAACTACCTCGCCCTGCGGCAGATGGATATCGATGTGCGCCTGCTGCAACAGCAACAGACCATCAACCAGAAGTTGCTCGACATGATCCAGGTGCAGTTCACCCAGGGCGTCGCCACCAACGACCAGTTGCTGGTGGCCCAGGACCAACTGACCACCTCGATTGCCGACCTGCAGACCTCGCTGCGCGACCGTGAGCAATACGAACACGCGCTGGCCGTGCTGGTGGGCGTGGCGCCCAGCGAGTTTGCCGTGGCGGCGCGGGATGACTACACCTTTGTGCTGCCTCGCCCTCCTTTGACCTTGCCCTCGACCCTGTTGCAGCGGCGTCCCGATGTGGTGGCGGCGGAGCGTTCGGCCGCGGCGGCCAACGCCAAAATCGGTGTGGCTGAAGCTGCATTTTTCCCGACCCTGGACCTCACCGCCGAAGCCGGCTATCGCGGCAGCGCCCTGGGCGGGTTGTTCTCGCTGCCCAACCGGATCTGGACCCTGGGCCCGGCGCTGGCGGAAACGCTGTTTGATGGCGGCGCCCGTGAAGCGGCGGTCAAGCAGGCCGAGGCCAGCTATGACCAGATCGCTGCGACCTACAAGGGCACCGTGCTTAGTGCCTTGCAAAACGTCGAAGACAACCTGTCGGCGATCAACCATCTGCAAACCCAGGCCGACGCCTTCCAGCAGGTGTATCAGCGCAACCAGCAACTGTTCGGCAGCCAGGAGGCGCAACTGCGCGCCGGCACCGTCAGCCAGGAGAATGTACTGACCCAGCAACTGGTGTTGCTGCAAGCCGAGCAAAACCTGCGTGATACCCAGGGCCAACTCAGCCAGGGCAGTGTGGCGTTGATCCAGAGCCTTGGCGGCGGGTGGCAAACCCCTCGGCACTGAACGGCTCGCTAACCCGGTGTGCACCGCGTTATTCTCGGCGCACTTTGAATCACGGGAAGCCCGAGCCATGGCAGGAAGCAGTTTGCTGGTATTGATCGACGATATCGCCGCAGTGCTCGACGATGTGGCGTTGATGACCAAGATGGCCGCGAAAAAAACCGCCGGCGTGTTGGGCGATGACCTGGCGCTGAATGCCCAGCAAGTCTCTGGGGTGCGCGCCGAGCGGGAAATCCCGGTGGTGTGGGCGGTGGCGAAGGGCTCGTTCGTCAACAAGCTGATCCTGGTACCCGCCGCCTTGCTGATCAGCGCGTTTGCGCCGTGGGCGGTCACGCCGTTGTTGATGCTGGGCGGTGCTTACCTGTGTTTTGAGGGCTTCGAAAAGCTCGCGCATACCTTTTTGCACCGGCGCACCGAAGAGCAGGCACACCTGGTGGAAGCCGTGGCGGACCCGGCCACAGACCTGGTGGCCTTCGAGAAGGACAAGATCAAGGGCGCGATCCGTACCGACTTCATCCTCTCTGCCGAAATCATCGCCATCACCCTCGGCACCGTGGCCGATGCGCCGCTGATGCAGCAAGTGATCGTGCTGTCGGGCATCGCCATCGTCATGACCATCGGCGTCTACGGCCTGGTGGCCGGCATCGTCAAACTCGATGACCTGGGCCTATGGTTGACCCAAAAGCCCGGCCAGGCAGCGCGCAGCATTGGCGCGGCGATTTTGCGGGCGGCGCCCTACATGATGAAAAGCCTGTCGGTGATCGGCACGGCGGCGATGTTCATGGTCGGCGGCGGCATCCTGACCCATGGTGTGCCGGTGGTGCATCACTGGATCGAGACGGTGAGCCAGAGTACCGGTGGCCTGGCGTGGCTGGTGCCGACGTTGCTTAATGCGGTGGCGGGAATCATTGCCGGGGCCGTGGTCCTGGCGGTTGTCAGTGTGGCGGGTAAGCTCTGGAAACGGGCGAGGGCGTAGGCACTTGATCGAACGACGGCAATTCAGCGGGGGCATGAAAGGCAAGAACCTCCGTTACCTGAATGAAAAACCCGGTGAAGCTCGTCAAACGGTGCGTGCGGGATTTGTGTTGCTCGAGCATTTCTCGCTGCCTGCGTTCACCCAGGCGCTGGATACGCTGATCACCGCGAACCTGCTGCGGCCTGCGTCGTTTTCTACCTCGACCTTCGGCTTGCAGGAAGGAGAGGTCACCAGCGATCTGGGCCTTGTGATTCGGCCCGATGCGCGGCTTGAGTCTTCGGTGCTTAAAGAATTGGACCTGCTGGTGATTTGCGGTGGCTACCGCACCGAACTCAAGGCCAGCGAAGAATTCGTCCACCTGCTCAAAAGCGCCTCGGAGCAGGGTGTGAGCCTGGCCGGGTTGTGGAATGGGGCATGGTTCCTGGGGCGTGCAGGTTTGCTGGGTGGCTACCGCTGCGCCGTGCACCCGGAACATCGCCCGGCCCTGGCCGATTTCTGCAAGGCGACGCAGGTCAGCAGTGAGCCGTATGTGATTGACCGCGACCGGCTGACGGCATCGAGCCCGTCGGGGGCGTTTCATATGGCGCTGGACTGGATCAAGGGGCTCTACGGCAAGGCGTTGGTGGAGGGCATCGAGGACATCCTGGCGTTTGAAGAGTCGCGCTACCGGCGGGTCAAGCCGACGGAAAATATCTGCTTGAGCGCGCCGTTGCGCGAGGTGGTCAACCTGATGGATGCCAACCTCGAAGAGCCTCTGGAGCTTGAGCAACTGGCGGTGTATGCGGGCCGCTCCCGGCGGCAGTTGGAGCGCTTGTTCAAGGAACAGCTTGGCACCACGCCGCAGCGTTATTACCTGGAACTGCGCATCACCGAAGCCCGCCGGTTGCTGCAACACACTGAGCTTTCCCAGGTCGACGTGCTGGTTGCTTGCGGGTTTGTCTCGCCGAGTCATTTCAGCAAGTGCTACAGCGCGTACTTTGGCTACAGGCCGTCCAAAGAGAAGCGCCTGGTCAAATAACCGACAACTATGCCGCCGTTATGCCTGGAGTGCGCTTATGGTCAGCGGGAGGTTATAGCTCTGGCGCTCTGTCATAGGCCGAGAGATGAGCATCGAGAGACCAAATATATACGCGACGGCCGCGATTAAGCGAACAGAGACGATTCCAGTCGTGAATGATCGACAGATCTCCCAAGCCGCTTCCATTTGTTGCATGCTCGGTAAAATCAGACAGCCAGACTGCCATTTCTTCTGCGGTCAAGAAACTAACGGGTTTGAACGGTGATCCTCCGGCCAGCGCGCGGCCTACTTGTTCTACAAACCTTGCAGCGCAGGCACGTCTCTGTTGCCCATTCCCGTTCTGGCCAATGTGATTTCCCGTCTCCAGAATCGTCGCCATCGGCAGGAACAGGGTCTCTTTCAGGCGAACACGATCCTTCAACTGCTGAAAAATCAGTGGGTGGTGTTGAGCTTTGGCCGGAACATTTAGGATTTCGAGAAATATAGAGGTGTCCAGGAGGCAGATAGCTGTCATTCCTGTGCTCCCGAAGTGCTCTGTTTTAACTGTTCAAACCAGTCCAGCGTATTGGCTTCACGCTCTTCGTCGGTCGTCTTGTCTTTTAGAAAACGATCGAGAACCCGCCGTGTCATCAGTTGGCCAAGTGGGCCCTGTGCAACGAGCTCGGGATATCGATCAAGATCGCCTAAACGCACGAGACGACTGTCTCCTAGGTCCGGGTCCCGGTAACACGCCACAACATCCGCCAAGGCACTGTCCGGTAACGCATCCAATAGTGCAGGGTTATGTGAGGTTAATAGGATGCGTAGCTTTCTTTCGGAGGCGATTTTTTCGAGTTGGCGTACCAGTGTTTCAGCCCTGCTGGGATGAACGCCGTTATCAATTTCTTCAATAATAACCAATGATCCAGTAGGTGCCGTTAAAAGTGCGGCGCCAATGGCGAGAACACGTAAGGTTCCGTCTGAGAGTAACGGGGCATCAACATTTCGGCTCATTTGGCCGAAAGTTTCTACTAAACGAACCATTACATCGTTACGGTCGGTTTTGATGAACTGAATATCGGTAATATCTTGCTCTGGAAGGGATTTTATAAAGCCAAGTAGTTTTTTCTTTTCTTCCGCTGTTTGTGATAACCCAAAAAGAACGGCGGACAGATTGCTGCCATCTTCTTTTATTTGATCATCTTTTAAATAGGCATAATCACGCATTAACGCAGGTCGCGGATCAAGAAACACGACATTACGCAGCGTTTCACGTACTGCCTTGGTCACAAGAGGAATAACGCGTTGTGATTCCAGATGGCGTGCATCAAATCGTCCGGGAGTTTCAATTTGATAGAAAATGGCTTGCCTGTTTGAGCAAGAAATACGCGGTTTATTTCTACCTCTGCTGAAATTGTTATAGGCAACGCTTATTTCATCGGTGTGAGGGCTGGAGACCCCATCAACTTGATACAGCGAAAATTTTTCGCCTTGCTTGTCGATTTTTTCCCCGGTGACGACCAACTGATCTGCAATCAGGCCAATTGAGATTTCAAAATCATCCCATCCCTCTTTGGCTTCTCCAAAGTGGGCACCCAAACTGACACTTTTTTGCATGTCCCGAAAAAGGTCATTGGCTTGGCCGCGGACAACGGCGTCACCGCTCTGGATTGAGCGGGTAATGTCATCCAGACGAAAGCCTTTTGCCAGCCAGTTGAGCAGGCGGATAGCCTCAAGCACGTTGCTTTTTCCGGAAGCATTAGCGCCGATTAAAAACGTCAGTGCTGCCAGTGGGAGGGTAGCGCTTTCATAGCTCTTAAAATTCTTTAGATCGATCGACATCAACATGTTCGAACCTCGTTGATTGGCGGAGGGGGGTTCGCTGGTCCGAAGCCTACAGTTTTGAGGTCCCTCCCGCCACCGTGCTGGTGCGTTAGTTATCGCGTCGTTTAATGAGGTTTCCGAAGGCAACAAAAAAGGCCATTCGATCATTCGGATGGCCTTGCTTTTCGAGAGATTAAGGCTACTCGGCGATCTGCAACTTGCGCGCCTCGGTGTACACGTAGCGCACCTTTTCATACTCGAACGGCGAGTTCATCTGGCCGTAGCGGAAGCTGGTCTGGTAGCGCCTGTCGACAGCGCGCAGGGCCCAGATTTCCGGGTGGTTTTCGCTGACCTTGGACACGTTCAGGAAGTTGACCTCGGTCTCGGCACCGTAGTCCACCAGCAGGCCCGTAGTGTCTCGCAGGTTCGAGGGACCAAACAGCGGCAGCACCAGGTAGGCACCGCCCGGTACACCGTAGAAGCCCAGGGTCTGGCCGAAGTCTTCGCTCTGGCGCGGCAGGCCCATGGCGGTGGCCGGGTCCCACAGGCCGGCGATGCCGAGTGTGGTGTTGAGCAGCAGGCGCCCGGTGGTTTCCAGGGAGCGATGGCCCTTGAGCTGCAGCAGGCTGTTCAACAGGTTGGGCACATCCCCCAGGTTGTTGAAGAAGTTGCTGACGCCGGTGCGCAGAAAGCTCGGGGTGACGTAGCGGTAACCGTCCACCACCGGCAGGAACACCCACTGGTCGAAGCGGTAGTTGAAGTGGTAGACCCGGCGGTTCCACGACTCCAACGGGTCGTAGACGTTCAGGGCGTTGACCGACGAACGCTCGAACTCACGCTGGTCCAGGCCGGGGTTGAACTTGAGGTGGCTCAGGGGTTCCTTGAAGCCATCGGAGTCGACCACGGTTGGTGTGTGGGCCTTGCTGTTGTCGGCATTGGCCACGCCCGCGCACATCAGGGCGGCGAGCAGCAAAAGATATTTAGCCACGGAAGAACTCCAGCATGGCGTCGGCGTTGACGCGGTAGTTGAGGTTGCCGCAATGGCCGCCCAGGGGGTAGACGGTCAAGCGATCGCCGAAGGTTTTACGCAGGAAGCCAAGGTCGCCCGGGCCCAGGATCACGTCGTCGGCGTTGTGCATGACGGCGATTTTCGGGCTGTCGTGCAGGTAGTCCTTGAGGGCATACAGGCTGACCTGGTCGACCAGTTGCAACAGGCTGCCGCCGTCGGAACGGGCGCGCCACATCGGGATCACCTGTTCGGTGAGGTAGCAGTCGAAGTCGCACTGCAGCGCACGCTTGAGGAATGGCGTGAGGCTGGTGCCTTCGCTGATCGGGTACTTGGGCGGGATGATCAGGCCGCGACGGTTGATCAGGTCTGAAGTGAAGGCAATGTCGGCCGCCGAGAAGCGGAACGAGGTACCGATCAGCATCGCCATCTGTTCGTTGGTCAGGTGTTCCTTGGAATTCTGGAAGTCATAGAGCAGGGCATCGTTGAGGTCGATGTAGCCCTTTTGCTGGAAGTAGCGGGTCAGCTTGTTCAGCACCAGCTCATAAAAGGTGGTGCTGTTGTTGATGCCCTTGACCTCGGTCTGTACCAGCTTGTCGAGGTTGGTGATGGAGGTGTAGAGGTTGACCGGCGGGTTCAGCAGCAGGACTTTCTTGAAGTTGAAGCTGCGACGGGTTTCGTCCAGCTTGCTGACGAAAGCTGCGTCCAGGGCGCCGAGGCTGTAGCCGGTGAGGTAGAAGTCGGTCACGGGCAGCGTCGGGTTTTGCGCACGTACGGCCTGCATCACGCGGTACATGTCTTCGGCGTCTTCCTGGCTGATGCCGGGGGTGGCGAAGCGCGAGGCGGCGGCGATAAAGTCGAAGCTGGTGGGGGACGACAGCTGGACGACGTGGTAACCAGCCTTGTAGTAGAGCTTTTTCAGGTATTCGTTGATGGTGCTGTCAAAGCGTGCGCCGGTGCCGGCGATCAGGAAGATCAGTGGCGCGGCGCGGTCTTGCTTGGCGATGCGGTAGGTGAGTTTCTTCACGGCCCAGAAGTTGTCGGGCAGGCTGAACTCGCGCTCGGGGCGCATCGTCAGGGTGTAGTCGGACTGATTGATTTCATCGTCCGACGGCAGTTCCGGCCGCAGGTTCGGCGGGGTGGTGGCGATGGTTGCTTCAAACGGGTTGGTCAAAGGGTAGCCATAGCTGGCCTGGTCGATATCGACCGCCAGTGCTGACGCACTTAGAAAAAGGCTGCCCAACAGGGCCGCACAGCGCAAGGAACGGAGCATGACTAAATCCCTAAGAGGAAAACGTGCTGAATGGAGTTCGCAGGCTATGACCACCGCGTTGCTGCCGAAGTGCCAGCCCTCGGCACTAAAAGTCGGAAAAAACGTCGGAATCGGGGTAATAGTAGCCAGACGATACACTTTGGCACGCTCCAATGAATACTTATCTGTTGCCAAGCCTTGCCAACGGCTGCCGGGGGATTAAGCTGGGCGCCGTTTTCGTCTATCGGAGTGCCCCATGTCCCGCCGTTTTTCGCTGATGCTGTTGCTTATTGCCCTGCCGCTTTGGCTGGCCGCCAGTTATGGTGCGCGTTATGGATTCATGGAAGACGGCCGTTGGGTGGGCATCTGTGCTGACGAAGCCAGCCGCTGGGAATGCCAGGTGCGTTCCAACCTGGGATTGATGATTCACTTCAAGGTGATGGGCTGGGCGGCATTGGTGGCATCGGTGCTGGCGTTTTTTGTGCCGGGACGCGTCGGGTGGGGGTTGGCGGTGTTGGCGCTGGTGTTCGGGTTTCCGGCGTTGGCGTTGTACAACACGACCTTTGCGGTGTTTGCGGTGGTGATTGCGGGGCTGCGGTTGGTCAGGGCGCCTCGGGCAGCCTGACAGGGCCTCATCGCAGGCAAGCCAGCTCCCACATTTGACCGTGTTCACAGTTCAAATGTGGGAGCTGGCTTGCCTGCGATAGCGGGCTTAAGCCTTGCGCACCCGCAGGCAACGCCACAACGCTGCAACCATGAGCAGGCTCACTACCGCCCAACCCCACGCCTGCTGGTTCATCAACCCTTCGCGATACAGCTGCGGCGCAATGCCGGCACCGATGATGAACGCCAGCAGCGCGATCTCCCGCCGCAGCCCGCTCACCGGACGCACCAGGTACACCAGCGCCGGCAGCACCAGCGCGGCACTCGGGAAGCTGCGATAACGCGGGTCAAACACCAGCGCCAGCATCATCACGGCACCGGCAAACCCGGCGATTGCCACAAGCCAGCCGGCGCGCTGCTCAAGCCAATTGAAGGCACGTTCACGCCAACCTTCCCGTGCACTCAAGGCCAGCGCGGCGTGGGCCAGGACGGCGAGGTTCAGGGCCACCAGCAATCCGGCCCACACCCACTCATCGGTGAAACGCGCCGTTACCCGGTTCAGTTCGGCCCAGGTGCCGATCGAGCAGGCTGCCACTGCGCCCAGCAAGGGCAACAACAACGCTGCACGGGTGCTGCGCACGCGGCCACCCAGGGCCAGGGTGCCCAGCAGGATAATCCCGCCAACCCCCAGCCAAAGCGGCCAGTACGGCACATTGGTCACCGGGCCGGCCAGCACGCCCTTGTCTTGGCGATCTGCATCAAACAAACCCCAGTAACCCCCCACCGCACCTTCGCTGGCGCGTTTCCAGGGCTGGTCAAACGCTTCAATCAGGTTGTAGTGCCAGCCATTGGCCTCAGCCATGGCCACGAACCCGCGCATGAATTTCGCTTCGTTGACCCGGCTCGGCACCGCGGTTTCCCGCTGGCGGCCTTCGCTCGGCCAGCCGGTCTCGCCGATCATCACGTCCTTGGGGGCGAACTTGTTGCCGAAGGTCTGGCGCACGTCGCCCACATGCTTGAGTGCCTGGTCGATGCCCGAAGGGTCATCTTCCCAGTAAGGCAGCAAGTGTATGGTCAGGAAATCCACCGCCGGGGCGATTTCCGGATGTTGCAGCCAGAACTCCCACACATCGGCGTAGGTGACTGGTTGCTTGATCTGGCTTTTGACCTGCTGGATCAACTTGACCAACTGCGCCGCGGTGACTTCCTTGCGCAACAGGGTTTCGTTACCCACGATCACCGAGGTGACGACGTCGGGGTTGGCGTTGGCCGAAGCGATCAGTGCATCGACTTCCTTGGCCGTGGCCACCGGGTCACTGCTGACCCACGCGCCGCTCATCAGTTTCAGGCCGTGTTTGCGCGCCAGTTCCGGCAGGTTTTCAAGGCCGGTCTGGGAGTAGGTGCGAATGCATTCAAAACGGGTGGCCAGCAACGCGAGGTCGGCGTCCATGCGCTCGGGGCGCAGTGTGAACGGTTGGTCGAACGGCGATTGGTCTTTGTCGAACGGCGTATAGGACGCACATTGCAGCTTGTGGCTGGCGCTGGCCACGTCCGGCAGCACCACCGGTTGGCCAAGGCCATACCAGTAGCCGCCAAGGGCCAGCACACCGAGGATCAGGGCAAATAAATAGGGCAGGAGCGGGAAGCGTGCAGTCGCGGGCATGATCAGGCCGTCTGGGGGCAAAGGCGCGCATCTTACCCGGATTTGTGCCGTCCCAGTGGGGCCGCATAATTTTGACATGCAAAGTTCGGGCGGGATCGTCGGTCAATCTCCTACAAATCGGCCTGCTGGCGATGTGATGTCGTTTCTTGCTTACCTGAGGTCGCAGTCAGAGCAGGTCGCTTGTGGCAGCAGGTTGATTATCGAAGTGTCAGCACTCCACTGATGAGGCGCCCGCATGATCGATGCGCGTGAAGGGGGCGCGGTGCACCACATAACAACAGGTTGACGTCGCTCGGCATCCGCCGGGCGCAGCACTTTCGGGGAAGCACTATGAAGATGCGACGACTCTTGGGCGCAGCTGCCACGCTGGTAGTTGCGATGAGCTCCACACTGGCCAGCGCCGACAGCAAAACCCTGAGCATCGGCTATGTGGATGGCTGGTCGGACAGCGTTGCCACCACCTTTGTTGCGGCAGAAGTGATCAAGCAAAAGCTCGGTTATGACGTGAAACTGCAAGCGGTGGCCACCGGGATCATGTGGCAAGGCGTGGCCACCGGCAAACTCGACGCCATGCTCTCCGCCTGGCTGCCGGTGACCCACGGTGAATACTGGACCAAAAATAAGGACAAGGTGGTCGACTACGGGCCCAACTTCAAGGACGCCAAGATTGGCCTGATCGTGCCTGAGTACGTGAAAGCCAAATCCATCGAAGACCTCAAGACCGATACCACCTTCAAGAATAAAATCGTCGGCATCGACGCCGGTTCAGGCGTGATGCTCAAGACCGACGAAGCGATCAAGGCCTATGGCCTGGACTACAAGCTGCAAGCCAGTTCGG
The DNA here is from genome assembly GCF_034314165.1 of Pseudomonas sp. Bout1. Lineage (GTDB taxonomy): Bacteria > Pseudomonadota > Gammaproteobacteria > Pseudomonadales > Pseudomonadaceae > Aquipseudomonas. The sequence goes on along the minus strand of NZ_JAVIWK010000001.1, from coordinate 5,176,369 downwards.
GCGCGGCAATGATCGCCGAGCTGACCCGTGCCGAAGACAAACAGGAATCCATTGCGGTCACCGGTTGGGTGCCACACTGGATGTTCGCCAAGTGGAAACTGCGTTTCCTGGACGACCCAAAAGGAATTTATGGTGCTGCTGAGACCGTCAACAGCATCGGCAGCAAAGGCCTGGAAAAGAAAGCCCCGGAAGTCGTGGCGTTCCTGAAGAAATTCCAATGGGCCTCCAAGGATGAAATCGGCGAAGTGATGTTGGCGATTCAAGAAGGCGCCAAACCTGAAGCAGCGGCCAAGGACTGGGTGGCCAAGCACCCTGAGCGTGTCGCCGAGTGGACCGCTAAGTAAGTCTCTTGTAGGAGCTGGCTTGCCTGCAATGCAGACGCCTCGGTGCACCTGATGTATTGAGGTGATCCCATCGCGGGCAAGCCCGGCTCCCACATTATTTTGCCCCCGCAGTTATTCCTGCGCCTTCAATATCCCTCGCTACACTCCTTCTACTACTAAGGTCGTCTGGAACCTGTTCCTCAGCCGCATACAGTGGATATGTTCCAATAATAAAAAGCTGTGCTGCGAGGATAAAAACAATGAACGACAGCATTTACCTCTCGATTCAAAACAGCCCGCGTTTCAAGGAGCTGGTCAGTAAAAGAGAAAAGTTCGCCTGGATTCTCTCGGCGATCATGCTAGGGCTTTACTCCGCTTTCATTCTTCTGATTGCCTATGGGCCACAAATACTGGGGGCCAAGATCAGCCCCGGTTCGTCTATTACCTGGGGAATCCCGATTGGGGTCGGGCTGATTGTTTCAGCCTTTATCCTTACCGCAATCTACGTACGACGCGCCAACGGCGAATTTGACGACCTGAACAATGCGATTCTCAAGGAGGCTGCGCAATGATCCGTCGTCTATTGGCTGTACTCGGTGCTTCGGTCTTTGCACCCGCTGTTTGGGCGGCGGAAGCATTGACCGGCGAAGTGCATAAACAACCGCTGAATATTGCAGCGATCCTGATGTTCGTGGCTTTCGTCGGCGCGACCTTGTGCATTACTTACTGGGCGTCCAAGCGCAACAAGTCGGCGGCCGACTACTACGCGGCTGGCGGCAAGATCACCGGGTTCCAGAACGGTTTGGCGATTGCCGGCGACTACATGTCGGCAGCGTCCTTCCTGGGGATTTCTGCGCTGGTGTTCACCTCCGGCTACGACGGCCTGATCTACTCGATCGGCTTCCTGGTGGGCTGGCCGATCATTCTGTTCCTGATCGCCGAGCGCCTGCGCAACCTGGGCAAATATACGTTTGCCGATGTGGCGTCCTACCGCCTGGGGCAAACCCAGATCCGCAGCCTGTCGGCCTGTGGCTCTTTGGTGGTGGTGGCGTTCTACCTGATCGCGCAGATGGTCGGCGCGGGCAAGCTGATCCAACTGCTGTTCGGCCTTGATTACCACGTTGCGGTAATCCTGGTAGGCATCCTGATGTGCCTCTATGTGTTGTTCGGCGGCATGCTGGCGACCACCTGGGTGCAGATCATCAAGGCGGTTCTGCTGCTGTCCGGTGCCTCGTTCATGGCGCTGATGGTGATGAAGCACGTCAACTTCGACTTCAACATGCTTTTTGCCGAGGCGATCAAGGTTCACCCTAAAGGTGAAGCGATCATGAGCCCGGGCGGCCTGGTAAAAGACCCGATTTCGGCGTTCTCCCTCGGCCTGGCACTGATGTTCGGTACCGCCGGCCTGCCGCACATCCTGATGCGCTTCTTCACCGTGAGTGACGCGAAAGAAGCTCGCAAGAGCGTGCTGTATGCCACTGGCTTCATCGGCTACTTCTACATTTTGACCTTCATCATCGGCTTCGGCGCGATCCTGCTGGTCAGCACCAACCCGGCGTTCAAGGATGCTGCAGGTGCCTTGCTCGGCGGTAACAACATGGCGGCGGTGCACCTGGCCAACGCGGTGGGCGGCAGTATCTTCCTGGGCTTCATCTCGGCCGTGGCGTTTGCCACCATCCTGGCAGTGGTTGCCGGTTTGACCCTGGCGGGTGCTTCGGCGGTGTCCCATGACCTGTACGCCAGCGTGATCAAGAAAGGCAAGGCCAACGAGAAGGATGAGATTCGTGTATCGAAGATCACCACTATCGCCCTGGCAGTGCTGGCCATTGGTCTGGGTATCCTGTTTGAAAGCCAGAACATCGCGTTCATGGTCGGCCTGGCGTTCTCCATTGCCGCCAGCTGTAACTTCCCGGTGCTGCTGCTTTCCATGTACTGGAAAAACCTCACCACCCGCGGCGCAATGATTGGTGGCTGGTTGGGCTTGGTCAGTGCCGTTGGCCTGATGATCCTTGGTCCAACCATCTGGGTCTCGATCCTGCACCATGAGAAGGCGATTTTCCCTTACGAATACCCGGCGCTGTTCTCGATGATCATTGCGTTCGTCGGTATCTGGTTCTTCTCCATCACCGACAAGTCGGCGGCGGCAGAGAAGGAACGTGCGCTGTACTTCCCGCAGTTTGTGCGTTCGCAAACGGGGTTGGGCGCAAGTGGGGCGGTTTCTCACTAAGGGTTGTATCGAGATAGCTGTATAAGCTGCACTGACAAAAATGCCCCGGTCGAGAGACTGGGGCATTTTTTATGGCTGATTGCCTGCCTGGTGGGCTTCTGTGTTGAGGGGGCTTGTTTGTGGTGAGGGGGCTTGCTGTGGTGAGGGGGCTTGCTGTGGTGAGGGGGCTTGTCCCCCGCTGGGCTGCGAAGCGGCCCCAAAATCCTGGGAGCGCTACGCACTCCAGCGGGGGGCAAGCCCCCTCACTACAAAGCTCCTCGGCACAAATCTGGCACAAATAAAAACGGCCTCCACCAGGGAGGCCGTTTTCAGTGCAACCAGGCAGCTAACTGCTTACTTGCGGTCTTCCAGCTTGGTAATGTCACGCGACTCGTAGCCGGTGTACAGCTGGCGCGGGCGGCCAATCTTGTACGGGCTGGAGAGCATTTCTTTCCAGTGGGAGATCCAGCCCACGGTCCGCGCCAGGGCGAAGATCACGGTGAACATGCTGGTTGGAATGCCGATCGCCTTGAGGATGATCCCCGAGTAGAAGTCGACGTTCGGGTACAGCGAGCGTTCGATGAAGTACGGGTCGGTCAGGGCGATCTCTTCCAGGCGCATGGCCAGTTCGAGTTGCGGATCGTTCTTGATGCCCAGTTCCTTCAACACTTCGTCGCAGGTCTTTTTCATCACGGTAGCGCGCGGGTCGCGGTTCTTGTAGACCCGGTGACCGAAGCCCATCAACTTGAACGGATCGTTCTTGTCCTTGGCCTTGGCGATGAACTTGTCGATGTTCGAGACATCGCCGATTTCATCGAGCATGGTCAATACGGCTTCGTTCGCACCGCCGTGGGCAGGGCCCCACAGTGCGGCGATACCGGCGGCGATACACGCGAACGGGTTGGCACCCGACGAACCTGCCAGACGTACGGTAGACGTCGAGGCGTTCTGTTCGTGGTCGGCGTGGAGGATGAAGATCTTGTCCATCGCCGCGGCCAGTACCGGGCTGATCGGTTTGATCTCGCACGGGGTGTTGAACATCATGTGCAGGAAGTTTTCCGCGTACGTCAGGTCGTTGCGCGGGTACATCATGGGTTGACCCATGGAGTACTTGTAAACCATTGCGGCCAGGGTAGGCATCTTGGCAACCAGGCGGATCGCGGAAATTTCGCGATGCTGCGGGTTATTGATGTCCAGGGAGTCGTGATAGAAGGCCGACAGGGCGCCGACTACGCCGCACATGACGGCCATCGGGTGGGCGTCGCGACGGAAGCCGTTGAAGAAGGTCTTCAACTGCTCGTGAACCATGGTGTGGTTCTTCACGGTGCTGACAAACTGGGCCTTTTGCTCAGCTGTTGGCAATTCGCCATTAAGCAGCAGGTAGCAGGTTTCCAGGTAGTCCGACTGTTCAGCAAGCTGTTCGATCGGGTAGCCGCGATGCAGCAAAATACCGTTATCACCGTCGATATAGGTGATCTTCGACTCGCATGAGGCGGTCGACATGAAGCCTGGGTCGAAGGTAAAACGGCCCGTGGCCGTCAGGCCCCGTACGTCGATAACATCGGGACCAACGGTGCCGGTTAAAATGGGCAGCTCGACGGGGGCTGCGCCCTCGATGATCAACTGCGCTTTTTTGTCAGCCATGTGGCCTCCTATTTATGCTTCAAATCATCAGACAGACCCCCCACGCAGGGCCCGCACCACTATAGTGAGATAAATTCAGATGTCAATTTGCCTAAAGTCTTGCTCCAGAAGGCTTTAACCGTACTTTTTCCTCGAAATTACCTGCCATTTACGCCTTTTATGCCGCCAGCGCAATGCGCTATTAGGGTGAGGAGTGCGCGTTGTCATTAGTTGCCTAACTGTCTATACTCGGCCTCCGACCGCCAGGGGCTTTTGGGCCCGTTTTGATGGGGGTCGCACTCCCTGGGTGGTGGTTACCTGACCAGTGCACTCCCCAACAACTTTGCCCTGATTGTTAGGGGCTCTTCAGTGTGAAAAAAAGCCGTGAATAGCCAACGACCTGTAAACCTAGACCTAAGGACCATCAAACTCCCCATCACCGGCGTAACGTCATTCCTGCACCGTGTATCCGGCATCATCCTGTTTCTTGGCCTGGGCATCATGCTTTATGCATTGAGCAAATCCCTGGGTTCGGAAGAAGGGTACGCCGAGGTGAAGGCATGCTTGACCAGTCCGCTGGCCAAATTCGTCGCCTGGGGCCTCCTGTCCGCTCTGCTTTATCACCTTGTGGCCGGTATTCGCCACTTGATCATGGACATGGGTATCGGTGAGACGCTGGAAGGCGGCAAGCTGGGCTCGAAAATCGTCATCGCCATTTCCGTGGTGCTGATCGTTCTGGCGGGAGTTTGGATATGGTAACCAGCGTTACGAACCTGTCGCGTTCGGGCCTCTATGACTGGATGGCGCAACGTGTGTCTGCGGTTGTTCTCGCGGCTTATTTCATTTTCCTGATCGGGTACCTCGCGGCGAACCCTGGCATTGGCTACGCCCAATGGCACGGCCTGTTCGCTCACAACGGGATGCGCATTTTCAGTCTGCTGGCCCTTGTAGCCCTGGGCGCTCACGCCTGGGTTGGCATGTGGACCATCGCGACCGACTACCTCACGCCAATGGCGCTGGGCAAGTCCGCGACAGCAGTACGGTTTCTCTTCCAGGCGGTATGCGGCGTTGCGATGTTCGCTTACTTCGTCTGGGGTGTGCAGATTCTTTGGGGTATCTGATTCATGGCTAACACAGTTAATACGCTTTCATTCGACGCCATCATCATTGGCGGCGGCGGTGCCGGCATGCGCGCTGCGCTGCAACTGGCCCAGGGCGGTCACAAGACTGCCGTGATCACCAAGGTGTTCCCGACCCGTTCCCACACCGTTTCGGCCCAGGGTGGCATTACCTGCGCCATCGCCTCTGCCGATCCAAACGATGATTGGCGCTGGCACATGTACGATACCGTCAAGGGTTCCGACTATATCGGTGACCAGGACGCTATCGAATACATGTGCTCCGTAGGCCCGGAAGCGGTCTTCGAGCTGGAACACATGGGTCTGCCGTTCTCCCGTACCGAGCAGGGTCGCATCTATCAGCGTCCGTTCGGCGGCCAGTCCAAAGACTTCGGCAAGGGTGGCCAGGCCGCTCGTACTTGCGCCGCAGCTGACCGTACCGGTCACGCGCTGTTGCACACCCTGTACCAGGCCAACCTGAAGGCCGGCACCGTATTCCTCAATGAATACTATGGTGTCGACCTGGTGAAGAACGAAGACGGTGCCTTTGTAGGCATGATCGTTATCTGCATCGAAACCGGCGAAACCTCTTACGTGCGGGCTAACGCCACGGTATTGGCGACCGGCGGTGCAGGCCGTATCTACTCGTCTACTACCAACGCCCTGATCAACACCGGTGACGGTATCGGCATGGCCCTGCGTGCAGGCGTCCCGGTACAGGACATCGAAATGTGGCAGTTCCACCCGACCGGCATCGCCGGCGCCGGTGTACTGGTTACAGAAGGTTGCCGTGGTGAAGGTGGTTACCTGATCAACAAGAACGGCGAGCGTTTCATGGAACGTTATGCTCCGAACGCCAAAGACCTTGCCGGTCGTGACGTTGTGGCCCGTTCCATGGTTAAAGAGATCATCGCCGGTAACGGCTGTGGTCCTGATGGCGACCACGTGATGCTCAAGCTCGATCACCTCGGTGAAGAAGTGCTGCACAGCCGTCTGCCAGGCATCATGGAATTGTCCAAGACCTTTGCTCACGTTGACCCGGCTGTTGCGCCGATCCCGGTTGTCCCAACTTGCCACTATATGATGGGCGGCGTTGCCACCAACATTCATGGCCAGGCGATCACCCAGGACGCCGACGGCGTCGACCAGATCATCCCTGGTCTGTTCGCAGTAGGCGAAGTGGCGTGCGTATCGGTTCACGGTGCCAACCGTCTGGGCGGCAACTCGCTGCTCGACCTGGTGGTGTTCGGTCGTGCCGCCGGCCTGTTCCTGGAACAGACCTTGAAGGAAGGCGTTGATTACGCTCGTCCACGCCAGTCCGACATCGACGCTGCCCTGGCACGTCTGGATGGCCTGAACTCGCGTACCGACGGCGAAGACGTTGCCTCCCTGCGCAAAGAACTGCAAAGCTGCATGCAGAACTACTTCGGTGTGTTCCGTACCGGCGAATACATGCAAAAAGGTATCGCCCAACTGGCTGACCTGCGCACGCGCATCGCCAACGTCAAGATCAACGATAAGAGCCAGGCGTTCAACACCGCTCGTATCGAAGCCCTTGAGCTGCAAAACCTGCTGGAAGTGGCTGAAGCAACTGCCATCGCTGCAGAAGTTCGCAAAGAGTCCCGCGGCGCCCACGCCCGTGAAGACTTCGAAGAACGCGACGACGTTAACTGGCTGTGCCACACCCTGTACTTCCCGGGTGACAAGCGCGTAGCTAAACGTGCCGTGAACTTCTCGCCAAAAACAGTCCCTACGTTTGAACCAATGATTCGGACTTATTAAGGGTGGCCGATATGTTGAAAGTCAGTGTTTATCGCTACAACCCTGATCAGGACGCCGCGCCGTTCATGCAGGAATTCCAGGTCAATACCGGTGGTAAAGACCTGATGGTGCTGGACGTACTGGCCCTGGTTAAAGAGCAGGACGAAGGTTTCTCCTATCGTCGCTCTTGCCGCGAGGGTGTTTGCGGTTCCGACGGCATGAACATCAACGGCAAAAACGGCCTGGCGTGCATCACGCCGCTGTCTGCCGTGGTTAAAGGCAACAAGCTGATCGTTCGTCCACTGCCAGGTTTGCCGGTTATCCGTGACCTGGTCGTCGATATGAGCATCTTCTACAAGCAATACGAAAAGGTTAAGCCATTCCTGCTGAACGACACTCCGGCCCCGGCCATCGAGCGTCTTCAGACTCCAGAAGAGCGCGAGAAGCTGGACGGTCTGTACGAGTGCATCCTGTGCGCTTGCTGCTCGACCTCCTGCCCGTCCTTCTGGTGGAACCCCGACAAGTTCCTGGGCCCAGCTGCCCTGCTGCAAGCGTACCGCTTCCTGGCAGACAGCCGTGACACCAAGACTGCCGAGCGTCTGGCTTCGCTGGATGACCCGTTCAGCGTATTCCGCTGCCGCGGGATCATGAACTGCGTCAACGTATGTCCAAAAGGCCTGAACCCGACTAAGGCCATTGGTCACGTACGTAGCATGCTGCTGCAAAGCGGCGTGTAACCGGCGTTGTAGTAAAAGCAGGACCGTTGTGCCCGTAGATGCTACGGCGCAGGCTTCAACCGGCGCCGTAGTTTTAACTTGAGCAGCGACTTACAAAGCCGCGGCTCTTATTTTGAAGAAATGAGACAAGCAGGGGCATTCGGGTTGGTACCCGAACTATCAGCGTGATCCTAAGTGGCTTGTTTTGGTCGCTGCACTTGGCCTTTTGCAAGCAAACTCGGTGTTTTCGCCGGTGGTGTCCCCAAATCGAGGGTGACCAAGCATGCAAGAAAGCGTGATGCAGCGCATGTGGAACAGCGGCTATCTTTCAGGTGGTAACGCTGCCTATGTGGAAGAGCTTTATGAGCTCTACCTGCACGACCCTAACGCTGTGCCAGAAGAATGGCGCACCAAATTTCAGACGTTGTCTTCAGACGGCAACGCTGCCACCGATGTATCGCACGCAACAATTCGCGATCAGTTCGTGCTGCTGGCAAAGAACCAGCGCCGCGCCCAACCGGTTTCCGCCGGGAGCGTGAGCAGTGAGCACGAGAAGAAGCAAGTTGAAGTACTGCGACTGATCCAGGCCTACCGTATGCGTGGCCACCAGGCAGCCCAGCTTGACCCGCTGGGGCTGTGGCAGCGTCCTGCACCTGCAGACCTGTCGATCAATCATTACGGCTTGACCAATGCCGATCTTGATACGACCTTCCGTGCCGGCGACCTGTTCATCGGCAAAGAGGAAGCGAGCCTACGCGAAATTCACGAAGCGTTGCAGCAGACATATTGCCGCACCATCGGCGCTGAATTTACGCACATCACCGATTCCGAGCAGCGCCACTGGTTCCAGCACCGTCTTGAAGGCGTGCGTGGGCGCCCGGTGCTGTCTGCAGACGTCAAGAGCCATTTGCTCGAGCGCGTCACCGCAGCGGAAGGCCTGGAAAAATACCTGGGCACCAAATACCCGGGCACCAAGCGTTTCGGCCTGGAAGGCGGCGAAAGCCTGATCCCGATGCTCGACGAGCTGATCCAGCGTTCCGGTTCCTACGGCACCAAGGAAATCGTGATCGGCATGGCCCACCGTGGCCGTTTGAACGTGCTGGTCAACACCTTCGGCAAGAACCCGCGCGAGCTGTTCGACGAGTTCGAGGGCAAGAAGAAGGTCGAGCTGGGTTCCGGTGACGTTAAATACCACCAGGGCTTCTCGTCCAACGTAATGACCACCGGCGGTGAAGTTCACCTGGCCATGGCGTTCAACCCATCCCACCTGGAAATCGTTTCTCCAGTGGTCGAGGGGTCGGTACGTGCGCGCCAGGATCGTCGTAACGATGCAACCGGTGAGAAGGTCCTGCCGATTTCCATCCACGGTGACGCGGCATTCGCCGGTCAGGGCGTGGTCTTGGAAACGTTCCAGATGTCGCAGACTCGCGGCTTCAAGACGGGCGGTACCGTTCACATCGTCATCAACAACCAGGTGGGTTTCACCATCAGCAACCCGCTGGACGCGCGCTCTACCGAGTACGCGACCGACGTTGCCAAGATGATCCAGGCGCCGATTCTCCATGTGAATGGTGATGATCCGGAAGCCGTGTTGTTCGTGACCCAGTTGGCCATTGATTACCGCATGCAGTTCAAGCGTGACGTGGTCATCGACCTGGTCTGCTACCGTCGTCGCGGTCACAACGAAGCGGATGAGCCTAGCGGCACCCAACCGTTGATGTACCAGCAAATCACCAAGCAGCGCACCACCCGTGAGCTGTACGCCGAAAGCCTGACCAAGGCCGGTGTGGTGGACGATGCACGTGTTCAGGCGAAGATCGATGAATACCGCAACGCGCTGGACAACGGCCTGCACGTAGTGAAAAGCCTGGTTAAAGAGCCGAACAAAGAGCTGTTCGTTGACTGGCGCCCGTACCTGGGCCACGCCTGGACTGCGCGTCACGACACCTCGTTCGATCTGAAAACCCTGCAGGAACTGTCGGCCAAGCTGCTGGAAATTCCAGACGGTTTCGTCGTACAGCGCCAGGTTGCGAAGATCTACGAAGATCGTCAGAAGATGCAAGCCGGCGGCCTGCCGATCAACTGGGGTTACGCTGAAACCATGGCGTACGCGACCCTGGCGTTCGAAGGTCACCCGATCCGCATGACCGGCCAGGACATCGGCCGCGGTACGTTCTCGCACCGTCACGCGGTGTTGCACAACCAGAAAGACGCGGGCACCTACATCCCGTTGCAGAACCTGTACGAAGGGCAGCCACGTTTCGACCTGTACGATTCGTTCCTGTCCGAAGAAGCCGTACTGGCGTTCGAATACGGTTACTCGACCACCACGCCTCAGGCGCTGGTGATCTGGGAAGCCCAGTTCGGCGACTTTGCCAACGGTGCCCAAGTGGTTATCGACCAGTTCATTACCAGCGGCGAGCACAAGTGGGGCCGTCTGTGCGGTCTGACCATGCTGTTGCCACACGGTTATGAAGGCCAGGGTCCGGAGCACTCCTCGGCCCGTCTGGAGCGTTACCTGCAATTGTGCGCCGAGCACAACATCCAGGTGTGCGTGCCGACTACCCCGGCCCAGATCTACCATTTGCTGCGTCGCCAGGTGATCCGCCCGCTGCGCAAGCCGCTGGTAGTGCTGACCCCGAAATCGCTGTTGCGTCATAAATTGGCCATCTCGACCCTGGAAGATCTGGCCGACGGTTCGTTCCAGACCGTTATTCCAGAAATCGACACGCTGGACGCAGCCAAGGTCACCCGCCTGGTGCTGTGCAGCGGCAAGGTCTACTACGACTTGCTGGAAAAACGCCGTAGCGAGGGCCGTGAAGACATCGCCATCGTGCGGATCGAGCAGCTTTACCCGTTCCCGGAAGACGACCTGATGGAGGCCATCGCGCCTTACACCAACCTCACCAACGTGGTGTGGTGTCAGGAAGAACCGATGAACCAGGGCGCGTGGTACAGCAGCCAGCATCATCTGCGTCGCAGCATCGGCAACCACAAACAGGCCCTGGGCCTGGAGTACGCCGGTCGTGATGCTTCTGCTGCACCTGCGTGTGGTTATGCGTCGATGCACGCCGAGCAGCAGGAAAAACTGCTGCAAGATGCTTTCACTGTTTAACGCCTTCGTGCTGACTGAAACCGAATTTTAAGGACCCACAGATAATGGCTATCGAAATCAAAGCCCCGTCATTCCCGGAATCGGTTGCCGATGGCACCGTTGCCACCTGGCACAAGAAACCAGGCGAGGCCGTCAAGCGTGACGACCTGATCGTCGACATCGAAACCGACAAGGTCGTGCTCGAAGTGTTGGCTGAAGCTGACGGCGTGCTGGGCGCAATCGTTGCCGAAGAAGGCGCTACCGTCCTGTCGAACCAGGTACTGGGCTCGATCGAAGAGGGCAGCGCTGCTGCCGCTGCTCCTGCGGCTGCTGCACCGGCTGCTGCTGCCGCAGCTCCAGCTGCTGCGCCGGCTGCTGGCGGCGAAGACCCAATCGCTGCACCGGCTGCGCGTCAGCTGGCTGAAGAAAACGGCATCAACCTGGCTTCCATCAAAGGCACCGGCAAAGACGGCCGTGTGACCAAGGAAGACGTGGTTGCCGCCGTTGAAGCCAAGAAAAACGCCCCGGCTGCCGCACCTGCCAAGGCTGCTGCCCCGGCTGCCGCTGCTCCTGTGTTCGCCGCTGGCGACCGCACCGAGAAGCGCGTACCGATGACCCGCGTTCGTGCCACCGTGGCCAAGCGCCTGGTTGAAGCGCAGTCGAACATGGCGATGCTGACCACGTTCAACGAAGTCGACATGACTGAAGTCATGGCGCTGCGTTCGAAGTACAAGGACCTGTTCGAGAAGTCCCACAACGGCGTGCGCCTGGGCTTCATGTCGTTCTTCGTGAAAGCGGCCACCGAAGCGCTGAAACGCTTCCCGGCAGTCAACGCTTCCATCGACGGCAGCGACATCGTTTACCACGGCTACGCTGACGTCGGCGTTGCCGTGTCCAGCGACCGTGGCCTGGTGGTACCGGTTCTGCGTAACGCCGAACTGATGAGCCTGGCTGAAATCGAAGGCGGCATCGCCAACTTCGGCAAGAAAGCCCGTGACGGCAAACTGACCATCGACGAGATGACCGGTGGTACCTTCACCATCACTAACGGTGGTACTTTCGGTTCGATGATGTCGACCCCGATCGTCAACCCGCCACAAGCTGCGATCCTGGGCATGCACAACATTCTGCAGCGTCCTATGGCGATCAACGGCCAAGTGGTTATCCGCCCGATGATGTACCTGGCGCTGTCGTACGATCACCGCCTGATCGATGGTAAAGAAGCCGTGACTTTCCTGGTGACCATCAAGAACCTGCTGGAAGACCCGGCTCGTCTGCTGCTGGATATCTGATAAAGCGGCGGTGAGCCGCACCACCCGGTCTGCCGCAAGGCAGGCCGAAGTGCGGCTCACGGCTTGAAGCTTTTAGCTAAAGAGGATTTTTTTTCATGTCGCAGAAATTTGACGTTGTAGTGATTGGTGCTGGCCCTGGCGGCTATGTTGCCGCTATCAAGGCCGCACAACTGGGCCTCTCGACTGCTTGCATCGAAAAATACACCGACAAGGAAGGCAAACTGGCGTTGGGCGGTACTTGCCTGAACGTGGGTTGCATTCCTTCCAAGGCGCTGCTGGACAGCTCCTGGAAATTCCACGAAGCGCAAAGCGGTTTTGCCATCCACGGCATCAACCACGCTGGCGTGACCATGGACGTGCCAGCAATGGTCGGCCGCAAGGCCAACATCGTTAAAGGCCTGACTTCCGGCGTTGCTACCCTGTTCAAGGCCAACGGCGTTACTTCCCTGCAAGGCCACGGCAAACTGCTGGCCGGCAAGAAAATTGAAATCACCAAGCCTGACGGTTCGGTAGAAGTCATCGAAGCCGAGAACGTGATCCTGGCGCCAGGTTCGCGTCCAATCGACATTCCACCGGCTCCCGTTGACCAGAACGTGATCGTTGATTCGACCGGCGCGCTGGAATTCCAATCGGTTCCAAAACGTCTGGGTGTAATCGGCGCTGGCGTGATCGGCCTGGAGCTGGGTTCGGTCTGGTCCCGCCTGGGTTCCGAAGTGACCGTGCTGGAAGCCCTGGACACGTTCCTGCTGGCTGCCGACACCGCTGTGTCCAAGGAAGCGTTGAAAACCCTGACCAAACAAGGTCTGGACATCAAGCTGGGCGCTCGTGTTACCGGTTCCAAGGTTAACGGCGACGAAGTCGTCGTGACCTACACCGACAAGGAAGGCGAGCAGACCATCACTTTCGACAAGCTGATCGTTGCCGTTGGTCGCCGTCCAGTGACCGCTGATCTGCTGGCTTCCGACAGCGGCGTGAACATCGACGAGCGTGGTTTCATCCACGTTGACGATCACTGCGCTACCACCGTGCCGGGCGTCTACGCCATTGGCGACGTGGTTCGCGGCATGATGCTGGCGCACAAGGCTTCTGAAGAAGGCATCATGGTTGTCGAGCGCATCAAGGGTCACAAGACCCAGATGAACTACGACCTGATCCCGTCTGTTATCTATACCCACCCGGAAATTGCATGGGTCGGCAAGAACGAACAGCAGTTGAAAGCTGAAGGCGTTGAAGTTAACGTCGGCACCTTCCCGTTTGCCGCTTCTGGCCGTGCCATGGCAGCCAACGACACCGGTGGTTTTGTCAAAGTCATCGCTGATGCCAAGACTGACCGCGTATTGGGCGTGCATGTGATTGGCCCGAGCGCTGCAGAACTGGTTCAGCAAGGCGCAATCGGTATGGAATTCGGCACCAGCGCCGAAGACATCGGCATGATGGTTTTCTCCCATCCGACCCTGTCTGAAGCGCTGCACGAAGCCGCGTTGGCAGTGAATGGCGGCGCCATTCACATCGCCAACAAGAAGAAGCGTTAAGCGAGATAATAAGAAACCACGGCGGTTGCCCGTCGTGAGCCTTGTGCGCAAGACTCACCGCGGAATATCCGCTGGACGCAGTCTTGCGCAGTTTCACCACCCAGGGTTCAGGCCTTTGGTGGTTTGACTGTGCAAGCAGCAGTCACAGGTGGCGCGGCACTCAATAAAGAGCGCAGCGCCGAATGCGCAGTACCTAACGAAGACGGTAATAAGCATGAATCTTCACGAGTATCAGGGTAAGCAGCTGTTCGCTGAGTACGGCCTGCCAGTATCCAAGGGTTACGCAGTAGACACCCCGGAAGCAGCAGCAGAAGCTTGCGACAAAATCGGCGGCACCGAGTGGGTTGTCAAAGCCCAGGTCCACGCTGGTGGTCGCGGTAAAGCGGGCGGCGTTAAGCTGGTTCGCAGCAAAGAAGACGCCAAAGCCTTCGCTCAGCAGTGGCTGGGCAAGCGTCTGGTGACTTACCAGACTGATGCCAATGGCCAGCCAGTCACCAAGATCCTGGTTGAATCGTGCACTGATATCGATAAAGAGCTGTACCTGGGCGCTGTCGTTGACCGTTCGAGCCGTCGCATCGTGTTCATGGCCTCCACCGAAGGTGGCGTGGACATTGAGAAGATCGCCGAAGAAACCCCAGAAAAAATTCTGAAAGCCACTATCGATCCACTGGTTGGCGCGCAGCCATTCCAGGGTCGCGAGCTGGCATTCCAGTTGGGTCTGGAAGGCAAGCAAGTTGCCCAGTTCGCCAAGATCTTTGTAGGTCTGGCCAAACTGTTCCAGGATCACGATCTGGCCCTGCTGGAAGTGAACCCGCTGGTGATCAAGGCTGACGGCGATCTGCATTGCCTCGACGCCAAGATCAACATCGACGCCAACGCCATGTACCGTCAGCCTAAGCTGAAGACTTTCCACGATCCGTCGCAAGACGATCCGCGCGAAGCGCACGCTGCCAAGTTCGAACTGAACTACGTAGCCCTGGAAGGTAACATCGGTTGCATGGTCAACGGTGCTGGCCTGGCCATGGGTACCATGGACATCGTCAACCTGCATGGCGGCAAACCAGCCAACTTCCTCGACGTAGGCGGCGGTGCCACCAAAGAACGCGTTACCGAAGCGTTCAAGATCATCCTGTCCGACTCCAACGTCGCTGCAGTATTGGTCAACATCTTCGGCGGCATCGTTCGTTGCGACATGATTGCCGAAGGCATCATCGGTGCAGTGAAAGAAGTCGGCGTTAAAATCCCGGTTGTTGTTCGCCTTGAAGGTAACAACGCTGAACTGGGCGCTAAAGTACTGGCAGAAAGCGGTTTGAACATCATCGCTGCTACCAGCCTGACCGACGCTGCTCAACAAGTTGTCAAAGCTGCGGAGGGCAAATAATGAGCGTCCTGATCAATAAAGACACCAAGGTTATCTGCCAGGGTATTACCGGTTCGCAAGGTAGTTTCCACACCCAGCAAGCCATCGAATACGGCACCAAGATGGTCGGTGGCGTTACGCCTGGTAAAGGCGGCACCGAGCACCTGGGCCTGCCAGTGTTCAACACTGTGAAAGAAGCTGTAGCTACCACTGGCGCTACCGCCAGCGTGATCTACGTTCCTGCTCCTTTCTGCAAGGACTCCATCCTGGAAGCGGCATTCGGCGGCATCAAGCTGATCGTTTGCATCACCGAAGGCATTCCTACCCTGGACATGCTGGACGCTAAAGTTAAGTGCGACGAGCTGGGCGTAGTCCTGATCGGCCCTAACTGCCCAGGCGTGATCACTCCAGGCGAATGCAAGATCGGCATCATGCCAGGTCACATTCACTTGCCAGGCAAGGTCGGTATCGTTTCCCGTTCCGGCACCCTGACCTACGAAGCTGTCAAGCAGACTACTGACGCCGGTTTCGGTCAGTCGACTTGCGTCGGCATCGGTGGTGACCCGATCCCGGGTTCGAACTTCATCGACATCCTGAAACTGTTCCAGGAAGACCCGAAGACCGAGGCGATCGTGATGATCGGCGAGATCGGCGGTTCGGCTGAAGAAGAAGCGGCTGCCTACATCAAGGCACACGTGACCAAGCCGGTTGTTTCCTACATCGCTGGTGTGACTGCCCCTGCTGGCAAGCGCATGGGCCATGCTGGCGCAATCATCTCTGGTGGCAAGGGTACTGCAGACGAGAAGTTTGCTGCCCTGGAAGACGCAGGCGTTAAAACCGTGCGTTCGCTGGCAGACATCGGCAAGGCTTTGGCCGAGCTGACTGGTTGGGCTGTCAAGTAAGCCTCGCGCTTAACTGACGCTTCACCACACAAAGGCCACCTTCGGGTGGCCTTTGTGCATTCTGGGGATTACTCATCGGTTGGATGGAATGACGCCGACCAACTGTGGGAGCTGGCTTGCCTGCGATGCAGGCTACTCGGTGTTTCGGACGCACTGAGGTGATGCCATCGCAGGCAAGCCAGCTCCTACATTCGATCGCATTTCAAAATTTAGATATAAAAACGCGACATAAAAATGTCGCTTATCGGACAGTTCGCCCCGCAACAGTGCGTTTTGCCGGCAAGTTCGTTAGGCTAGCCGCCTCTTTATGCGTGCGCATCCCAAAAGGAAGCCCCGCGCTAGACCCGTCGGTCTCCATCAGGACCGGCAGTATTTCCCTCATCCATAGGGAAGCCCTCTCTAAATTCCGATTCAGTAGTGTGGTATTTCCTCAAATGAAAGTGTTGAAAAGCCAGGACATCCTGGCGCTGGGCTTTATGACGTTTGCCCTGTTCGTGGGCGCCGGCAACATCATCTTCCCGCCTATCGTCGGTTTGCAGTCCGGGCCTCATGTCTGGATGGCGGCGCTGGGCTTCCTGATCACCGCGGTCGGTTTGCCGGTGGTCACTGTCATCGCCCTGGCCAAGGTCGGTGGCGGCATGGACGCGTTGAGCAGCCCGATCGGCAAGATCGCCGGTGGCTTGCTGGCAGCGGCTGCTTACCTGGCAGTCGGCCCGTTGTTCGCCACCCCGCGTACCGCGACCGTGTCCTTTGAAGTGGGCCTGGCGCCGCTGACCGGCGAAAGCCCGCTGGCGCTGTTCCTCTACAGCTCGGTGTACTTCCTGCTGGTGTTCTTCATCTCCCTGTACCCGGGCCGCCTGCTGGATACCGTCGGTCGTTTCCTGGCACCGTTGAAGATCATCGCCCTGGCCGTATTGGGCATTGCTGCCTTTGCCTTGCCGGCCGGGGATGTGGGCGTCGCCACCCCTGAGTACGTGGCTGCACCGTTCTCCCAGGGCTTTATCAATGGTTACCTGACCATGGATACCCTTGGCGCCCTGGTGTTTGGCATTGTGATCGTCAACGCGATCCGCTCCCGTGGCGTCGAGTCGCCGAAGCTGATCACCCGCTACGCGATCATCGCCGGGCTGATTGCCGGCGTGGGCCTGGCGCTGGTGTACATCAGCCTGTTCCGTCTGGGTTCGGGCAGCCATGAAGTGGCCGCCGGTGCGGCCAACGGCGCCGCCGTGTTGCACGCATACGTCCAGCACACCTTCGGCTCCCTGGGCAGCGGCTTCCTCGCCGTGCTGATTTCCCTGGCATGCCTGGTGACCGCCGTAGGCCTGACCTGCGCCTGCGCCGAGTACTTCAGCCGTGTGCTGCCGCTGTCCTATAAGACGCTGGTGGTGATCCTGGCGGTGTTCTCGCTGTTTGTGTCCAACCTGGGCCTGACCAAGCTGATCGCGTTCTCGATCCCGGTGCTGACGGCGATCTACCCGCCGTGCATCGTGCTGGTGGCCCTGAGCTTCTGTAAGGATTTCTGGCAGGAGCAAGGCCGCATCGTTGGCCCCGTAATGCTGGTGTCGTTCATCTTCGGCTGCATCGACGCGCTGAAGGGCGCCGGCCTGGCGGACTGGATGCCATCGCAACTGGCTCACTTGCCGCTGAGCGAGCAGGGCCTGGCATGGCTGGTGCCTTCGGTGATGACGCTGGTAGTCGCGGTAGTGGTTGACCGCGTACTGGGCAAGCGCAGTGAGGCGATTGCCTGAAGGTGTAGCCATCAACTTGTGCTGATGTTTGGTTCGAACTTTCGAGCTGCACGGCCTGGTTAAAACCACCGGACAAAGTAAAGCCCGCTTAGATAGCGGGCTTTCTTTTGCTGCAAGGCTTATTCAAGCCACGGTATTCAAGTCGTCAGACTCAAGAACCGGTTGCAGGTGCTGCTTCTTTCGCGGCTGCGTTGTTCGATTCCTGCTGGGCTTTGGCAGCTTCAGCGTTTTCTTTTGCAGCGTCGTTCACTTTATCCTGAGCTTCGCTCATTTTTTCTTGAGCTTGTTCAGCATGTTGGTTGGCGTCCTGAGCTTTGTCCTCGGATTTTTTATCGCAGGCAGCGAGGCCGAGGGCAGCGGCCAACATCAAGGAAATAGCTAAAGTCTTACGCATGGGGTGTTTCTCCTTATTGAAGATATCTACTGGCCTTTCGAGCCTATGCCCAACGCTTAGTTCCTTAAATCTCACAGATATATAAGGCATTTCTCACAGGGAACTTTCACCCCGGCTGTCTACTCTGCCGGGCTCACACTAATAAGAGTCTTTAACGAATGACCGAAAATCCGCTATTAGCGCGTGCCACGCGCTTCGTTTCAGCCCTGCGCCACTGTCAGGTACTGGGTATTGAAGTGCACGCTGCCAGTGAAGAGGGCATGACCCTGGTGCTGCCTTATGGTCCGCATATCGTCGGTGACCCGCAGACCGGGGTGATTCACGGCGGTGCACTCACGTCGTTGATGGACACCGCTTGCGGCATGGCCACCCTGTGTGTGCTGCCGGAGTTCGAGGTCTGCCCGACCCTGGACCTGCGGGTCGACTACATGCACCCGGCCGAACCCCACAAGCCGGTGTTCGGTTTCGCCCAGTGCTACCGGGTGACCACCGACGTGATCTTCACCCGCGGTTTCGCCTACCAGGATGACCCGCAGCAGCCGATTGCCCATGTGGTGGGCACATTCATGCGCATGGGCAAGCGCCTCAAGGGCAGCCAGGGCCTGGGCAATACGATCAAGGGAGAACAGGCATGACGCATCAGTTCAAGACCCGCCTGCAGCAAGCCCATGAGCGCGGCAACTATGAGGCGCTGCTCAACCTGATTCCCTACGCCAAGCTGATCGGCATCGAGTGCACGCGGCTGGGGGATGAATTGCTGTTCCGCATGCCGGCCAACAAGGACAACATTGGTAACCCGATATTGCCGGCGATCCACGGCGGAGTGATTGCAGGCTTTATGGAGCTCTCTGCAGCGTTGCATTTGCTCGTATTCACGGGTTCTCCGGGCGTGCCGAAAATCATCGACTTCTCCCTGGATTACCTGCGTGCAGGCCAGTTTCGCGACACCTACGCCAAATGCCAGGTGTGGCGACAGGGCCGACGGGTGGCCAATGTGGCGATTACCGCGTGGCAAAGTACCCAGGCCGAACCGATTGCCACCGCCCGTGCACATTTCAAGATTGAGGAACCTGCTCGCCCTTGAAATCCTGGTCTTAGCCCCCAACTTTGATGACAACCCGCCGCCAACCCTCAAGGGCGCGGCCACTGCCATCCAATTGGAGTTTGATGACCATGAGTGTGGAAACTCAAAAGGAAACCCTGGGCTTCCAGACCGAGGTGAAGCAACTGCTGCACCTCATGATCCATTCGCTGTATTCCAACAAGGAAATTTTCCTTCGCGAATTGATCTCGAACGCCTCTGACGCTGTCGACAAATTACGTTTCGAAGCCCTGTCCAAGCCTGAGTTGCTGGAAGGCGGCGCGGAACTGAAAATCCGTGTGAGCTTCGACAAAGACGCGAAAACCGTCACCCTCGAAGACAACGGTATCGGCATGAGCCGTGACGATGCGATCACCCATCTGGGGACCATCGCCAAATCCGGCACCGCTGACTTCATGAAAAACCTGTCGGGCGACCAGAAGAAAGATTCGCACCTGATCGGCCAGTTCGGCGTCGGCTTTTACTCAGCTTTCATCGTTGCCGACCAGGTTGAAGTGTTCAGCCGCCGCGCCGGCCTTGCCGCCAGCGAAGGCGTGCACTGGTCTTCCAAAGGCGAGGGCGAGTTTGAAATCGCCACTGTCGACAAGGCTGATCGTGGTACGCGCATCGTCCTGCACTTGAAGTCGAGTGAAGACGAGTTCGCTGATGGCTGGCGTCTGCGCAACATTATCAAGAAGTACTCCGACCACATCGCGTTGCCGATCGAGTTGCCGAAAGAACAAGCGGCCGCCGAAGGCGAAGAAGCGCCAGCCCAGGAATGGGAAGTGGTCAACCGTGCCAGCGCCCTGTGGACCCGTCCTCGTACCGAAGTCAAAGACGAGGAATACCAGGAGTTCTACAAGCACATCGCGCACGACTACGAAAACCCGTTGAGCTGGAGCCACAACAAGGTCGAAGGCAAGCTGGAATACAGCTCCTTGCTCTACGTACCGGCCCGTGCTCCGTTCGACTTGTACCAGCGTGAAGCGCCGAAAGGCCTGAAGCTGTACGTGCAGCGCGTGTTCGTGATGGACCAGGCGGAATCGTTCCTGCCGTTGTACCTGCGCTTTATCAAGGGCGTGGTCGACTCCAACGACCTGTCGCTGAACGTGTCGCGGGAAATCCTGCAAAAAGACCCGATCATCGACTCCATGAAGTCGGCGCTGACCAAGCGTGTGCTCGACATGCTGGAAAAACTGGCGAAGAACGAGCCTGAGCAATACAAGGGCTTCTGGAAAAACTTCGGCCAGGTCATGAAAGAAGGCCCGGCAGAAGATTTCGCCAACAAGGAAAAAATCGCCGGCCTGCTGCGTTTCGCATCCACCCTGGGTGACGACGGCGAGCAGAACGTGTCCCTGGCCGACTACCTGGCTCGCGCCAAGGAAGGCCAGGACAAGATCTACTACCTGACCGGCGAAACCTACGCCCAAGTCAAGAACAGCCCGCACCTGGAAGTCTTCCGCAAGAAAGGCATCGAAGTGCTGCTGCTGACCGACCGGATCGACGAGTGGCTGATGAGCTACCTCAGCGACTTCGACGGCAAGAGCTTTGTTGACGTGGCCCGTGGCGACCTGGACCTGGGCAACCTGGATTCCGAAGAAGACAAGAAAGCTGCTGAAGAAGTGGCCAAGTCCAAAGAGGGCCTGGTTGAGCGAATCAAGACAGCCCTGGGCGATGCCGTCAGCGAAGTGCGGGTTTCCCACCGCCTGACCGACTCCCCGGCGATTCTGGCCATCGGCGAGCAGGACCTGGGCATGCAGATGCGTCAGATTCTGGAAGCCAGCGGTCAGAAGGTTCCGGATTCCAAGCCGATCTTCGAGTTCAACCCGGCTCACCCGCTGATCGAGAAGCTCGACGGCGAGCAGAGCGAAGAGCGGTTTGGCGACCTGTCGCACATCCTCTTCGACCAGGCAGCCCTGGCTGCCGGCGACAGCCTGAAAGACCCGGCCGCTTATGTGCGCCGACTGAACAAGCTGTTGGTTGAACTGTCGGTTTAACACCGTTGTAGAAAAACCCGCTTCGGCGGGTTTTTTCGTTCTAGAGCCGTTCACCTGGAGTAAATGATGATCCAAATCACCGTGCGTTCCGTGGTCTATCAGATTGATGGCCAGTCTTATGAAAGCCGCCTGGCATTTGATGCCAGTCATAAGGGCCCGCTGCCAGGGTTGTTGATGGCGCCGAACTGGATGGGTGTCAGTGCCGGCGCTGAAGAGATCGCCAAAAGCGTGGCCAGCAAGGGCTACGTGGTGCTGCTTGCCGACCTGTACGGGCAGACTGTTCGCCCCTCCAATGGTGACGAAGCGGGCGCGGCGATGATTCCGTTGAAGAATGACCGGGTGCTGCTGAACAAGCGCATGCAGGTCGCGCTTGATCACCTCAAAACCCAGACTGAAGCGGCGGTGGATACCTCGAAGCTGGCAACCTTCGGTTTCTGCTTCGGTGGTTGCTGCTCCCTGGAGCTGGCGCGTACCGGTGCGCCGTTGAAAGCCGCCGTTTCGTTCCACGGCAGCCTCGACACACCGAACCCGGCCGATGCGAAAAACATCCAGGGTTCAGTGCTGGTCTTGCATGGCGCCTCCGACCCGCTGGTGCCGAAAGAGCAACTGCCGGCTTTTGAAGACGAAATGAATGCAGCCGGTGTGGATTGGCAGTTGCTGAGCTACGGCGGTGCGGTGCACTCGTTTACCGACCCGCACGCGAATGTGCCAGGCAAGATGATGTATGACGCGAAGACCGCTGCACGGGCCTTCCAGTCGATGCATAACTTGCTGGATGAAGTGTTCAAGGGCTGATAGCTCGGTTAACCGACCGACCCCATCGCCGGCAAGCCAGCTCCTACAGTTGGAACGCATTCCTACTGTAGGAGCTGGCTTGCCGGCGATTGCTATCTAATCAGAGATAAATCTCTCGAGCCTTACCGTGGCAACTCAATCCGCTCACTTTCCCCCGGCACCACCGGCCAATCCCCGGCCGCCCAACGCTGCCGAGCCTGCTCGATCAACGCCGGATCACTCGCGACAAAGTTCCAGTTAATCCGCCGTGGCCCATCCAGCGCCGCGCCACCAAACACCACCAAGTGGCAATCGGTCTCGGCAAACAGCGCCATGCTTTCGCCTGCCGGCAATACCACCAGGCTGTGCAGCTCCAGCGCCTCGCCGTCCAACTGCGCCTCACCCTCCAGCACATACACCGCCCGTTCTTCATGCTCATTCGGGATCAGCAATGTGGTGGCCGTCTGCATTCGCACCTCGGCATACAGCGTGGGCGACAGTACCGGCACTGGCGACTCCAGGCAAAAGCCGCTGCCGGCAATCAGACGAATCTGCACGCCGAGGGTGTCACTCACCGGCAGGCTGGCGGCGGGGTGATGGCTGTAATGCCCTGGCCCTTGCTCATGCTCTATGGGAGAGGCCAGCCACACTTGCAACCCATGCAAGCTGAAACCACTGGCCTTGAGTGCTTCGGGGCTGCGTTCAACGTGGGCAATGGCGCTGCCGGCCGTCATCCAGCTGACATCCCCGGCCTTGACCACTTGGTCGGATCCAAGGCTGTCCTTGTGCAGGAGTTCGCCTTCAAACAGGTAGGTCAGGGTGGAGAGACCGATATGCGGGTGCTGGCGAATATTCATGCCGGTGCCCGGGGCATACCGGGTTTGCAGCATATGGTCGAAAAACACGAAAGGCCCGACGCTACGGCATTGCCGGGAAGGCAGCGGGCGCAGGATCGGTTGCCCTTCGACATCTTCGGCGCGCGGGCGGATCACGGTCGTTGTGGTCATGGTACGTCCCAGTCTGAGCGGGTTAGATGCCACTGAGCATAACCCGCTCGATAGGAGGTTGCCGCTATTGGCTGAAGGCGCCTTCGGAGAGCGTGGTCTCGATGGTGACTTCGGTCGTGGTCATCAGCTTGTGCACCGGGCAGCGATCCGCCACGCGGTGCAGCTCATCGCGTTGCTCATCGGTGAGTACGCCCTTGAGGGTGAGTTTGACGTTGAGCGTGTACTTGCCCTTTTGCTCTTCGGTGCTGTCATGGGTGACCTCCACGGTCACGCCGGTCAGCGGAATGTCTTTTTTCTGTGCATAGAGCTTGACGGTCAGGGCCTTGCACGACGCCAGCGCGGCATCGAAGTAATCATGGGGGGAGGGCGCGGAGTCGTCGCCGCCCAGGCTCTTGGGCAGGTCGGTAAACAGCTCGTGGTTATTGATGTTGACGCTGTGGCGAAAGTTTTCGGCGTTCAACGTGTTCACGGTAACAGGCATGGCAAACCTCACAGGGTGGCAGGAAGAAGGTCATGCAGTTATAGAGCATGCTGGCACCTTGGTGTTCCCCGTTGTTTACCGCTGAACCGGCAGGCGGGCCCTGAGGTCTACCTTCATTCGCCCTTGCTTGAGACTTTCCCGTGCACCGGACCCGCCTGAGTATTGCCCTGTTGCTGGCCGCCGCAAGCCTTGCGGTGCAGGCCCGCGACTATGCCTATAGCGATGCGCATCTGCATTACGTCGACTTCTTCCAGGAGTCGGCGGGCATGGACAAGTTGCTCAAGGCCATGGCCGATAATCGCATCGAGCATGTGATGATTTCCGGCATTCCGGTGGCCAAGAAATGGCACGAAGACGAGCCCAAGCGCCCGCGCTATTACGCCGGGGATGACGCCGACGCCTATTGGTACAGCGCCACCGATGTGTTCGTCGCCGATGCGGTGAATAAACTGACCCCCGAGCAACGCCAGCGGTTTCACCCGTTCCTCAGCGGTTTCAACCCCAACGATAAAAACGCCGCATCCCATATCCAGCGCATGCTCGACCTCAACCCCGGGCTATGGCAGGGCATCGGTGAAGTGTTCACCCGTCACGACGACCTGACCGCGCTGACCTCCGGCGATACCCCAAGGGCCAATAACGAGGCGATGACTCGCATCTATCACCTGGCGGCTGAGAATGATCTGCCGGTGATGGTGCATTCCAATATCACCTCCAAGCGTGAGAAAAACCCGTTGTACCTGGCCGAAATGGAAGAGCCGCTGCGCAATCATCCGCATACCCGGTTTATCTGGGCCCATGCGGGCAGCAGCATGGAAATTCACAGGCACCAGACGCAAATGGATTTTTTGCTGCCGACCCTGGCACGCATGCTGGAGGCTTACCCGAACCTGTACGTCGACCTGTCCTGGAGCGTGCTCACGCCTTACTTGCTGGATGAGGCGGGAAAGCCCCGTGCTGAGTGGGTAAAGCTGGTAGAGCGCTTCCCGGACCGCTTCATGCTTGGCTCAGATGTGGTAGGACGCTTCAACAAGCTCGGTGAGGAAATGCGCAGCTTTGATCCATTCCTCGATGCGTTGCCTGACGACGTGGCGAAAAAGGTCGCACGGGACAATTTCCTGGCGATTTTGCCCAAAGCCAGGTGAAGGGCTTCGCTGAATCGCTACAGCGCAGACGGGGCGATGATAAGGCGTTTTGATATCGCATTTTCGTCTTACGCAAACCCCGTCCTTCGCCGATACCTTTCAAGAGCCCGCTGCAGGTGGATGCAGCGCTTATGGAAGGATTCCGAGCATGAATATCAGAAGTCTGAATATCGCCCCTCGCGCCGGCCTGGGGTTTGGTTTGCTGGCGCTGATGGTGTTTGCCCTGGGCGGGTTTGCCTTGTTGCAGATGGGCAATATGCGCCAGCATTCGGACCAGGTGGAAAACAACTGGCTGCCCAGCGTGATGGCGGTCGGCGAGATGAATCAGGACTTGCTGCGGGTACGGGCCCTGACATTGCGGCTGCTGTTGAACCGCGACCCGCAGGCGATCACGCAGAACGAACAGAAAATTACCCAGCTCAAAGCCGGCCTGCACCAGGCTCAGGCACTTTACGAAGGCTTGATCGTACTGCCCGAAGAACGCGTGCTGTTTGATCGCTTTAAAACCGAGGAGCAACGCTACCTGCAGCGCCAGGAACAAGTGATGGCGTTTTCCCAAGCCAATCAACTGGAAGATGCGATCAAGGTGGTCAACGGCGAGATGAACCAACTTGCCGACGAGTTGGCCGGCACCCTGCGAGAGCTGGTCACGTTGAACAAGGTCAGTGCCAATCAGGCGGCGAGTCTGGCGCAAAGCGTGTTCGCGCAATCGCGCAGTTGGGTGGTAGGCATGGTTGTGCTGACGGCGCTGATCACCATTGGCCTGGCGTTACTGCTGACCCGCAGTATCGTGCTGCCGCTGTCCCAATCGTTGAAAGTCGCCCAGGGCGTGGCCAGTGGCGATCTGACTGGCGTGATTGTCGTCAGCGGCAAGGATGAGCCGGCGCGTTTGCAGCAGGCGCTGAAGAGCATGCAGGAGAGCCTGCGGGAAACCATTCGGCGTATTTCCGATTCGTCGAGCCAGTTGGCGTCGGCTTCCGAAGAGCTCAGTTGCGTGACGGAAGATGCGACCCGTGGGTTGCATCAGCAGAGCCAGGAAATCGAGCAGGCGGCCACTGCGGTGAATCAGATGACGGCGGCGGTGGAGGAGGTGGCGAGCAATGCGGTGGCCACTTCGCAGGCGTCCGTGGAGTCTGATCGTATCGCCCAGCAGGGTCGTGAGCAGGTGCATCAGACAGTGTTGTCGATTGAGTCCCTGGCGGATGATGTGACGGCCAATGCGACGCAGGTGGAGGACTTGGCGCAGAAGGTGTATGGCATCAGCAAGGTGTTGGATGTGATTCGCTCGATCGCCGAGCAGACCAATTTGCTGGCGTTGAATGCCGCGATCGAAGCGGCGCGGGCCGGGGATGCCGGGCGCGGGTTTGCGGTGGTGGCGGACGAAGTGCGGGCCTTGGCGCATCGTACGCAGCAGTCGACCCAGGAAATCGAGCAGATGATTAGTGGGATTCAGCAGGGGACTGATCAGGCGGTGCACTCTATGCAGCAGAGCACTACTCGGGCGCGTTCGACGTTGGATATCGCCAAGTCGGCGGGGACGGCGCTGGAGGCGATTGCTTCGGCGTTTACCCTGATCAATGAGCGCAACCTGGTGATTGCCAGTGCCTCGGAGGAGCAGGCGGCGGTGGCGCGGGAGGTGGATCGCAATTTGATGAATATCCGCGATTTGGCGCAGCAGACGTCGGCGGGGGCGAATCAGACCAGTGCGGCGAGTCAGGAATTGTCGCGGTTGGCTGTGGATCTGAACACCATGGTGGCTAGGTTTTCGGTTTAGGCCTGTGTTTTTGGGGAGTGGGGTGTATATCCGTTATTTAGGTAACGGCCGCTTATGGTTCCGCTCTTACAGCGGGTCACTTTTGAAAAGCGCAAAAGTAACCAAAACGCTCTGCCCCGCCTGTCGGCACCTCGCCTAGGCTCGGTGTTCCCTCACTCCGGCATTGCTCCGCGGGCCGCCGCGACGGCCCGTCCCTGGCCCGTCGCGGCTAAACCGGCGTCCTGCCGGTTTACCCGCTCCTCAATCCCTGCGTTCGGCCTCGGGCTGAATGGGGCAGTTAGATCAAGATCACAAGCAAGATCAAGGGCACGGCGGCCTGAAAGCCGACCTGAGTGTTAAAAGCCAGAGCAAAAGCTGTAGGAGCTGGCTTGCCGGCGATGCAGGCAACTCGGTTTTTCAGATGCGCCGAAGTGATGCCATCGCAGGCAAGCCAGCTCCTACATTGGAACCGTGCCTGCTTTAGCTTTTGATCTGGCTTTTAACACTCAAGCCGGCCTGTAGGCCGCTGTGTTCTTGATCTGCTTGTGATCTTGATCTTAGGCGCCCCGTCAACCACGCTGGCCGAACGCAGGTATTACGGAGCGGGTAAACCGGCAGGACGCCGGTTTAGCCGCGACGGGCCAGGGACGGGCCGTCGCGGCGGCCCGCGGAGTAATGCCGGAGTGAGGGCACACCGAGCCTAAGCGAGGTGCCGAGTGGTGGGGCAAGAGCCTTTTGGTTACTTTTGGGCTCCTTTCAAAAGTGACCCGCCGTAAGGGCGGAACCCATCTAAGCCATCACCCAAATAACGGATATAAACGCCATTTCAGAAACGCAAAAAAAAACGCCCCGAACCAGTCGGGGCGTTTTCAGGCGATCAAGCTGCGGGGCCTTACTTACCCTGCCAGCGTTTCAGCACCAGGGTAGCGTTAGTGCCACCAAAGCCGAAGCTGTTGCTCATCACGGTGTTGATGGTCGCATCTTCACGGGTCTTGGTCAGGATCGGCATGTCAGCCACTTCCGGATCCAGTTCCTCGATGTTGGCAGAACCTGCCATGAAGTTGCCTTCCATCATCAGCAGGCAGTAGATCGCTTCGTGAACGCCAGCGGCGCCCAGGGAGTGACCCGACAGGCTCTTGGTAGAGCTGATCGCCGGTGCCTTGTCGCCGAATACCGCACGTACACCTTCCATTTCCTTGGAGTCGCCGACCGGAGTCGAAGTACCGTGGGTGTTCAGGTAGTCGATCGGGGTATCTACGGTAGCCATGGCCATCTGCATGCAGCGGATGGCGCCTTCGCCGCTTGGCGCAACCATGTCGTAGCCGTCGGACGTCGCGCCGTAGCCGACGATTTCCGCGTAGATCTTCGCACCACGGGCCAGGGCGTGTTCCAGCTCCTCGACCACCACCATGCCGCCACCGCCGGCGATGACGAAACCGTCACGCTTGGCGTCGTAGGCACGCGAGGCTTTTTCCGGGGTTTCGTTGTACTGGGTCGACAAGGCGCCCATGGCGTCGAACAGGAACGACTGGCTCCAATGTTCTTCTTCACCGCCACCGGCAAACACGATGTCTTGCTTGCCCAGCTGGATCTGCTCTACAGCAGTACCGATGCAGTGAGCACTGGTGGCGCAAGCAGAGGAGATCGAGTAGTTCACGCCCTTGATCTTGAACGGCGTGGCCAGGCAGGCGGAAACGGTGCTACCCATGGTCCGCGTGACGCGGTACGGGCCAACACGCTTGACGCCTTTCTCGCGCAGGATGTCCAGCGCTTCCATCTGGTTCAAGGTCGACGCGCCACCGGAACCGGCGATCAGGCCAGTACGCACGTTGGACACCTGGTCTTCGCTCAGGCCGGAATCGGTGATTGCGTCCCTCATGGCCAGGTAGGCGTAGGCGGCTGCGTGGCCGACGAAGCGATAGATCTTGCGATCAATCAGCTCTTCGAGGGGCAGGTCGATGGAGCCGGAAACCTGGCTACGCAGACCCATTTCGGCATATTCCGGGTTGAAACGGATGCCAGGGCGACTTGCACGCAGGTTAGCGGAGACGGTCTCTTTGTCATTGCCCAGGCACGAAACAATGCCCAGACCAGTGATAACGACGCGGCGCATGCGGATAACCCTTAAAAGTTGTCAGTGGAAGTGAATACGCCGACCCGAAGGCCTTCGGCAGTATAAATCTCGCGACCGTCGACAGTCACCGAACCATCGGCAATGGCCAGGTTCAGCTTGCCCTTGAGGACGCGCTTGATTTGAATGTTGTAGGTGACTTTCTTGGCGGTCGGCAAGACCTGGCCAAAGAACTTCACTTCGCCCGAACCCAGGGCGCGACCGCGGCCCGGCAGGCCTTGCCAGCCGAGGTAGAAGCCAACCAGCTGCCACATGGCGTCAAGGCCCAGGCAGCCCGGCATCACCGGATCGCCTTCGAAATGGCAGGCGAAGAACCACAGGTCAGGGGTGATATCCAGCTCGGCGACCAATTCACCTTTGCCGTACTTGCCACCCTCTTCGCTGATATGGGTGATGCGATCCACCATCAGCATGTTCGGGGCGGGCAGTTGCGCGTTACCTGGGCCGAACAGCTCACCGCGACTGCAGCGCAGCAGGTCTTCCCGAGTAAAGGCGTTTTGTTTGGTCATGCGAGCTCCTCAATAATCCCATGCGGCAGGGCAGGGTAAATCTTCCTGGCCGACGACGCGTTCATGCCTCATGTCGGCAGCCTACACATAGACTATTGCGTTGTAGTGAAAGTCACAGCGTCAAGGTCATGAATGTACACTTGTGCACTGAAATTATAAACCGGGCCGGTTTACGGGCCCGTTCGGGTGCCTAAGACTGCCGCACTTTCGTCTTTCACGCCAGTCGCAGTTGGCTGATGGCACCGTGTTACTGCACCCATCGCTGCAGGATTTGCTGCAAATCCGTGCGTTTGAACGGCTTTGCCAGGTAATCATTCATGCCTGCGGCCAGGCACGCTTCGCGGTCGCCCTGCAAGGCATTGGCCGTGAGCGCAATGATCGGCAGGTCGGCGCAGCCGGGCAACTGGCGAATCTGTCGGGTGGCCTCGTAGCCGTCGATGCCCGGCAGTCGGCAGTCCATCAGGATCGCGGTAAAGATCAGGCTCTCGGCACTGCGAATCGCTTCGGCGCCGTCGGTGGCGATGCTCACCTCGAACCCCAGGCTGCGCAGCATGGCTTCAACCACGGTGCGATTGACCGGATTGTCTTCCACCAGTAACACGTTGCGCCCCTCGCCCGCGCTGGCATTGCCTTCGGCATCCGGCGTGAGCACCGGCAGGCTTTGCTGGTAGATCGCCAGCGGGATTTCCAGGGTGAACACCGAACCCTGGCCCTCTTCGCTCTGGGCGCGCAGGGTACCGCCCATGCGTTCGGCCAAGGTGCGCGCGATGGGCAGGCCCAGCCCGGTGCCGCCGTAACGTCTTGAAATGGAACTGTCGGCTTGCTGGAATGCATCGAACATCATTTCCAGGCGTTCGGCGCAGATGCCAATCCCGCTGTCGCGCACGGTGCAGGTGAACCACAGCAATTCATGGTCCAGTGTTTGCCAGTGGGGCTCGACGGTGACGGTGCCGTGTTCGGTGAACTTGAGGGCATTGCCGATCAGGTTCACCAGGATCTGCCGGATACGGGTTGGATCGCCTTGTACCTGCAGCGAGCCCAGGCCCTGCGGGATCGGCACTGCAAGCGCCAGCCCGCGTTGCTGGGCAGCGTGCTGGAAGGCCTGGGCGCAACTGCTGATCAGTTCCACCAGGTCGAACGGAATGTGCTCCAACTCCAGGGCCGCGCGCTCGATGCGCGAGAAGTCGAGGATGTCGTTGATCACCTTGAGCAGGTGTTCGGTGGACTCCGAGGCCAGCGCCGCGTATTCGGTCTGCTCCTCGGTCATGTCGGTGGTTTCGAGCAGTTGCAGCATGCCCAGCACCCCGTTCATCGGCGTGCGCAGCTCATGGCTCATCATCGCCAGGAAGTCCGACTTGGCATTGTTGGCCCGTTCGGCTTCTTCGCGGGTCTGGATCAACTGGGCCATGGCCTGGTGCTGTTCGCGGCTGGCCTGGTTCAAACCGTCGGCCAGGTTATTGATGTGGCGCGACAGGTCGCCCAGTTCCGAGTCGTCCACGATGGGCAATGGCGTCTGGTAGTCGCCTTGCTGGATCGCCTTCACCGCATTGCCCATGGCGCTGATGGGCTGCGACAGGCTGGCCGCCAGACGCCGGGCCAGCAGGAAGGTAAACAGCAGGGCGAACAGCGCGAGAATCCCGGCCTTGAACAGGATTTCCTGCTGGCGCTGGCTGAACGCATCGTTGGACATGCCGACAATCACCCGGCCCAAGTAATCGGCGCGGTGCGCCTTGGGCTCGGCGCTGCTGTCCTGGAAGAAGTCATTGCCCAACTGGATATGTTGCAGGCGAATCGGCGCCTGGAAGACTTTCACCGACAGCGAGCGGTCGTGCTTCTCTGAAGGTTGCTCGACGTACACCAGGATGTTTTCCGAGCTGTCCTGAATTTCCAGGAAGCGTACATGCGGCGTGGCCAGTGTGGCGCGCAGCAGGCTTTCAAGTACGTCGTTGTTGCCGGAAATCACCCCGTATTCGGTGGCCGGCGCCAGTTGGTTGGCGATCAACTGGCCGGTGTGGTCCAGCTCCTGGCGCAAGTCCTGGATCCGCACGAAAGTAAAGAAACTGATCAGCAGCAGCGTCAGCAGGAGTGCCGGGCCCAGGGTAATGATCTGGGTACGGGTGTTGATGTCCCAACGGCGACGAAAGGTCATGGGCGGTTTTCTCCTTCGGCCAGGCGTGCGGCGACGTTGGTTTCGTCCACCTGTTCGATCCCCAGTGAGCGCGCAACCTGTGGGTTGCCAACGACTTTGAAACGTTCCGGGTACAGCGAGCGTGGCCAACTGGATGGTGCATGGTCCAGCAGGCGATCAAGCACGTTCAGCCAGTCGGCCTGGTCGCTATAGGTGCTGGCAAGGCTGCCGGCCTTGACGAACCCGGCGTTAGGCCCCACCAGTGGCAATTGCCTGGCGTAGCTACTGAGCAGCAGGTTTTTCGCGGTTTTCGGGTTGTAAAGCTCTGGATCGTCCAGCCCCAGCAGGACGTCGCTGTTCTTGAACAGGCTTTGCAGTGGGCGACTGTCATTAATGTTGTCCCAAAGCTGGGGCACGATCTGCAGGCCCATGGGCGCTGCGTATTGATAGAGCTCTTGGAGTAGAAACTCGCTGTCTTTGCTATACAGCACGCCGATACGATGGGCCTGGGGCAGGATGCCGGTGATCAGGCGCAGTTGGCGGTCCAGCGGCGGGTCGCTCCACAGCAGGCTGATCTTCGGTGGCACGCGGTCTCCCAGGCGCTGGCGGGCTTGCAGGCGACTGATGCGCAACACCAGGGTCGGCGGGCCTTGAGTGTCCTGCAGGCGCCAGTCGAGGCTGGGCAGGTCCAGCAGGATCAAGCGGGTGCCGGCCGGCAAATGTGCGGGGGCGGGGAGGTCTTTGAGCGCCGTGAACTTAACGCGGTCCTCGGGGCGCTGCTGGCTCAGGGCTTGTGCGAATGCCTGTACGCCTGCACCGTCTTCGGCAGCCGTCAGCAGGATATCCGCCGCCCATGCCGGCGCGGCAGCCAGTAAAACCCCAAGCAACACACAGCGCCGCCAAAGCCTGGCGGTAAAGGAGGGGGTCATCCGTGACGAGTCGCTGTCCACTAGAACTCTAACTCCGCACTGAAGTAGAGCACGTGGCGTTGGTCATAGTTGTTGTCGGGCCAGGTGGTGGGCTGATTGTCGAGCCGTTGCTGCAACATGCCGGCCAGCTCCACGTTGGCTTTGCCCAAGGCAATGCGCTTGGCCACCCGCAGGTCGACCCGTTCGAAGCGATACTGGTTGAGCGCATCGTCCCCATAGTAGAACACCGCGCTGGACCAGCCATGGCCCCATTCGCGCATCCAGCCGGCCGAGCCGCTGTTGCGGGCGGTTTGCTGTTTGTCCAGAGGGTTGGTGGCGCTGGCATCCACATAAGCATAGGTGACGCGCAGCCGGTCGGCGGTGCTCATGTGCCAGTCGAGCTGGGTTTCGGTACCGGTAAAGCGCGAGCTGTTTGAGTTGCTGGCGATGTACTGGTTGTTGCGCAGCGGCTCGCTGACCATGTCGCTGATTTCGTCATAGAACAGCTTCACGTCCACGTTCAGCCCGATGTCGGCAAAAAAGCCGTTGTAGCCCAACTCTCGGGAGCGCATCAGCTCTTTGTCGAGGTTGCCCGGGCCACGGGTCACCACGAAGTATTGCCCGGAATTCTGGCCGTAGGCGGGCGAGCTGAGGTTGGTGACGCGGTAGCTCCAGTTGACGTTGTTCTCGAACATGTCTGGCGAGCGGATGGCTTCGGAGTACACCGCGCGCAGGCCGTGACGCGGGTTGATCAGGTAGTTGACGGCCACTCGGGGCGTCAGCGAGTTGCCGCTCAGGTGGGTGTCTTCATACATCGCACCTCCCTGCAGCAGCCAGTGTTCACTGGCGCGCCATTCGAGGTGGCCGAACAGGCGCCAGGTGGTGTCGTCCAGGGTGCCGTTGAAGTAGGTGTCGGAGTCGGCGCGGTCGTAGCGGTAGTTCATGCCGCTGACCAGGCGCAGGCTGTCGGACAGGCTGAGGGTGTCTTGCAGCTCCAGGTCGTAGCGGCTTTCCTTGGTGCTTTGGTCAATGTTGCCGCAGACGCTCTGGTTCGCGCCGTTGCGCCATTGGTTCAGGACCTGATTGCCCAATGCCTGTTCGGCGGCGGAGCCTGGCGGTGCCGAGCCCTTGCTGTACGTGTCCATGTGCCGGGCCAGTTGCTCGGCATAGTTGGGGTTGAGCTGCCACAGCTGGGTCAGCTCCGGGCTGAACGAAACCTTGGCATCGCAGGCGCGCCAGATCTGGCGGCGGTCCCACTGCTGGGCCGAGCCCTGGATATACAGGCTGTGATCAGGGTTGAAGTCGATATTCCAGCGCAGGGAGCCGGCGTAATCCTTGGCGCTGACGTCGGAATTGTCGCCGCCTTCGGTAATCCCGTCGAACACCGGTTGGTAGGTGTACGGGCGTTGGTTGGTGCCTTCCTTCGCATCCAGTTGCCAGTCGATGCTTTGTTGCGCATTCAGGGTCTGGCTCACGGCCAGGCTGAAGCGGCTCAGGCGGCGACCGTCGCGCCGGTCGGCGCCCACGCGGTCGCTGTCAAAACCATCGTCCTGCTGCCCCGACAGCGACAGGCGCAAGTCGCCGGTTTCCCAACCCATGCCCTGGCTGGCGTACCAGTCGTTGATCCCGCGTCCGCCCTGGGTGAGTTTCATCCGGGTGCCGTGGCTGTTGGCCGGCGAGCGGGTGAGGATGTTGACCACCGCCATCAGTGCGTTAGCGCCGTAGCTGACGGTGTTGGGGCCGCGAAATACTTCGATGCGGTCGATGTCTTCCAGGGCTACCGGGATATCGCTCCAGTCCACCGTCGCCAGGCCCGCCCGGTAGACCGAGCGACCATCGATCAATACCTGCATGCGCCGGGCGTCGCCGGCCTGGGTGCCGTGGTAGTTCACAGCGGCCTGGTTGCCGGTGGTGTAGCCGACCATCATCCCGGGCACCAAGCGCAGCAGTTCGGGGATGTCCCGCGCACCGCTGGCCTTGATCAACTCGCTGTCGATCACCGTCATACTGCCGGGCACCGCGGCGGCCGATTGCTTAAGCCGGGTAGCCGTCAGCACCTGCGGCAGCGGCTGGCTGTCGAGAAACAGGTCGTCGGCCAGCAACGGCGCACTGCACAGCGGCATGCACAACAGCGACAGCAAAAGAGATGAACGAGGAGGAGGGCCCAAATACACGGCACGGCCTTGATAATTACGGATAGCCGCCCATGTTAACTGAGGTGGGGCCTTTTGCCAGTCGTCGGCCCTGTAATTACTTCGCACAAATGTCGCATTTTCCGACAAGCGTTTGAATTGACGCGGGGGCTGGCCGCAGGCGGGTCGCTCCGTATAATGCGGCCATCGCCACTGCTATGGATGAACGGATTGCATATGACTGAACAGCGCCCTATTGCGGTCCTGGGAGGCGGAAGTTTTGGTACCGCCGTGGCTAATCTGCTGGCTGAAAACGGTCACCGGGTGCGTCAATGGATGCGTGACCCCGAGCAAGCCGAGGCCATTCGGGTCAACCGGGAAAACCCCCGTTACCTTAAAGGCATCAAGATTCTGCCCGCCGTGGAGCCGGTGACGGATTTGCTGGCGACGCTGAACGAGTGCGACCTGTGCTTCGTCGCGCTGCCGTCCAGTGCCTTGCGTTCGGTGCTTGCGCCTCATGCCGAACGGCTGGCGGGCAAGCTGCTGGTGAGCCTGACCAAGGGCATTGAGGCGCATACCTTCAAGTTGATGAGCGAAATCCTTGAAGAAATCGCCCCCGAGGCGCGTATTGGCGTGTTGTCCGGGCCGAACCTGGCGCGGGAAGTGGCAGAGCACGCGCTGACGGCCACCGTGATTGCCAGTGAAGACGAGGAACTGTGCGAGCGGGTGCAGGAAGTGCTGCACGGTCGCACCTTCCGCGTGTATGCCAGCGCCGACCGCTTTGGTGTCGAGTTGGGCGGAGCGTTGAAAAACGTCTACGCGATCATCGCCGGCATGGCGGTTGCGCTGGGCATGGGCGAAAACACCAAGAGCATGCTGATCACCCGCGCCTTGGCCGAGATGACGCGCTTTGCGGTCAACCAGGGGGCCAACCCGATGACGTTCCTGGGGCTTGCGGGTGTGGGCGACCTGATCGTTACTTGCTCATCTCCAAAAAGCCGCAACTATCAGGTAGGTTTTGCCCTTGGCCAGGGCTTGAGCCTGGAAGATGCAGTAACGCGCTTGGGCGAAGTGGCCGAAGGCGTCAACACGCTGAAAGTACTGAAGGCCAAGGCTCAGGAAGTTGGGGTGTACATGCCGCTGGTCGCGGGTTTGCACGCGATTTTGTTTGAGGGGCGCACCTTGAACCAGGTGATCGAGTTGCTGATGCGGGCTGAACCTAAAACTGATGTCGATTTTATTTCCACCAGCGGTTTTAACTGAGGAGCGCGTGATGAACGATCCGAAAGCAGCACCCAAATATGAGTCCATCGGCCTGCGTGTTCTGTGGATGCTGGTGTTTGCCCTGGTGTGGCAAGTGGCGCAGTTTCTGCTGGGAGCGTTGGTGGTGGTGCAACTGGTTTACCGCCTGGTGTATGGGGCGCCGAACCTTGGGCTGATGAATTTTGGTGACAGTTTGAGTCAGTTTTTGGCGCAGATTGGGCGGTTTGGCAGTTTTCACAGTGACCAGAAACCTTGGCCGTTTGCTGATTGGCCGACGCCGCGTGCGCCGGAAGGTGAGGCCGCCCACAGTGTGCCGCCTGCGCCGCATCCGGTGCGTGATGAGGAACCGAAGCTATGAAGGTGTGGGTGTTGCGTCACGGTGAGGCCGAGGGGCATGCGCGCACGGATGCCGAGCGTAATTTGACGGCGCATGGGCGTGAGGAGGTTTTGCGCAGTGCGGGGCATCTGATCGGGCAGCCGATTCGGGCGATTATTGCCAGCCCGTATGTGCGGGCGCAGCAGACGGCGCAGTTGGTGCGTGAGGCGTTGGGGTTTGAGCCCGAAATTCGTACGGTGCCCTGGTTGACGCCCGAGAGTAATCCGCTGGAGGTGCTCAAGCATCTCGACAATGACGATGATGTGTTGCTGGTTAGTCATCAGCCGTTTGTGGGGGGGCTGATCAGTTATTTGCAGCATGGGCATTTGCGGCAGCCGCAGCCTATGAGTACGGCGAGTTTGGCTGAGTTGGAGGGGGATTTTCCGTTGGCGGGGTTGATGAGTCTTCTGGGTGTTCGGAATTCTTAGGCTGGGGGTATATCCGTTATTCAGGTAACGGCTGATATGGGTTCCGCTCTTACAGCGGGTCACTTTTGAAAAGCGCAAAAGTAACCAAAACGCTCTGCCCCGCCTGTCGGCACCTCGCTTAGGCTCGGTGTTCCCTCACTCCGGCATTGCTCCGCGGGCCGCCGCGACGGCCCGTCCCTGGCCCGTCGCGGCTAAACCGGCGTCCTGCCGGTTTACCCGCTCCTCAATCCCTGCGTTCGGCCTCGGGCTGAATGGGGCAGTCAGATCCAGATCACAAGCAAGATCAAGTGCACGGCGGCCTGAAAGCCGACCTGAGTGTTAAAAGCCAAGGCAAAAGCTGTAGGAGCTGGCTTGCCGGCGATGCAGGCGACTCGTTCTTTCAGATACACAGAGGCGATGCCATCGCAGGCAAGCCAGCTCCTACATTTGAACCGTGCCCGCGTTAGCTTTTGATCTGGCTTTTAACACTCAAGCCGGCCTGTAGGCCGCTGTGTTCTTGATCTGCTTGTGAACTTGATCTTAGGCGCCCCGTCAACCACGCTGGCCGAACGCAGGTATTACGGAGCGGGTAAACCGGCAGGACGCCGGTTTAGCCGCGACGGGGCAGGGACGCCCCGTCGCGGCGGCCCGCGGAGTAATGCCGGAGCTGAGGGCACACCGAGCCTAAGCGAGGTGCCGAGTGGTGGGGCAAGAGCCTTTTGGTTACTTTTGGGCTCCTTTCAAAAGTGACCCGCCGTAAGGGCGGAACCCATCTAAGCCATCACCCAAATAACGGACATACCCCCAAAACGGCAGAACTTGCACCCCCCGCGCGCCCGTGAAATAGTCCACCCAAGCAAGTGCTTGGTTGGCTACCATCGGAACACCAAGGAGCGCGTCCATGTCTGTCGCTATTCGTTTGCCG
Organism: Pseudomonas sp. Bout1; assembly: GCF_034314165.1. Taxonomy (GTDB): domain Bacteria; phylum Pseudomonadota; class Gammaproteobacteria; order Pseudomonadales; family Pseudomonadaceae; genus Aquipseudomonas. The sequence continues at coordinate 5,139,283 of NZ_JAVIWK010000001.1, read as the reverse complement.
CTGCAAGTCTTCTTCGACCGCGAAACCCGCCACCCCCGGCAGCGATTCCTGGTACAGCCCATCAAAGGTGGCGAGGTCCAAACCCTCACCTGGGCCGAGGTCGGCCACCAAGCCCGCTGCGCCGCCCGATGGCTGCGAGCCCGCGACCTGCCCCAGGGCTCCCACATCGCCCTGATCTCGAAGAATTGCGCCCACTGGATCATCGCCGACCTCGCCATCTGGATGGCCGGCCACGTCTCCGTGCCGCTCTACCCCAACCTCACCGCCGACTCCGTTGCCCACGTTCTGGCGCATTCCGAAGCAGCATTGGCGTTTATCGGCAAACTGGACGACTGGCCCGCCATGTCTGCTGGCGTCATGGCCGGCTTGCCCACCATTAGCCTGCCTCTGTGCCCCGAAGGAGAATTCGATTTCACTTGGGCCGACCTGCAAACCTACTCACCGATCCAGGACAACCCCGCCCCCGCAGCATCCGATTTAGCCACCATCATCTATACCTCCGGCACCACCGGCCTGCCCAAGGGCGTGATGCACAGCTTCGGCGCCCTGGCCTTCGCGGCCATCCGCGGCACGCAATTGTTCGGCCTGGGCGAGGGCGATCGCCTGCTGTCCTACCTGCCGCTGTGCCACGTGGCCGAGCGCATGTTTGTGGAAATGGCCTCGATCTATACCGGGCAAACGGTCTTTTTCGCCGAGAGCCTCGATACTTTTCTTACAGACCTTAAGCGGGCAAGGCCGACAGCGTTGTTCGGCGTACCGCGCATCTGGACCAAGTTCCAGATGGGCGTCTACAGCAAACTCCCCGCAAGCCGCCTCGACACCCTGTTGCGCCTGCCTTTTATCGGTAAACGTGTCGGCCACAAAGTGCTCGCCGGGCTCGGCCTGGACGCTGTGCGTGTGGCGATCTCCGGTGCAGCCCCGGTGCCTGAAGCCCTGTTGCTCTGGTATCGCCGGCTCGGGCTGGACGTGCTGGAGGTGTATGGCATGACCGAAAGCTGCGGTTATTCCCACGTGTGCCGCCCCGGCCAGCAGAAACTTGGCTGGATCGGCCCTCCATGCCCGGACGTCGAAGTGCGCATCGCAGACGATGGCGAAGTGCAGGTGCGCAGCGGCGCAACCATGCTCGGTTATTTCAAGGACCCGGCAAAAACCGCCGAGACCATCACCGCCGACGGCTTCCTGCGTACCGGCGACAAGGGCGAGCAGGGCGCCGATGGTCGCTTGCGGCTGACCGGGCGGCTCAAGGAAATCTTCAAGACCAGTAAAGGCAAATACGTCGCTCCGGCGCCGATAGAGAACCGCCTCGCCGAGCATGCGCGCATCGAGCAGGTGTGCGTGGTGGGCGATGGCTTGAGCGCGCCCATGGGCCTGTGCGTGTTATCCGAAGTGGGCCTGCAAGATGCCGCAGGCCTTGGGCGCCAGGCGTTGCAGGGCAGCCTCGAACGCCTGCTGGAAGAGGTCAACCAACTGCTGGATAAACATGAGCGCTTGCGCCAACTGGTGGTGGTGAAAGACAGTTGGGCGGTGGAGAACGGTTTCCTCACGCCGACCTTGAAGATCAAGCGCAACGTGATTGAATCAGTCTACGGGTCGCAGTTCCTGGCCTGGAGCGAGCGCTCCGAGGCCGTGCTGTGGCAGGATTGAGCACTGACATAAAACCAATAAGGACCGATCAATGAGCCTGTGGCGCACCCAACCCAACATCGAACAACTCAATGCCATCCAGAAAAACACCATTGGTGAAGTGCTGGACATTCGCTTTGAAAGCGCTGACGACGAGTCCCTGACCGCCAGCATGGTGATCGACCACCGCACTCATCAACCCTACGGCCTGCTGCACGGCGGCGCGTCGGTAGTGCTGGCAGAAACCGTGGGCTCAATGGCCAGTTACCTGTGCATCGACGCCAGCAAGTTTTATTGCGTGGGGCTGGAGATCAATGCCAACCACCTGCGCGGTTTGCGCAGCGGGCGGGTAACTGCGGTGGCCAAGCCGATTCATATCGGGCGCACCACCCACGTGTGGGACATCCGCCTGACCAGCGATGAAGGCAAGGCCAGTTGCGTGTCGCGCCTGACCATGGCCGTGGTGCCGCTGGGCGAGAACCCGCCGGCTCGATAGGCGTGGCGTGAGTGTCATCATTCCTGGCAGTTACAGTCATTGCCGTGACTGCCCGGTCTGGGGAGAATCAACGCTCTGTTTATGGTGATGGATCAGGTATGTCGCAGCACGTGTTTTTCGCTCACGCCAATGGCTTTCCTTCGGCGACCTACGGCAAATTGTTTGCCGCCCTGGCCCCGGAGTACGCCGTCGCGCATTTGCCGCAACACGGCCACGACCCCAGATTCCCGGTGGATGACAACTGGCAGAACCTGGTGGACGAACTGATCCATCACCTTGAGCAACAACCCGAGCCGGTGTGGGGCGTGGGCCATTCGTTGGGTGGCGTGTTGCACTTGCATGCGGCCCTGCGTTGCCCACAGTTGTATCGCGGCGTGGTGATGCTCGATTCCCCGGTGCTGACCCTGGCCGATCGCTGGGTGATCCGTGCGGCCAAGCGCTTCGGCTTCATCGACCGGCTTACCCCGGCGGGCCGCACCCTGGGCCGTCGTGAAGAGTTCGCAGACCTGGCGGCAGCCCGCCAGTATTTCGCCGGCAAAACCCTGTTTCGTGGCTTTGACCCCGAGTGTTTCGACGCTTACCTGCAGCACGGCCTGGAACCTGTGGGTGACCGCCTGCGCCTGCGCTTTGATCCGGCCACCGAGATCAGCATCTATCGCGGCGTGCCCCACACCAGCCCAGGTCAGGCCCGGCAATTGAAGGTGCCGCTGGCGGTAGTGCGCGGCCGCCAGAGCCGGGTGGTGATGCGCCACCATGCCAGCGGCGTAGGGCGCATGCCCATGGGCGAAATGCTGACCATGCCTGGCGGCCACATGTTTCCCCTCGAACGTCCACAGGACACTGCCACGTTGATCAAGAACCTGTTTGCCCGCTGGGAAGCCCGCCAACGCGAGCGCAGTTGCGCATGACCGCGCCTGTCGAAGAAGTGCGCCTGGCCTTGCCGCATATCGAGTTGGCGGCGCATCTGTTTGGCCCCGAAGACGGCCTGCCGGTCATTGCCTTGCATGGCTGGCTGGACAACGCCAACAGCTTCGCCCGCCTGGCGCCAAAGCTCACGGGCCTGCGTATTGTGGCCCTGGACATGGCGGGCCACGGTCACTCGGCTCATCGCCCTGTCGGTGCCGGTTATTCGCTGTGGGATTACGTCCACGATGTGCTGCAAGTGGCTGAACAGCTTGGTTGGAAACGTTTTGCATTACTTGGCCACTCCCTCGGCGCCATCGTTTCCCTGGTGTTGGCCGGGGCCTTGCCGGAGCGGGTGACGCACCTGGGATTGATCGACGGCGTGATCCCGCCGACCGGCACCGCAGACAACGCCGCCGAACGCCTTGGCATGGCGTTGCAGGCGCAGTTGGCCCTGCAAGACAAGCGCAAGCCGGTATACGGCACCCTCGATCGCGCCGTGGAAGCGCGCATGAAAGGCGTGGTAGCGGTGAGCCGCGAAGCCGCTGAACTGCTGGCCCAGCGCGGCCTCATGCCGGTACCGGGCGGTTATACCTGGCGCAGCGACAGCCGTCTGACCCTGGCCTCCCCCATGCGCCTGACAGAAGAACAGGCGATGGCCTTCGTGCGCCGAGTCGGCTGTCCGACACAACTGGTGGTCGCCGAAGACGGCATGTTGGCGAAACATTCCGAATTGCTTTCCGGGCTTCCATTCGAGGTGACCACGCTGCCTGGTGGCCACCATTTGCACCTGAACGACGAAGCTGGGGCTACCCTTGTTGCAGACTGTTTCAATCGGTTCTTCTCCACGCCTTGACTTGGCGGGGTCAACTGCCGAGGCTGGGCGGATCGAAAGGGAGTCAACCATGAACGATCTCAGCACCGCAGCGCACCCCAATGGCCAGGGCGCACTGATCCGATGAGTATGCCGAAAGGATTTATCCGTATCCTGGGGCTGTGCTGTTTCAGCCCGCTGGTGTTCGCCGCCGACGTACCGGGCAGCCAGGACTTGCCCGCCGTCGCCCGTCAGGTCGACGCGCAGATCGTCGACTACCGCCCCGCCGAAGAGAAAGAACGCATCTACCCGCTGGGCTCGATCCGCAAGATCAGCGGCCAACTGCGCTATGAAGGCCAGGCCACCGCGCGCGGCCAAACCACTGCCATTACCTACGAACTGCCGCCCGAACACACCTCCAGTGCCGCCTTTACTGCCACCCGTGAAGCCTTGCAGGCCCAGGGTGCGCAATTGCTGTTCTGGTGCCAGGCCCGTGATTGCGGCGAAAGCAGCCTGTGGGCCAATGAAGTGTTTGGCAACGCCAAACTGGTGGGCGCCGACGGCCAGCAGGAATACCTGTTGCTGCGCCTGGCAGCGCCTCAGGACAACTCATTGGTTGCGCTGTACGGCATCACCCGGGGCAATCGCCGGGCATATCTGCATGTAGAGCAACTGGACGCCAGCGCACCACTGGGCGACTTGCTGCCGACCTCCGCCACGCTGCTGAGGGAACTGAAAAGCACCGGCGAGCTGGACTTTCCCAAGTTGGGCGCCGAACCTGACGCCACCTGGCTCACGCTTATTTCCCGTGGGTTGAACCTGGATGCCACCTTGCGGGTCAGTTTGACCGGGCCCACCGCCGAGGCATGGCGCCAGGGCTTGATCGATCAGGGCGTACGCGCCGCTCGCCTGGAAACCGGCACCGCCGAAGCTAAAGGCTTGCACCTGCATCTGATACGCTGACCGTTCCAGGGCGAACGGACCCGCGCCGTTCGCCTAAGCTCTTCCTCTTACAGACTTCTTTTCGAGAAACCACATGCTCAATAACGATCGCCTGCTGGTGCAGATCCTGCTGCTGGTGTTGTTTGGTGCCAGCTTCTGGGTGATGGCGCCGTTCTGGTCGGCGCTGTTCTGGGGGGCGGTGCTGGCATTTGCCAGTTGGCCGGTCATGCGCGTGCTCACGCGTTGGCTGGGCGGGCGTGAGTCCCTGGCGGCCGGAATCCTGACCCTGGTCTGGATGCTGTTAGTGGCGTTACCGCTGGTATGGCTGGGGTTCAACCTGGCCGACCATGTGCGCGATGCCGTGGGCCTGATCAAGGATATCCAGGTGGACGGCTTGCCAGAGGCGCCCACTTGGCTTGGCTCCATTCCGTTTGTTGGCGAGCGATTAGTGGCGATGTGGGACAGCATCGACCAGCAGGGCGCGGCGCTGATGGTCACCCTCAAGCCGTACCTGGGGCAGGTTGGCAACTGGTTGCTGGCCCGCAGCGCACAGATCGGCGGTGGCATCCTGGAGCTGACCCTGAGCCTGGTGTTCGTGTTCTTTTTCTACCGGGACGGGCCGCGTCTGGCGATGTTTGTGCATCGCCTGCTGGAGCGCCTGATCGGCGAACGGGCCGGTTACTACATCGAACTGGTGGCGGGCACCGTGCAACGGGTGGTCAACGGTGTGATCGGCACTGCAGCCGCCCAAGCCTTGCTGGCGCTGATCGGCTTCTGGATTGCCGGTGTGCCGGGGGCGCTGGTGCTGGGCATCGTGACGTTCCTGCTCAGCCTGATTCCCATGGGCCCGCCGCTGATCTGGATCCCGGCCACCGCGTGGCTGGCCTGGAAGGGCGACTACACCTATGCGGTGTTTCTCGGGGTGTGGGGTACGTTCATCATCAGCGGCGTGGACAACGTGCTCAAGCCATACCTGATCAGCCGTGGCGGCAACCTGCCGCTGGTGATCGTGCTGCTGGGGGTGTTTGGCGGGTTGATTGCGTTTGGCTTCATCGGCCTGTTCATCGGCCCGACGTTGCTGGCGGTGGCGTATAGCTTGCTGACCGACTGGAGCGCCAGCCAGGCTCAGGTTCGGCGCGAAGATAAAACCGGCTGATTGGCGAAGGGTCTGAGCCAACTCCCACATTGGCTTGGGTATGGCTCAAGCCCTGGGCAGCCACATCACTGCCGTCAGGCCACCGCCATGGGTTTCCTCCAGGTTCAGCCGCCCACCGAGGCGCTCAACCGCTTCCTTGGAAATGGTCATGCCCAGGCCCACGCCGCCGGAGTTACGGTTGCGCGAGCCTTCCAGCCGATAAAACGGCTCAAACACCGCTTCACGTTTATCCGCCGCAATCCCCGGCCCATGATCGATCACCTTGATCACCAGCGCCTGCGGGCTGTCTGCCAGTTCGATGCGCGCCGTGCCGGCATACCGCAAGGCATTGTCGATCAGGTTATTGAGGCAGGAGCGCAGGGCCATCGGTTGCACCTGCAGCGGCGTGCATGCACCACTGCATTGCACGTCGGAGCCCCGGTCCTGGGCGTTTTCACTCAAGGATTCCACCAGCGCCTGCACATCCAGCCAATGCCGGGTTTCGCTGGTGCGTTGCTCGTGCAGGTAGCTCAGGGTGGCGTCGAGCATGCCGATCATGTCGTCCAGGTCCTGGCGCATCTGGCCTTGCAGCTTGGTGTCTTCGATCTGTTCCAGGCGCAGCTTGAGCCGTGACAGCGGTGTGCGCAGGTCGTGGGACACGGCGCCAAGCATGCGGGCGCGCTGGGTGACCTGTTCGCGGATGCGCTTTTGCATCAGGTTGAAGGTCGACGCCGCTTGCCGCGCTTCCCGTGGGCCGGACTCATTTAATGGCGGGCTGTCCAGATCCAGGCTCAGGCGCTCGGCTGCGGCGCTCAGGCGCTGGATCGGCCGGCTGAGTAACTTGGCGCCGTACCAGGCGGCGACGATCAGCGAAATGAACTGGAAGGTCAGCGGTACCACAGGCCCACCGAACCACGGACGACGATGCTCCTTGGGCATGGGCGTCAGGGTGCCGTCCGGTTGCTCGATGAAGGTCTCGTGGGGCGGTGGCGGCGGCGGACCGTAGTGGTGAAACCAGAAAATTGCCAGCACATGGGCCAGCACAATCGCCACCAGCAACACACCGAACAGCCGCCCGAACAGGGTGTTGAAGGCGTTGCGCATCAGCCGATATCCCGGGCGTCGAACAGGTAGCCTTCGCCGCGCACGGTCTTGATCAACTGCGGAGCCTTGGGGTCATCCCCAAGCTTTTGTCGCAGGCGCGACACCAGCAGGTCGATGCTGCGATCAAACGCCTCGATGGAGCGACCGCGTGCCGCGTCCAGCAACTGTTCGCGACTCAGCACCCGACGTGGGCGTTCGATGAATACCCACAGCAAACGGAACTCGGCGTTGGACAGCGGCACCACCAGGCCGTCGTCGGCCACCAGTTGGCGCAGCACGCTGTTGAGGCGCCAGTTGTCGAAGCGGATATTTGCGCGTTGCTCGGTGCGGTCATCACGCACCCGGCGCAGGATGGTCTGGATGCGTGCCACCAGCTCACGGGGCTCGAAGGGCTTGGACATGTAGTCGTCGGCCCCCAGTTCCAGGCCGATGATGCGGTCGGTGGGTTCGCAGCGGGCGGTGAGCATCAGGATCGGGATGTCCGATTCCGCCCGCAGCCAGCGGCACAGTGACAAACCGTCTTCGCCGGGCAGCATCAGGTCGAGCACCACCACGTCGAAGGTTTCGGCTTGCATGGCCTGGCGCATGGCGGCGCCATCGGTCACGCCGCTGGCGAGGATATTGAAGCGTGCCAGGTAATCGATCAGCAGTTCGCGGATCGGCAGGTCGTCGTCGACGATCAGCGCGCGAGTGTTCCAGCGCTTGTCGTCACCCGGGAGCGAGCCTTTTTGATCGTCATTCAGCACAGGAGTCAGGGTTTGCATGGTGCGATCATCTACCTGGTTGGCCGCCGGGCCGAAGGTCGGCGGCGAGGTTGTTGCGTTCAGCATAGGCGCCCAGCCTCGGGGCTGGAAGTTCTGTACGGCGGTTCACGTGTGCGAGGCTAATCTTTGGGGGTATTGCAGGCATGTCGGGAATGTATCGGTTTTGACACAATTGCCTGAAGGCCCGCAATCTGGCGGCTAAATCGTTAATTACCGATCATCGGATCCCGCAAACGCGCTGCTTGCGCTACAATCCGCGCCGATTTCGACTTGCCTGAGAGCCCATTCCAATGTCCGTCTGCCAGACTCCTATCATCGTCGCCCTGGATTACCCCACCCGTGACGCCGCACTGAAGCTGGCTGACCAGTTGGACCCCAAGCTGTGCCGCGTCAAGGTTGGCAAGGAACTGTTCACCAGTTGCGCCGCAGAAATTGTCGGCACGTTGCGTGACAAAGGCTTCGAGGTGTTCCTCGACCTGAAATTCCACGACATCCCTAACACCACCGCGATGGCCGTCAAGGCTGCCGCCGAAATGGGCGTGTGGATGGTCAACGTACACTGCTCCGGCGGTTTGCGCATGATGGCCGCTTGCCGTGAAGTTCTCGATCAGCGCAGCGGCCCCAAGCCGCTGTTGATTGGCGTGACCGTGCTGACCAGCATGGAACGGGAAGACCTGGCCGGCATCGGCCTGGACATCGAGCCACAGGAACAAGTGTTGCGCCTTGCCGCGCTGGCGCAAAAGGCTGGCCTGGACGGCCTGGTGTGTTCGGCGCTGGAAGCCCAGGCGCTGAAGGCGGCCCACCCGTCGCTGCAACTGGTGACCCCCGGGATTCGCCCGGCGGGCAGCGCCCAGGATGACCAGCGGCGCATCCTCACGCCGCGCCAGGCCCTGGACGCCGGTTCCGATTACCTGGTGATCGGTCGCCCGATCAGCCAGGCGGCCGACCCGGCCAAGGCACTGGCGGCGGTGGTTGCCGAGATCGCCTGACTAAAGCGGCCACGGCCTCTGTGGGGGCTGGCTTGCCTGCGATAGCATCGCCTCGGTATCACTGAAACACCGAGTCGCCTGCATCGTGGGCAAGGCTGGCTCCCACATTAATCGTGTGTGCAGAACGGTCAGCTGACTTTCAGTACCAATTTCCCAAAGTTCTCGCCGTTGAACAGCTTCATCAATGTTTCCGGGAACGTCTCCAGCCCCTCGACAATATCTTCCTTGCTCTTGAGCTTTCCCTGAGCCATCCAGCCGGCCATCTCCTGCCCGGCGGCGGCAAAATTCGCCGCGTGGTCCATCACCACGAACCCTTCCATGCGCGCACGATTGACCAGCAATGACAGGTAGTTGGCCGGCCCTTTCACGGCTTCCTTATTGTTGTACTGGCTGATGGCGCCGCAGATCACCACGCGCGCTTTCAACGCCAGGCGGCTGAGTACCGCGTCGAGAATGTCTCCGCCAACGTTATCGAAATACACGTCCACACCTTTCGGGCATTCGCGCTTGAGGCCGGCATGCACGTCCTCGTTCTTGTAGTCGATGGCCGCATCAAAACCCAGCTCATCCACCAGGAACTTGCATTTGTCGGCACCGCCGGCAATGCCCACCACGCGGCAGCCCTTGATCTTGGCAATCTGCCCGGCAATGCTGCCCACCGCACCGGCCGCGCCGGAAATCACCACGGTATCGCCGGCCTTGGGTGCACCGGTGTCCAGCAGGGCGAAGTAGGCCGTCATGCCGGTCATCCCCAACGCTGATAGATAGCGCGGCAAAGGTGCCAGTTTCGGGTCGACCTTGTAGAAACCTCGCGGCTCGCCGAGGAAGTAATCCTGCACGCCCAGGGCGCCATTGACGTAATCCCCCACGGCAAATTTCGGGTTGTTCGAAGCGATCACCTTGCCTACGCCCAAGGCGCGCATGACTTCGCCGATACCTACTGGCGGAATGTAGGATTTGCCCTCGTTCATCCAGCCACGCATGGCCGGGTCCAAAGACAGGTATTCGTTGTGCACCAGCACCTGGCCGTCCTGGGGCGTGCCCACCGGCACTTCCTGGTAGGTGAAGGTGTCCCGCGTGGCAGCGCCGACCGGGCGTTTGGCGAGCAGGAATTGGCGGTTGGTCTGGGCAGTCATGGCAGGGACTCTTGAGAAGTGGACCTTGAGTGATAGACCCTTCGGGCCGCACCGGCAAGGTTCGCGGGCACTGCGAATGCCCGTCGATCCACTGTGATGATAGTGGCGCCGGTGCCGTTATCACTGCGGCTCATGGTTCGCCAACCGGGGGTTTGATAGTGCTGCCACGCCCATGGCGGCGCTGGCTAGACTGGGGTCATCCAGCCTCCCATCGAAGGACATCAGCATGAGCATGACATTTTCCGGCCAGGTCGCCCTGGTGACCGGCGCGGCCGCCGGCATCGGCCGCGCCACCGCGCTGGCGTTCGCCGCTGAAGGCTTGAAAGTCGTGGTCGCCGACCTGGATGTGGCGGGCGGCGAGGGCACCGTGGCGCTGATTCATCAGGCCGGTGGCGAAGCGGTGTTTGTGCGCTGCAATGTCACCCTTGAGGCAGATGTACAGCAGTTGATGCAGCACACCGTGGCCGCCTATGGCCGCCTGGACTACGCGTTCAACAATGCCGGGATCGAGATCGAGAAGGGCAAGTTGGCCGACGGCAGCCTGGACGAGTTCGACGCAATCATGGGCGTCAACGTCAAGGGTGTGTGGTTGTGCATGAAGTATCAATTGCCGTTGCTGCTGGCTCAGGGCGGTGGTGCCATCGTCAACACCGCGTCGGTGGCTGGCCTCGGGGCCGCGCCGAAGATGAGTATCTACGCCGCGTCCAAGCACGCGGTGATCGGCCTGACCAAATCGGCGGCGATCGAGTACGCGAAAAAGAAAATTCGCGTCAACGCAGTATGCCCGGCAGTGATCGACACCGATATGTTCCGCCGTGCCTATGAGGCCGACCCGCGCAAAGCCGAATTTGCTGCCGCCATGCACCCGGTCGGGCGTATCGGCAAGGTCGAGGAAATCGCCAGCGCCGTGCTTTATCTGTGCAGCGACGGTGCGGCATTTACCACAGGCCAGGCATTGGCGGTGGACGGTGGTGCAACGGCGATTTAGGAACTGGCGCTGATACCATTCAGAAAAGCGTTGGAGGCGCTGTGAGGCTTTTCCGCAGGTGGCCAGATGCCTTGGTTGAATGTGTATCAGTAGGTAAATAATTCAATTAAATCAATGATTTAATAAATGTTCACCACGGCTGTCATCGAGCTTCTGTGCTTAACTGGTTTGGGTTAAATGACAACAGTTTAAGTGAGTGGCTCATGGATTTAGGGATCGATCGACAAGCCCTTGTACCGGTGGTGCAGCAAATCGTCAGCGCGTTGGCCGCCTGGATTCGCGAGAGCGGGGCCAGCCCGGGGACGCGGTTGCCCTCGGTGCGGCAACTGGCCCGCGACAACCTGCTCAGTCAGTCCAGCGTCATTGAGGCGTTTGAGCGGATGGTTGCCCAGGGCGTGCTGGCCTCCAGGCACGGTGCGGGTTTCTTCGTGGCCGAGCCTTGCACCGTCAAAGGTCCGAGTAGCGAAAACCAATGGTATGAGGGGGCCGAGTCCGGGTGGGGCGTCTTCACCGACAATCAACTGGGTGAGTTGAAGCTGGGGTGCGGTTGGCTGCCGGACACCTGGCGCGAGAGCGATGACATCAGCTACGCGATTCGTGAAGTCACCCGTACTGATACTGCCGCCGTCTTTAACTACAGCACCCCGCTGGGCTTACCGGCCCTGCGCGAACAGTTGCTCAAGCGCCTGTCCCACATCCACGTTGCAACCCAGGTCGACCATATCCTCACCACCCAGGGCGCAAGTCACGCCCAGGACCTGCTGATACGTACGCTGCTCAAGGCCGGCGACACCGTGGTGGTAGAAAGCCCAGGGTACGGCAACCTCTACCGTTTACTGGCGTTCCACGGCATCAAGCTGCTGGAAGTGCCGCGCACACGTGGCGGCCCGGACATGCCTGCACTGGAGGCGCTGTTACGCGGGCACCGGCCCAAGTGCCTGTTCATTAACAGCCTGTATCACAACCCGACCGGTACCAGCCTGTCCTTGCCGGTGGCCGAGCGTTTGTTGCAACTGGCCCATTCCCAGGGCTTTTTCATTGTCGAGGAAGACGTCTTCGGCGACCTGCAACCTGCCACGTGCACCCGGCTGTCGGCGTTGCCCCACGAGGACCGGGTGATCTATATCTCGAGCTTCTCCAAGACCCTCAGCAGCGCCTTGCGCGTGGGGTATCTAACGGCCAGCGGGGCGATCATTGCGCAACTGGCCAGGGTCAAGACCCTGACCGGCATCGGCACGTCGCGGTTTGCCGAGGCGGTGGTGGCGACGTTGCTGGCCAACGGCACCTACCGCAAGTGGGTGCACCGCCTGCGCCGACGCCTGGGCGCGGAAATGGCCATGACCCTGCAGGTGCTGGAAGACGAGGAGTGGGAGGTGTTTGCGGTGCCGGCGGGTGGCATGTTCCTGTGGGCGCGCCCTGGCGTGGGTGACTGCTCGACGTTGCAGGCACGGGCTCGTCGGCTGGGGGTATTGCTGTCGCCGGGGGCGCTTTTCAGCCCGACGGGCGAACACAGCGACTGGCTGCGCATCAACGTAGCCTATGCTGCTGATCGGCGCGCCCTCGCGCTGTTCAAGGCCATGGGTCCGGCAGGATCGACCTCTACCATTCTGAAAACGACGAGGATGTAGCTTTTTGCCATTATTGTGGCGCCAAACGCTTGTGTTCAATGCCCCGGGGTTGCGAATCTCGTTGCATCGAAACCGGGCTTGATGGCATTCGCCATTGCAAGAGGACTCAAGTGCAATGATTTCTGCCGTGCAACGACGTTTTGCCAACCTGGGTATGGCAAAAAAACTGGGCTTGGGCTTTGCCTTGGTGCTGCTGTTGACGGCACTGGTGGCGGCGATTGGCGTGTGGTCGCTGCAAACCGTCGGCCAGCGCTTCGAGGGCCTTAAAGCCATGTCGGCGCTTAACAGTGGCCTGCTCAAGGTGCGCTTGATCGAGCAGGACTACGCGCTGCATGCCGACCCCAAGTCGGTCGACGCCTTGCACGAAAGCGTCGACGGGTTGGCTGCCCAGGCCGCTACTCTCAAGGCGCAGTCGGCCACCAACGTTGCGGTGATGACCGACGTAGAGCAGGCGCTGGCGGCGTATCGCAAGGCATTCGACGAGTTTGTCGAACTGACCCAGACCAAAGACCTGGCACTGGAAATGGCCAGTTGGTCGGTCTCCAGTGTCGCCAACAACCTCGACGTGTTGCAGGCCGGGCTGGCGGACGACGGTGCCTATGGCCTCAAGGAAAGCCAGGGCAAGGAAGGCGCCGAATTTATCGAGCAGGCGGGGCAGGTCAGCCAGGTATCGCGCCTGATGCTGCAAGCCATGAACGAAGCGCACGTGCGCCTGGACCAGAGCCGCAAGGGCGATGACGAGAACGCCGAGCAAGGCAAGATCGAACAGGCCGACCAGGCCCTGGCCCAGGTTGAACAGCTGAAAACCGCAGTCAAGGACCCAGGCTACCAAACCGTACTTAACGAGGTGTCCGGGCATATCGCGGCCTTCAGCGAAAAACTCGGCGAGTACACCGGGCTGCTGGCCCAGGAAAAGGTGGTCTACAAGCAACTGCACGAGCGTGCCGCCGAGGTGGTGACACGGGTCAATCAGGCCTACGACGCAGAAGACCTGTCGATGCAGGCGCAGTTGAAGAAAAGCGCGTTGCTGATCATCGGCTCTTCAGCCCTGGCGCTGCTGATGGGGTTGATTGCGGCCTGGATCATTACCCGGTTGATCGTTGCACCGCTGCGCAGCGTAATTGCGGTGGCCCAGCAAATTGCCGCCGGTGATCTCAGCGGGCGCATGGACGTCAGCCGCCGGGACGAGATGGGCCAGTTGATGCTGGCGATGCAACAGATGAGCAGTGGCCTGAGCAGTATGGTCAGCGGGTTGCAGGCGGGTATCGAGCAACTCGCCAGCTCTGCCCATTCGTTGTCCAGTGTGACCGAGCAGACCAACATTGAGGTCAGCAGCCAAAAGGAAGAGACCGAGCAAGTAGCCACGGCCATGAACCAGATGACCGCCACCGTGCACGACGTGGCGCGCAATGCCGAGGAAGCGGCCCAGGCTGCGCAGACGGCAGATGACAAGGTCGACAGCGGCCAGCAGGTGGTGCGCCAGAGCTTGCAGCGTATCGAGTTGCTGGCCAGTTCCGCCACCTCTGCCAGTACCAGCATCGAAAGCCTGAGCGCCGAAATCCAGAATATCGGCACGGTGCTTGAGGTGATCAAAAGCGTGGCCGAGCAAACCAACTTGCTCGCCCTGAACGCCGCAATCGAGGCGGCACGGGCAGGTGAGCAGGGCCGAGGTTTTGCGGTGGTGGCGGATGAGGTTCGGGCGCTGGCCAAGCGTACCCAGCAATCGACCGAAGAAATCGAACGGTTGGTCAGTACGTTGCGCAGTGCTGCGCAGTCTTCAGTGCAGCAGATCAAGCAGAGCGGTGAGTTGGTGAAGCTTGCGGTCAGTGATGCCCTTGAAACTGAAAGTGCCCTGGGCAGCATTGCGGCGGCGGTGTCGCTGATCCAGCAGATGAACCAGCAGATTGCTGCGGCGGCAGAAGAGCAAAGCTCGGTGGCCGAGGAGATCAATCGCAGCGTTACCAGCATTCGTGCGAGTGCCGATCAATCGGCGTTGAGCATGCAAGGCAATGCGGCGTCGAGCATTGAGCTGGCACAGTTGGGTACGGAGCTTAAAGGCATGGTTGGGCACTTTCGCCTTTGATCACCGCACGCTTGCGGTGATCAAAGGGCAGGGCGCTCAGGCGTTGTTGGCCAGGAAGGTCAGCAGGGCTTCGTTGACGAAGTCGGGGTTTTCCCGGCTGGAGATATGCCCGGCGTCCGGAATCAACGTCAGCATGCAGCCGATCAAGGCCGCCATTTCTTCTGATTCAGCCGGTGGCCTTGGCTTGTCTTGCTCCCCACACATTACCAGGGTGGTGTCGGCGTCGAGGCGTGAAAGCTGTTCCAGCACATCGTCGCGGCTGAAGATAATCCGGCCCAGGGGCACGATGCTTTGCAGCAGGCGCTCTTTGGGGAAGGCTTTCAGTGCGTTGCGAAAGCCTTGGTACAGGGCCGATTCCCGATCGATGCCAGGGCGGAAAAAGATCGGCGCCACCACATCCAGCAGTGGCTCGGGAATCGCTCCGGCGTCTTCGATCATCTTGAACAGCGAAAAATAGTACTGGCGAGTGGCTTCAGGCTCGGCACCCAAGTGGGTGTCCATCAGCACCAGGCTGTTGATTCGCTCAGGTGCCAGCAATGCCAGGCGTGCGCCCCACATGCCGCCGACCGACAAACCGACGAGGTTTACCTGAGCAATGTCCAACTGACCCAGCAGGGCCAGGTGCTGGCGCGCCAGGTCGTCCAGCGAAGCGGTGTTCGCAGGCAATGCGCCGGACTCGCCGTGGCCCCATAACTCGGGGACGATCACCCGGTACTGTTGCGAAAGGGCTTCGATCTGCGGCGCCCACATCTGGCTGTCCCACAGGTAGCTGGAACCGAGGAGAACGGCCGGGCCGGTGCCCTGGTCGAGGTAGTGCAGCGGTTGTCCATCGATAAGCGCGACAGGCATGCAGGAGCCCTTTTCGTTAACGGAGAGAGGGAGCCTTTTTTACGCTATTCGGCGGGAGGGGGATAGGTACAGAGTGATGGCATGTGGCGAGCGGGTTGACCGCCCACCACAATGGCAGGGGATCAGTCGTAGATAGCTTTCTTCTTCCAGTCTGCATCTGCATCCACCACTTTCAAGCCTTCGGTCAATTCATTGACCTCGTCTTCGGCCGGCTGGATGTTGGTCAGCACCATGGAGTTGGCACGCGCCAGTTGTTTTTCGAGCAATTGCAGCTGCTGGCTATACACCACCGGCTCCGGCTGTTTGCGCAGGTACTGCACGCCGCGCTCGAACGCCAGGCGTGCCTGGCCCGGCTGGCCTTGTTGCAGCGCGTGCTGGCCGAGGTTGTTGAAGAACTCGATGTGCAGCAGCACCAGGATGTGGCGGATTTCCTTGATCCAGTGCTTGGCTTCATTGGTCGGCAGGAAACCGTCCTGGGCCGCACGGGTCACTTGGCCATGCAACGCTTCCAGAAGGAACCGTACGTCCTTGGCCTTGGCTTCGGTCTGGATCGGGCCGGGCGGGTTGTTCACCGGAATTGATTCGCCCTGCGCCACGAGCGCGTTGAGCTCAACAATACGTGCCTTGAGCGACGCATTGGACTTGTCCAGGTTCAACAGGCGCTGATTGACGTTGAGCTCCAGGCGGGTCAGCAGCAACTTGAGTCGCGGCGTCATCAACTGGCCTGGGAAGGTCTCGGTGATTTCGCCGCAGCGACGCAGCCGGTCATTGAGTTCGATCCGGGTCCGGTTTTTTTCCAGCTTATTGTTTTCCACCACGTGGTTCATGTAGCCAATGGCGATCAGTATTACGATCCCGGCTATTACCAGCAGGGTGATCATGAGTGGTGTCACCGGTGTGACCTCTTTATGGGGTTTGCGTTGAAGTGTAGTGACTGGGGCACTGGCCGGATAGGACTGAGCGACCAGTAGCGCCAGTAGTTTCTTCTATATAGGTAGGCAGTCCCTGCGTAGATGCACATTGCCATCATTTGCCACTGCGAACTATAGCGCCTTGTGGAACGCCAGAATATAGGCGTCAAAGCCTGGACGGCGAGAAACCCTTGCAAGTCCCGTAAACCACGGCGAAGTCATTGATTTAAATAAATTTATCCTTGGGGGTTGACGACCTCCCAATCCATCCATAGAATGCGCGCCACTTACAGCGTAAAGCACACAGCGAAACGCGGTAGGGAGTGAATGTTGTACGTGTGTCCCCTTCGTCTAGTGGCCTAGGACACCGCCCTTTCACGGCGGTAACAGGGGTTCGAGTCCCCTAGGGGACGCCATATGCGGGAATAGCTCAGTTGGTAGAGCACGACCTTGCCAAGGTCGGGGTCGCGAGTTCGAGTCTCGTTTCCCGCTCCAATTTTTAAGCAGTGTTGCTCTCGGGCGGCGCTGAGTGAAACCAGGACCAAGTCTTCGGACGAGGCCTCTGGGCACTGAAGCACACACCATGTGTTTCAGTAGCGTGTCCCCTTCGTCTAGTGGCCTAGGACACCGCCCTTTCACGGCGGTAACAGGGGTTCGAGTCCCCTAGGGGACGCCATTTGCGGGAATAGCTCAGTTGGTAGAGCACGACCTTGCCAAGGTCGGGGTCGCGAGTTCGAGTCTCGTTTCCCGCTCCATATTCAACAAAAACGCCGATCAGCAATGATCGGCGTTTTTGTTTGTGCGGTTTTTGTGGGCCGTGGCGCAACGCCTCAACCCACGTTGCGCCTGGACCGCTAGAAGTTATCCATCGCGTTGCACATCGACAGTCTTCCCGACGGCGTCGGTTCAATCGGGTTCCACCGTTCAGCACCCTTCGGCAGTTCCGCCAGCTCGAACGCGCAACTGCGGGACGAGGACACGCGCACCATGTAGTCCATGCCGGGCTGGGGGATAAAAGTCATGGTGTTGAAACATTGCCTGCCACCTTGCGGCAGCCCAAGGTAGTGAAAGGCAATGGGCGTGTTCGCCGGAATCACCAGTTCGGACGACACCGCACCGTCCCACGTATAAATCGGCCCTGGCATACCCAGGGTTGCGCCATTGCGGTCGGCGAAACCGGATTTGGCAGACACCATCACCCCCGCGCCCGGGACATTCCAGTCCAGGCAATCACGCCCTGGCACCGCGCGCACCATGCCGTCGCTGATAATGCGCAAGCGCGCCGTCTCGGCGGACTGCGGCGCCGTATAGGCAGTGTTGAGGGAGCGCACGTTATACACCTGGCCACAGCCAGTGAGCAGTACCAGGAACAGGGCGGGAATTACTCGTAAAGTACTCATGGCTGGCGGCAGTTCTGGCTGACCGACAGATGCGGCGCGGGCTCATGGCTGACCATCTGCAAGCCGTCGGCACCCTGGAAGATAAAATAGGTGCTGCGACAATCCCTGAACGTCTGCGAGTAACCCTCAGCCCGCAATCCCTGCCCGTCGATCTTCCTGGTCACCGTATTGTCGCGGCTGACCACGGCAAGTACCTGCTCATAGCTGTCGCCCATCTTCACCCCCGGTACACCGGTGGAGGTCATGGAATTGGCACAACCTGTAAGCCCGATCACAGCCCAAAGCAGCGCGGCTCCGTACAGTCCATTGCGTGTGTTGTTCATCCCTGCTCTGCATCCCTGAGTATTGATCGGCGACTACGCAGGGTTGGTCAACGCAAAGGCGAAAAAGTGCAGCGTGGATATCTGGCAATGTGACATTGCCCGCAAAGTCATACCGTTTGCGGGCAACGGTTCAAGGCTTGCCCGGGTGTGGCTGTGGGTACTCGCTCGTCACTTCCAGCGCTTTGGCATAGGGCCCATCCCACAGTTGCTCGTGCAAATCTCCCACGCGCTTGGCCATCGCCTCACTGCGCATCACCACTTCCAGATTGCGCGAGTTATCCAGGTAGCCGCCCAGCCAGTTACTCGTCCCCACCCACGCCACTTGCCCGTCAATCTCCAGGGTCTTGCTGTGAATCACCCGCGCATAAGGAATAAATCCTTGCCTGGCCTCGGGCAGCGTGACGATCTTGACCTCGACATTCGGCAGTACGGCCAGGCTTTTCAGGTACGGCAATTCCAGCGCTTCGGTGTTCCAGTTGGACACCATCAACTTGATCGACACCCCACGCGCCGCCGCCGCACGCACTGCGTTGTCGATTACTGCGTAATAAGGCCGGGTTCTGTCAGGTCCATAGGACAGCGGCGCGTAGTCCAGCAGTTGTACGCGCACTTCCTTTTTCGCCTCGCCCAGCAGGCGTGGCAGTTCCAGTTGTGAATCACCCACACCCGGCGGGTTGTAGCGTTGGGGGCTGGCTACCAGGTAGTTGCCGGTGCGCGGCGGTGTAGCGCCTGTGGCGGGCAGGGCGACAGGCTTGTTGCCGGCCAACGCTGCCTGGGCCTGCCAGTCCTGTTCAAAAATGGCCTGGGTCTGGGCGACGACGGTTGCATCACTGATCAACAGCCCGGTTTCGTGGATATGCTCCAGCGAACGCCAGTCGAAGTTCTGGCTGCCGATAAACGCCTGCTTGCCGTCCACCACCATGTATTTGGCGTGGATGATCCCGCCACTCAGCTTGCCGTACGGCAGGATGCGAAAGGTCAGGTTGGGGATCGCCCGCAGCCGGTCCAGCGTGGAAGCTTCCGACAGCCGCACGCCTTTTTCTTCCAGCAGGAAGCGAATTTTCACCCCACGTTTGCCGGCGGCTTCCAGGTGTTCAATCACCCTGTCCATCACCGAGCCAGGATGGTCGGCCGCGTAGAACTGGCCGATGTCGATGCGGCTTTTCGCGCCGTCGAACAGCTGGATCCACACGGGGCCGGGCTGGCGCAGATCGGCGGTGCCAAGTTGGGTGTCCACTGGCACGGTGTGTACCAACTCAAACCCCGGAATTGAAAAGTCCGCCTGGGCAAGCGGACTGAGGAGCAGGCCTGCAAGGCCGGCGATACGTAATTTCAGCGATATGGACATAGGCGTCTCATCGGGCAGAAAAAGGGCGGGCGCATGATGCGCCCGCCCCGGGAAGGTCACGCAGTGCGGCTTTGCAGCGGTGTCGGTACCAGGTGCGGCACTTCACCCTGCACGCGGGCACCGGTTGCGGCGCGGATCAGCAGGATCTTCAGTTGGTCGTTGATGCGCTCCAGGCTGTCCTGGAAGAAGTTGTGGAACACCACGCAGAACAGCGCGATGGCGATACCCAAACCCGTGGCGAACAAGGCCGTACCGATGCCACCGGAAATCTGCCCCGGGTCGGACACGCCCGCGGTTGCCAGGGCCTTGAAGGTGTCGATGATGCCGAGGATGGTGCCCAGCAAGCCCAGCAATGGGGCGGCCGTAGTGATGGTTTCGATGATCCACAGGCTGCGGGACAGCGGCGCACGGGTCTTGAGGTACTGGGTTTCGATTTCGTCGTCCAGGTCCTTGCGCGAACCATGGGAAGCCTTCTGCGCCAGGATCGGCAACACCATGCCAAGCGGCAGGCTGTCACGGCGGGTCAGGCTTTGCGGCAGGTCGCGCTCGCTGTGCACGTGGGCGCCGAGCACTTCAGTCAGTGCGCGGGCCTGGCGACGCACGTAGGCGAAGTAAATGCCGCGTTCGATGGTGATGAAGATCGCAATCGCCAGCGCGGCGTACATCACATAAAAGGTGATTTGGTGAAGCAGGTCCATGTCCATGATCGTAAGCCTCGCAGTTAGAAATTCGCTTCCAGGGAAACCGTGACGGTACGGTCCAGGCCAACGATGTAAGCCGGGTCGCCGTCGCGGAAACCGCTGTAGCTCGCCGAGTTGGTCTTGGTGGTGTACACGCCGTCCAGGTACTTCTTGTCAAACAGGTTGTCGACGTTCAGGCGCAGGGTTGCGTCCTTGACCACCTTCTTGTCCACCGGCAGGTAGATACCGGCGCCGAGGTTGAAAATGGTGCGCGCCGAGATGGCCTCATCGTTGGTCAGGTCGCCATAGAGTTTGCTGGTGAACTTGCCGCCGAAGGTGCCGTAGAAGCGTCCGTCGTCATACCCGATGTTGGCTGCCAGCATGTTCTTCGGCACGTTGGCGAACTGCTTGCCGCTGGTGGGCAATACGATCGGCTTGCCGGCGCTGTACACCGTCAGGTCGTCCTGCTGTTCGGAACTGGTGTAGGTGTAGGAGGTGTAGTAGTTGAAGTTGTGCGCCAGCTTGCCGCTCCACTCCAGCTCCAGGCCTTTGTTGATGACGGTGCCGGCGTTGATGTCGGCCGAATCACCGTTGCTGTCCAGAGAGGTGAGCTGGCGATTTTTGAACTGCATGTAGAACAGGGTGGCGGCGAGGGTGCTGTCTTCGCCGGTGTAGCGCCAACCCAGTTCCTGGTTCCAGCTGAGTTCCGGCTTGGAGTCGAGGGAGCCGACGCCCTTGTCGTACAGCACGTAGTTTTGCGGAATGCGCATGTTGCGCGACAGGCTGTAGAACAACTGGTCACGCTCGTCGATCTGGTATTTCAGGCCGGCGTTGGGCAGCAATTTGTTGTAGGTCTGGCTGGCCTTGCCCGGTTGCTCGGTGAGGCTGCCGTGGTTGGTGCCCTCACGCTCGACATTCATGAAGGCCAGGCCGCCTATCAGCGTCCAGTCCGAGTTGATATACCAGGTGTCCTGGGCCCAGACTTTTTGCGCCGGGGTCACGGTGTATCGGTCGCGGCCCTGTACCGTGTTGCCGTTGGCGTCGACCACGGAATTGCCGTCCGGCCAGGTGTCGCTTGGCTTGCCGTTGTTCTTGAGGGCAATGAACGGTTGGGTCTGGCTTTGGCGGGCGCGTTCGTACCAGTAGCCGAACTGCAGGCT
This sequence comes from Pseudomonas sp. Bout1, assembly GCF_034314165.1. Lineage (GTDB taxonomy): Bacteria > Pseudomonadota > Gammaproteobacteria > Pseudomonadales > Pseudomonadaceae > Aquipseudomonas. The sequence goes on along the minus strand of NZ_JAVIWK010000001.1, from coordinate 5,118,007 downwards.
GTGGTCGCCCAGGTCCCAGTTCAGCTTGGTGGTGATGCCTGGGCGCCAGGTCTGGGTGCGCGAAGGGCGGTAGTAGACGCCGGTGGTGGAGGAGCCGTCGGCGTTGTATTGGGCCTGCGTCGGCAGGTTGCCAAGGTCGAAAACGCCGCCCTTGTTCGAGCCGCTGTTCAGCGCGTACGCGGAGGAGCCCACGCCGCTGCCGTTGCCGTAGTAGTAATACGGGATCACCGAGAGGGACAGGTTGTCGCTCAACTTGTACTGGGTGTTGAGCACGGCTGTGAAGGTCTGGAACGGGTTCTGCGCCAGGTCGTAGTAGCTGCTGACCTTGCCATTGGCGCCCACGGCCGGTGTTGCCGGGTATGGGTCGTACTTGCGGCCGTACTGCTGGAACTGCGACTTGGTCAGTTGGCTATAACTGTTGTTGTCCTGCTCGTGGTACTTGAGAATCAGGTTGGCGGTGTTGCCGTTGCCGGCGTCGAAGAAGCTGTTCCACTCCACCTTGTCCGCCCGCACGGCACCCGAGCCGCGCCACATCTGGCCTTCGGTGTGGGAGGCCGACAGCCAGTTGCTCAAGCCGTTGACTTCGCCGGTGTTCAGGCGTGCGAAGGTCTTGAAGGTGCCATTGCTGCCCGCTACCTGTTTGACGAAGGCACCGGTTTCCTTGGTGGGGCGAATGGTCACGATACCAATGTTGCCGCCGCTGGAACCGATGTGCGGGCCGTCGGCTTCCGACGAGCCTTGGGTGACGAAAATCTGGTCGATGTTTTCCGGGTCGCCCAACAGGTTGGAGTACAGCGCGTAGTTGCCGGAGTCGTTGATCGGCATGCCGTCCACCGACATGCCCACCTGGTCGGAGTTCATGCCGCGCATGGTGAAGCGGAAACCCGAGAGGCCGGTGTTGTCTTCGCTGGAGATGTTCAGCCCCGGGGTGTACTTGAGCTTGTCGATCGCGTTGCCAGTGGCCGTCTGTTTATCCAGCGCTTCCTTGGTGATGGTCGAGCGGCCCTTGGCGCTCTCTTCCTGCACCATGTAACCGCCACCTGCCGTGGCCTTCCCCTGTACCCCAATGGTGCCGACGTCACTGTCGTTCGTGTCGGCCATGACCATCCCATGGCCCATACTCGCGGCAACAAGTGCCAGATGAATGCGCGTGAACCTCATCAGTGTCGTCCCGGTGTTAGGTGCTTATTGCACGCTGTAGTTGAAGGTGGCGGTGAAGCGCTGCTCGTTACGTCCGCCGAAGGCTTGTTCGGGGAACGGTTTCACCTGCTTGATACGGCGCAGGCTGTTGGTGGCGGCCCGGTTGAGCAGCATGCTCGGCCCCGGGGTCTGGATCCCGGAGTCGAGGACGCGGCCTTGGCGGTCCACCATTAACCAAACCACCACCTCGCCACTGGGACGTTCGAGGGACGCCTGGCGCCCGGTGGGGTATTGCTTGTACGTGTCCAACTCGTTGCGCAAACCCTTGAGGTAGCCGCCTTCCAGGGCCTGGCCGTCGACTTTCGACGGCGCGGGCGGGGCGGCGGGTGCCGGCGTGGGTGCGGCAACGGCCTGCATCGGCTTGGCGGCGACCGGGGCTGGCGCAGGCGTTGGCGTTGGCTTAGTGGCCACCGGCTTGGGCACGGGTTTTGGCTTGGGCTCAGGTTTTGGCAATGGCTTGGGCACGGGCTTGGGTGGAGGCGGTGGTGGGGCCGGCTCGGCCTCTTCGTCCTCGATCACCGGCGGTGGCGGCTCTTGCTCCACCGCCGGTTCTGGCACCACTTCCGGCTCGGGCTCGACCAACGCGAGTTCAACCGCCGACTCGTCGTACGTAGGCTGGATCTTCAAGGGTTGGGACTGGATACCCAGTGCAATCAGCACCAGGGCGATCAGGGCCGGGACACTGCCCAGCAGCCGACGCGCACGAAACAAGGCATACATGATCAGGACTTTTTCGTGGCGATGGAGACGGAGGTAAAGCCACCCATGCGCAGGGTGTCCATCACCTCGACCAGGCGCGATACTTCCACGCCTTTGTCGCTGTTGACGATGATCGTCGACTTGGTGTCGGGCTTCTCGGCGGCCTTGAGTGCAGGCACCAACGCGTCGACCGCCAGGTCCTTGCCATCGAGTTGCAACTGGCCTTCCAGGCCCAGGGTCAGGATGAATTTATTCTGCGGCTTGAGCTGCTGTGAACTGCTGGCGCTCGGCAGTTGAGTCTTCATGCCCAGGGCCGGAATCACGTTCAAACTCACCAGTACAAAAAATACCAACAGGAACATCATCACGTCGATCATCGGGATCAGTTCGATGTGTGCCTTGCGCTTTTTGGGTTCATCCCAAGTTCTCATTCCGCTACCCCGCAGTTGATTAGGGGCGACACGCTAGCAACCAAAAATGACCGAATGGTTAACTTTAATTTAAGGTTTTAAGGCTCTAGGACGGGTCTTACAGACGACTGCCCGGTCTATTTTGCTACGTAATGAAACTGACACGGTGTGCGTACATTCTTGGAGAATTTATTTCGCGAGTCTCCCCGCATGAGCACTGCACTGCCGAATTTATCTACCCCGCGTTTGCTGTTGAGGGCGCTGCAAAAGGATCAGGCCGAGACGCTTTGCACGCTCGCCAACGGGCCGCTGATTGCCGATAACACCGCAGCGATTCCGTCGCCTTACACGTTGGAAACGGCACTGACGTTTATTGAGGGCTTGGAAGAAAAATACCGCACTGGTCTGTTGAACCTCGGCATGCATCTGCGTGACACGGATGAGCTGATCGGCATTGTCAGCCTCAGAGTTTCTTCGGCCCATCACTACGGGCATCTGGGCGGTTGGGTGGCGGCGCACTGTCGCAATCTGGGGTATGCAGCCGAAGCGGCCACCGCAGTGATGGACTTTGGTTTTGCACAACTGGAACTGCATCGTGTCGGTAGTCAGTGCTTCAGCCGCAACAAGGAGTCGGCGCGGGTCATGCAGAAAATCGGCCTGCGTTACGAAGGCTGCATGCGCGGCGCGTTTCTGAAGAACGGGGTGCATGAAGACATGCTGGTGTTCGGGCAGGTGCGGGAAGACTGGAAGGAGCGCGGTTGATGAGCGTGAATCACGACCGCCGTCGAATACTGAGCGGGTTGGCGGTTGCCACCGCGTTTTCGATCCTGAGCCCGTTCGCCCGCAGTGCCGGTGTCGACTATCCCTTTACCCTGGGCGTGGCTTCAGGTGACCCCTTGCCGGATGGGTTCGTGATCTGGACGCGCCTTGCGCCGTTGTTCAATGCGGCCGACGGTAGCGGCGGCTTGAGCCGGGCGGTGCCGGTACGTTGGAAGGTGGCCAGCGATGCGGCGATGACACGCGTGGTACGCCAGGGCGAGGTAATCGCCAACGAGCGTTTTGCCCATTCAGTGCATGTGGAAGTCGCCGGGCTGGAAGCGGGTCGACCGTACTGGTATCAGTTTGAAGGGCTTGGTGCACAAAGCCCGGTGGGGCAGTCGCGCACCGCACCGGCGGCACATGCCATGGCGTCAGCCAGGCTGGGGTTTGTCTCCTGTTCCCATTGGGAGCAAGGCTACTTCAGCGCCTACCGCCATTTGGCCGCAGAGCAACCGGATATGGTGTTTTTCCTCGGCGATTACATTTATGAATATTCCTACGCCGAGGGCTCGAGCAAGATTATTCGCCCCCACGGCAGTGGCGAGGCCTCGGACCTTGCCGGGTATCGCAACCGCTATGCCCTGTACAAGACCGATCCGGATTTGCAGGCGTTACACGCGGCCGCGCCCAGTGTGGCGACTTGGGATGATCATGAAGTGCAAAACGACTACGCCAACCAGTGGTCCCAGGATGCCCATGTTCCGGTAGCGGCGTTTCTCAAGCGTCGCGCGGCGGCGTACCAGGCGTTTTATGAGCATATGCCGTTACGGGCCAGTAGCTTGCCCCGTGGGCCCGACATGCGTATCTATCGGCAGCTGGACTACGGCCGGTTGGCGCGTTTTCACGTGTTGGACGGTCGAGAGTATCGCTCCGAGCAGCCGTGTATTACGGCCAACGGCAGTCATAAGGGACATGTTGCCGATGACAGCTGCGTTGATCTGCGCAATCCCCAGCGCACCATGCTTGGCTGGGAGCAGGAAGCGTGGCTGGACAAGAGCTTTGCGCACTCTACGGCACAGTGGAACGTGATCGCCCAGGATTTGCTGGTGGCGCCGCTTACCCAGCGCAACCCGCAAAGTCAGGCGTTGGGTCGTTGGACCGATGGTTGGGACGGCTACATGGCGACGCGTGAGCGGGTACTGGCGTCTATCGAGCGCAGGCGCTTGAGCAACCCGGTGTTCTGGGGCGGTGATATTCATTCGTTCTGGACCACCGACCTGCATGCCGACGCCAATGACCCGCAGTCCAGGGTGATTGCCACCGAGTTTGTCGGCACCTCGGTGACCTCCGACGGGCCACCGTTTGACGCCTTCAACTCGATACTGCCGCTCAACCCCCATGTGAAGTTTTTCGACAGCCGCCAGCGCGGCTATGTCTCAGTGGCGCTTGAGGAGAAGAGCATGCTGACAAACTTCAGGGTGATTTCCGATCCACGGGACCCGAATGCCAGCGTCTCGACCCTCAAGTCGTTTGTGGTGGAGCCGGGCAGGGCGGGGGCGATTGCGGTTTAGTCAGTCCAGGCTGTAGCGCACCGACAAGGCGCCTTTTTTCTCTGAGAGGGCCAGGATCTTCACTTGGCCCACCTCTGCCAACGCCTGCACATGCGTCCCGCCGCAGGCATAGGCCGGCAGGTCGCCAAAGCCTACTTCCCGCGTGCCGTCCTGCAGTGCCATATGGCGTGGCAGATTGGCCGCGATCCATTGGTCGACTTGCTGCTGAATCGCCTCGGCATCCATGGTTTGGGCCGAAGTGCCGCGAATAAAGGTGATCTTGCCTTCGCCCGGCCAGTGATGGGCTTTGATCGGCATCCAGCCCAGGGTTTCGCCGGCATTGCCGATCAGGTGTCCGGCCGAATGCAGGCGCGTGTGCAGGCTGCGGCGCTCGTCATCGACGCGTGCCTGTATCGCGCCGGGCGCCACGGGGCGGTCGACGTAATGCACGACGTGATCGCCTTCCTGCACCACCTTCAGCACGTGGCTTTCGCCCAGCCAGCCGGTGTCGGATGGCTGGCCGCCGCCTTGGGGATGGAAGATGGTTGACAGCAGGATCACTGCAAATTGGTTCTCATGAGGCGTGCATCCCAGCACTTCAAGTTCGGCATTCAGGTGGTCATGGGTAAAAAACAGGCGCTGGGTCATCATTTACATCCGCATCAGGGTTTCTATCGGGCAGTATAAGAAGTGCGCCAATGGGTGATAATCCATTCAAATCTCAATGGACTTGTGCGTCATGAGCATCAATCTTCCTTTGCCGTTGCTGGGCGAAATGGCGATTTTCGTCAAGGTGGTGGAAACTGGCAGCTTCTCTGAAGCCGCACGGCAGCTGGGCGCATCGCCGTCATCCGTGAGCCGCAGCATCTCGCGCCTTGAAAAAGCCCTGGCCACTCGCCTGCTGCAACGCACCACGCGCAAGCTGCGCCTGAGCGAAGGCGGCGAAGAGGTGTTCAAGCGTTGCCAGGAAATGGTCAGCGCGGCGCGTTCGGTGATGGAAATCAGCGGGCAGTACACCCACGAGGCCGAAGGGCTGGTGCGGGTCAGCGTGCCCAAGGCAGTGGGGCGTTTTGTGGTGCATCCGCATATGCCGGAGTTTCTGCGGCGTTACCCCAAGGTCGATGTGCAGTTGATCCTGGAGGACCGGCACGTGGACCTGATTGATGACAATGTCGACCTGAGCATCCGCATCACCGACAGCCCGCCGCCGGGGTTGGTGGGGCGCCAATTGTTGCCCATCGAACACTTGATCTGCGCCACGCCGCAATACCTGGCGCAGCACGGTACACCGCAGCACCCCCATGATTTGCTGGAGCACAGTTGCATCTACCTGGGCGAGACGCCGGGGGATGCGCGCTGGAAGTTTCGCCAGGGCAGCAAGGCGGTGACGGTCGGCGTGCGTGGACGGTACGCGGCCAATCACACCGGGGTGCGGCTGGATGCGGTGTTGCAGCATGTGGGGGTTGGCAGCTTGCCGTATTTCACGGCGCGCCATGCGCTGGAAGCGGGGGAGGTGGTGCAGGTGTTGCCGGGGTGGGATTTTATTGCGTCGTACCACGGGGATGCGTGGTTGCTGCATTCACCCACCCGGTATCTGCCGCCGAAGCTGCGGGTGTTTATTGATTACCTGGTGGAGTGCATGGCTAAAGAGCCGACGCTGCATAAACGATAGGTGCCGAGGAGGCTTTTTGTGATGAGGCGGTTTTTGTGGTGAGCGGGCTTGCCCCGCGCTGGGCTGCGAAGCGGCCCTAAAGCCTGCCGCCTCGATCTGTCTAAAAGAATGATGTGATCTTGATGGGGGACTGCTTTGCAGCCCAGCGCGGGGCAAGCCCGCTCACCACAGTAAGCCCCTCAGCACATTACAGATCAGTGCTTTGGCTGGTCGTTGGACATGGCCAACAGCTGCTTTTCCTGGTTCCAGTCGAACGGTTCGTCGTTCTGTTCAGCTTCGAAGCGACGTTCTTCCAAGGCCTGATACAGGTCCAGTTCGTCATCGGGCATGAAATGCAGGCAGTCGCCACCGAAGAACCACAGCAGGTCGCGCGGTACCAGGTGAGCAATCTGCGGGTAGCGCAGGATGACCTGGCTCATCATGTCCTGGCCCAGGTACTGGCTTTCGATCGGGTCGATCGGCAGCAGGGCGCGCAGTTCATCGAAGCGCTCCAGGAACAGAAGGTGGCTTTCCTCGGGAACCTGTTCGGCTTCGCCGACGGCTACCAGGATGCTGCGCAGGTGGTCGAGCAAGACGAGATGATCGGCAACGACATTGGACACGAGATAAGTCCTCAAGAGCAAAACGGGCGCGAGAGTATATAGCTCAAGCGCCCGTTTTTATATGACCGCTGGGATCAGCGGACTTTCCCCTCGGCCTGGCTCAGTTCTTCCTTGCTGAAATCATCCACGTCGATCACCTTGCGCCGCGCCGCTTCGGCGTCACGCAGGGTCTGCGCCTCGGCCGGTTGCAGCACGCCGGCATGCAGCGCGGCGTCGATGGCGTGTTCGCCTGCGGCAGGTTTGACCTGGCCGCTCTTGAGGCCTTCGTGGAGTTTTTTCTGCAACGGATGGCTGGCGGCCAAGAGATCGTAGGCATGTTGCAGCGCGCCCACCGGGTCATCGGCCGATTGCGGGCGGTAGCAGCCAGCCAGCACTGCTTCCAGGGCCGGATCACCCTTGGCACGACCGAGTACGGCCGCGACTTCAGCATCCAGCTGATCGGACGGGCCCTTATGGCGACGGCCGAACGGGAACACGATCACTCGCAACAAGCAGCCCAGCACCTTGCTCGGGAAGTTGGTCAGCAGTTCATCCAGTGCACGCTCGGAATGGCCGAGGCTTTCTTCCATGGCCCAGGCGAACAGCGGTTCCAGATGGTCGGGCGAATCCAGGTCGTGATAACGCTTGAGCGCTGCCGATGCCAGGTACATGTGGCTCAACACATCACCGAGGCGCGCCGACAGGCGTTCGCGACGTTTCAACTCGCCGCCCAGCAGCATCATGCTCAGGTCTGCCAGCATCGCAAATGCCGCGGCCTGACGGTTGAGTGCGCGGAAATAGCCCTGGCTCAAGCGGTTACCCGGAGCCTTTTCGAAATGACCAAAACCGAGGTTCAACACCAGGGTGCTGGCGGCATTGCTCACGGCAAAACCGATGTGTTGCAACAGCAGGCCGTCGAATTCCTTCAGCGCCTGGTCGTGGTCATCACGGCCAGCCAGGGCCATCTCCTTGAGTACAAACGGATGGCAGCGAATCGCACCCTGGCCGAAGATCATCAGGTTGCGCGAGAGGATATTCGCGCCTTCCACGGTGATGAAGATAGGCGCGCCTTGCCAGCTACGGCCCAAATAGTTGTTGGGGCCCATGATGATGCCCTTGCCGCCGTGCACGTCCATGGCATGGCTGATGCACTCGCGGCCGCGTTCGGTCAGGTGGTACTTGAGGATCGCCGACAGCACCGAAGGCTTTTCCCCCAGGTCGACGGCGTTGGCGGTGAGCATCCGCGCGCTGTCCATTAGCCACGCGTTGCCGCCGATGCGCGCCAGGGCTTCCTGGATACCTTCAAACGCCGCCAGCGGTACGTTGAACTGCTCGCGCACCTGGGCATATTGGCCAGTTACCAGGCTGGTGAACTTGGCCGCACCGGTGCCGACCGCTGGCAGGGAAATCGAACGGCCTACCGACAGGCAGTTCATCAGCATCATCCAGCCTTTGCCGAGCATTTCCTGGCCACCGATCAGGAACTCCAGGGGAATGAACACGTCCTTGCCGGAGTTGGGCCCATTCATGAACGCGGCGCCCAGTGGCAGGTGACGACGGCCAATGTCAACGCCCGGGGTGTCGGTGGGAATCAGCGCGAGGCTGATGCCCAGGTCTTCTACGTCGCCCAGCAGGTGGTCCGGGTCATGGGCCTTGAAGGCCAGGCCGAGCAAGGTCGCCACCGGGCCGAGGGTGATGTAGCGCTTTTCCCAGTTCAGGCGCAGGCCCAGAGTTTCCTTGCCTTCCCATTCGCCTTTGCAGATCACCCCGGTGTCGGGCATGGAACCGGCATCGGAGCCGGCCAGCGGGCCGGTCAGGGCAAAACACGGGATGTCGTCGCCACGGGCCAGGCGTGGCAGGTAATGGTTGCGTTGTTCGTCGGTGCCGTAGTGCAGCAGCAATTCGGCGGGGCCCAGTGAGTTGGGCACCATGACCGTGGAGGCGAGGTCGCCGCTGCGGGTTGCCAGTTTCATCGCGACCTGGGAGTGGGCGTAGGCGGAGAAACCCTTGCCGCCGAATTCCTTGGGGATGATCAGGGCAAAAAAGCCATGCTGCTTGATGTGTTCCCAGGCGGCAGGCGGCAGGTCCATGGCCTGGCCGATTTCCCAGTCGGTGACCATGGCGCACAGTTCTTCGGTGGGGCCGTCGATGAAGGCTTGTTCTTCTTCGGTCAGTTGCGCCTTGGGGTAGGCCAGCAACTTGTCCCAATCGGGGCGGCCGCTGAACAGCTCGCCGTCCCACCACACGGTGCCGGCATCGATGGCGTCGCGCTCGGTCTCGGACATCGGCGGCAGGACTTTCTGGAACCAGTTGAACAGCGGCGCGGTGAAGTACTTGCGGCGCAGGTCCGGCAGCAGCAGCGGGGCGGCCACCACGGCGACCAGCACCCAGAAGATCAGCAGTAACCAGCCGGGTGCGTGGCTGAAGGCACCCATCGCCAGCAGGTACACGGCGACCACGCCGATGGCGGGCAAGGGCGCGATGCGCCGGTGGGCCAGGTAGGCAATGCCCACCACCAGAACCAGTATCCACAACAACAGCATATTCAATCCTCCGTGAAACCAGGTGCGAAATCACCTCTGAGCTTAGTCGGCATCCGAAAAAGCGCGGTGACGAGGGTGTTACGTGGTGTGCCGGTGAACATCACCGCAAAGCGCCGACATTTGGCCGAATCGTCGTTATCGCCGGTAGCAGGCCTGTGGTTAGATTCAAGGCTTGCTACCTGAGATCTGCCTCATGAATGCGTACTTGAATCCCGGCCGCTTCATCGATAGTGACCACCCTGCGGTGGTGGAGTTCGCCGAAAAACATCGCGGTTCGAGTGCCGCCCCCCGTGACCAGGCAGTCAGTCTTTACTACGCCGTGCGCGAGGCGGTGCGCTACAACCCCTATACGTTCAGCCGCGACCCGCAAACCCTCAACGCCAGCTTCGCCCTGGCCGCTGGCGAGAGTTATTGCGTGCCCAAGGCGACGTTGTTGGCGGCGTGCGCAAGGCACTGTGGCATCCCGGCACGCATCGGCCTGGCCGACGTGCGCAACCACCTGTCGACGCCACGTTTGATCGAGCTGCTCAGAAGCGACGTATTCGCCATGCATGGCTACACCGAGTTGTATCTGGATGGGCGCTGGGTCAAAGCCACGCCCGCGTTCAACCAGCAACTATGCGAACTGTTCGACGTGCCGCCGCTGGATTTCGACGGCATCCACGACAGCGTTTTCCATGCCTTCAACCGCAAGGGCCAGCGCTCCATGGAGTACGTGGTCGACCATGGGCAATTTGCCGAAGTGCCCGAGGAATTCTTCTTCGCCCACATTCAGAAATGTTACCCGCACCTGTTTGGCGAGCAGATGCCGATCCTGTTGGGCGACATGCAGAGTGATTTAAGCCGGACGTGATCCGGCGTATGCTGCCCCGGCATTCATCCAACCATCTTTTTCAAAATCGGGGCGGTCATGCTGAAAATCTGGGGTCGTAAAAATTCGTCAAATGTCAGGAAGGCACTGTGGTGCGCCGAGGAACTCGGCCTGGACTATGAGGCAATTGATGCGGGCGGGGCTTTTGGTGTGGTCGACACGCCGCAATACCGCGCGCTGAACCCCAATGGCCGGGTGCCGATGATTGAAGACGGCGACTTTGTGCTGTGGGAATCCAACACCATCGTGCGTTACCTGGCCGCCAAGCATGCGCCGGATTCGAGCTGGTACCCAAGTGACCTGCAAGCCCGGGCCAACTCCGAAAAGTGGATGGACTGGACCACCTCGACCCTGGCCGAACCGTTCAAGACCGTATTCTGGGGCGTGCTTCGCACCCCGGCCGAAAAGCAGAACTGGGACGCTATCAACGCCGGGCGCCAAGCCTGCATCGACGTCTTGCAGACCGCGGATCAGGCCTTGGCCACCCAACCCTACCTGTCCGGCAGCGAGATCGGCATGGGTGATATCCCCTTGGGCAGCTTCATTTACGCCTGGTTCGAAATGCCCATCGAACGCCCGTCGATGCCGAACCTGGAGGCCTGGTACCAGCGCCTGCGCGAGCGCCCGGCCTATCAGAAATCGGTCATGACCGCGTTGACCTGATACCCACTATTAATACGGGTGACTGTACTTGTGCGGCGCGGACAAGCACCATGCTTGTCACGCGCAGCCGTTGTATTCCGTGCGGTCTGCCCTCATGTAACAATTCTATTCCTCTTCTTTGGTGCGTAATCCGATATGAGTTCCGCTCTGTCCATCCGGCAGCTAACCAAAACCTACGGCAACGGTTTCCAGGCCCTGAGTGGTATCGATCTGGACGTTGCCGAAGGTGATTTTTTCGCCTTGCTCGGCCCCAATGGCGCCGGCAAATCCACCACCATCGGGATTCTCTCGACCCTGGTCAACAAGACCAGCGGCACCGTGAATATCTTTGGCCACGACTTGGACAAATCCCCGGCGGCGCTCAAGCGCAGCATTGGCGTGGTGCCCCAGGAGTTCAACTTCAACCAGTTTGAAAAGACCTTCGACATCGTCGTGACCCAGGCCGGTTACTACGGCATCCCGCCGAAGATCGCCAAGGAGCGTGCCGAGCAGTACCTCACGCAACTGGGCCTGTGGGACAAGCGCGACGTGCCCTCACGCTCCCTGTCCGGCGGCATGAAGCGCCGCCTGATGATCGCCCGCGCCCTGGTTCACGAACCGCGCCTGCTGATCCTCGATGAACCGACAGCGGGCGTGGACATCGAGCTGCGTCGCTCGATGTGGACGTTCCTCACTGAGCTGAACCAGAAGGGCATCACGATCATCCTCACCACGCACTACCTGGAAGAGGCTGAACAACTGTGCCGCAACATCGGCATCATCGATCACGGCACCATCGTCGAAAACACCAGCATGCGCTCGCTGTTGAGCCAGTTGCACGTCGAGACCTTCCTGCTCGACCTGAAAAACGACATGACGGTGGCGCCCCAGTTGATTGGCTACCCGAACCGCCTGGTAGACAGCCACACCCTGGAAGTCCAGGTGGACAAAGCCGTGGGCATCACTGCGTTGTTCGGCCAACTGGCCACGCAGAACATCGAAGTGTTGAGCCTGCGTAATAAAACCAATCGCCTTGAGGAGTTGTTCGTGTCCCTGGTGGAGAAAAATCTGGCGAAGGTGGCGGTATGAGTTCGGAACTGCAACCCAACCTGGTCGCGCTGCAGACCATCGTCTACCGCGAAGTGAAGCGCTTTACCCGGATCTGGCCGCAAACCTTGCTGCCGCCTGCGATCACCATGGTTTTGTACTTTGTGATTTTCGGCAACCTGATCGGTCGGCAGATTGGTGACATGGGTGGTTTCACCTATATGGAATACATCGTGCCGGGGCTGATCATGATGTCGGTGATCACCAACTCCTATGGCAACGTGGTGTCGAGTTTCTTTGGCAGCAAGTTCCAGCGGTCCATCGAGGAATTGATGGTTTCGCCGGTGTCGCCGCATACGATCCTGATCGGCTACACGCTGGGCGGCGTGCTGCGTGGGTTGATGGTCGGGGTGATCGTGACGTTGCTGTCGCTGTTCTTTACCCATTTGCAGGTGCATCACCTTGGGATAACCCTGCTGGTGGTGGTGCTGACGGCGACGATCTTTTCGTTGCTGGGGTTCATTAACGCGGTGTTTGCGCGAAACTTTGATGACATCTCGATTATTCCGACGTTTGTGCTGACGCCGTTGACGTACCTGGGGGGGGTGTTTTATTCGATCACCTTGCTGCCGCCGTTTTGGCAGACGGTTTCGCTGGCTAACCCGGTGTTGCATATGGTTAACGCGTTCCGCTACGGGATTCTTGGGGTTTCGGATATCAAGATCAGCGTGGCGATCACGTTTATGCTGGTGGCGACTGTGGTGCTGTATGTCGGTTGTGCGCGGTTGCTGGTGAGTGGGCGTGGGATGCGTACCTAAGCGTTGAGATGTGATGAAAGACGGCCTCCAGATGAGGTCGTTTTTTTGGCGATTGGTTTGAGTACATATCCGTTTCTTCGTTAACGGCTGATATGGGTTCCGCTCTTACAGCGGGTCACTTTTGAAAAGCGCAAAAGTAACCAAAACGCTCTGCCCCGCCTGTCGGCACCTCGCTTAGGCTCGGTGTGCCCTCACTCCGGCATTGCTCCGCGGGCCGCCGCGACGGCCCGTCCCTGGCCCGTCGCGGCTAAACCGGCGTCCTGCCGGTTTACCCGCTCCTCAATCCCTGCGTTCGGCCTCGGGCTGAATGGGGCAGTCAGATCAAGATCAAGAGCAAGAGCACGGCGGCCTGAAAGCCGACCTGAGTGTTAAAAGCCAAGGCAAAAGCTGTAGGAGCTGGCTTGCCGGCGATGCAGGCGACTCGGTTTTTCAGATGCGCCGAGTTGATGCCATCGCAGGCAAGCCAGCTCCCACATTGGAACCGTGCCCGCTGTTGATTTTGCTGTTGCTTTTAACACTCAAGCCGGCCTGTAGGCCGCTGTGTTCTTGATCTGCTTGTGATCTTGATCTTAGGCGCCCCGTCAACCACGCTGGCCGAACGCAGGCTTTGGAGCGTGGGTAACCCGGCAGGACGCCGGGTTAGCCGTCCTGGGCCAAGGATGGCCCATGACGGCGGCCCACGCTCCAAAGCCGGAGTGAGGGCACACCGAGCCTAAGCGAGGTGCCGAGTGGTGGGGCAAGAGCCCTTTTGGTTACTTTTGGGGCTCTTTTCCAAAAGTGACCCGCCGTAAGGGCGGAACCCATCTAAGCCATCACCCAAATAACGGATATACACCCAACCCCCAACCCCCACTCACCCCCGCAACGCCAACTCAATCAACTCATGCAGCTCTTCAACCTGCAGCGGCGCGGTAGAAAAAAGACTGCGAAACACAGTAGGCGCGACGATCAGGTTAATCAGCCGATCCACACTAGGGCCAGTTTCCGCATCACCGGGGTAGCGATCCAGAATCGTCTCCAATTGCCCGGTAAGGATCCCCACGCAATACCCCGGCGCCTGGCTGCATTGCACGTCGCGCATCATCTCGCGGCCAAGGTCCGAACTCATCTCATCGCGGTATTGCTCGCCCCAGGCGCGCAGGTCGCCGCGCAGGCTGCCGGTATTGGCCGGCTCACTGTCCGGGCGCAGGCGGGCCATGGCGACATCAGCCAGCAGCGCGGCCAGATCACCCCAGCGGCGGTAGATAGTCGAGGGCGTAACACCGGCACGTGTGGCTATCTGCGGCACCGTCACGCTGGACCGATCCTGCTCTTCGAGCAATTGGCGCACAGCCGAATGCACTGATTGCTGAACCCGGGCACTTCGGCCCCCCGGGCGAAGGCCTTCTTTTATCGCCATGCGTAAAACCTTAACACAAAGAATTTGCTTTAAGCGCCATCCAGTAGCACACTCCGCAAAAGCAAAATATTAGCTTTAGCGGAGCGTGCCCATGTCCAGCGTTACTTCCCATCGTTCCAGCCTGGCGTTCCTGGCGATCACCTTGCTGACGTTCCTCGCCGCCTCCAGCGCGCCGACGCCGTTGTACCACCTCTATCAGGAAGGCCTGCACTTTTCGGCCGCGATGTTGACCCTGGTGTTCGGCATCTACGCCTTGAGCTTGCTGGCTGCCTTGATGACCGTGGGTTCGTTGTCGGACCACCTGGGGCGCAAGCCGGTGATTTTTGCCGCGCTGCTCCTCGATATGCTGGCGATGCTGCTGTTTATCAATGCCGACAGCGTCGGCTGGTTGATTGCAGCGCGCACTGTACAAGGCTTTGCTACCGGCATGGCCACCGCCGTACTGGGCGCCGCGCTGCTCGACACCGACCGCCGGCAAGGTCCGTTGATCAATAGCGTAGCGCCTTTGCTCGGGATGGCCTGTGGCGCCATGGGGTGCAGCCTGCTGGTGGAATTCGCGCCGATGCCGACCACACTGATCTACTGGACCTTACTCGGCTTGATGATTGCGCAGGCACTCTACGTCTGGCGCCTGCCGGAAACAGTGAGCCGGATTCCGGGCGCGCTGGCCTCGTTATGGCCCACCTTGCATGTGCCGCCCCAGGCGCGTCGCGCGTTGTGGATCTCGTTGCCGGTGGATGTGGCAGTGTGGGCGATGGGCGGTTTCTATTTGTCCCTGGCACCCTCGCTGGTTCGGGCGGCGACCGGGTCTACCTCGAACCTGATCGGCGGCGGGCTGGTGGCAGTGTTGACCCTGAGCGGTGCCGTGATGATTTTCAGCCTGCGTAACCGTCCGGCAGACAAGGTCCTGCGTTTGGGCGCCATGCTGTTGGCGGTGGGTGTTGCGCTGATCCTGACCGCTGTCCACAGCGCCAGCCTGCCGCTGTTCTTCATCGCTACGTTGATCGCCGGCGGCGGCTTTGGTTCGGGGTTCCTCGGCGCACTGCGCAGCGTCTTGCCGCTAGCCCTGCCCCATGAACGGGCCGGTTTGATGTCGGCGTTCTATGTACTGAGTTACCTGGCGTTCTGCGTACCGTCGCTTTTGGCCGGTAACCTGACACGCACCTTCGGCTTGATTGCCACCACAGACGGTTATGGCGCTGTGTTGATCGTGCTGGCGCTCAGTGCCCTGGTGGCTTTACTGCTTCAGGATTCGGCCAAGAGCAGGGCGACGGCGGGCAGTTGATTCGGTAATAATCCGCCATCCGTACGCCTTGGGATTCACGCATGAAGATCATCCGCAGCAAGGACTTCACCGGCAGCCGCGCCTGGGAAGCGTTGGACATTGCCAACATGAACGGCATCACCACCCGGTTGCACTGGACCGACCAGCCGTATCGCTGGCACGTGAATGACGGGGAAGAGGTGTTCGTGGTGCTTGATGGCCAGGTGCAGATGCACTATCGCGAAAACGGCATCGAGCAGGTGGCCGAGATGAGCGTCGGAGATATCTTCTACGCCAGCGTCGGCACCGAGCACGTTGCCCATCCACAAGGGCCGGCGCGGATCCTGGTGATTGAGTCCGAGGGCAGTGTCTAGCTGTATATCTGTAAAATAGATAACAGTTAGAGATATTACCCGTTATATAGATATTCGATTCGGTTCTACCATGGCCTCAACCTCATGCGAGGAAGAGGATTTCACCATGACTTGCCCTAATACCCTTCAAAGCCGTTTGAAACCGTTCAGTCACCTGACCCGTCCCCGGGAAGTGATTCGCCAGTTCACCCCCAACTGGTTTGCCGCCACCATGGGCACCGGGGTTCTGGCGTTGGCGCTGGCGCAATTGCCGGTCAACGTGCCGGGGCTGCACGCCGTGGCCGAAGGGCTTTGGCTGTTTACCATTGGCCTGTTCGTGCTGTTCAGCGTGCTGTACGCGGCGCGTTGGGTGATGTTTTTCCACGAAGCCCGGCGTATTTTCGGGCACTCCACGGTGTCGATGTTCTTTGGCACCATACCTATGGGCCTGGCGACCATTATCAATGGCTTCCTGCTATTTGGCCTGCCGCGCTGGGGCAATGGCGTGGTGCAACTGGCCGAGGTGCTGTGGTGGTTGGACGTGGCCATGGCCCTGGCCTGCGGGGTGTTGATCCCGTTCATGATGTTCACTCGCCAGGAACACAGCATCGACCAGATGACCGCCGTGTGGCTGTTGCCGGTGGTGGCCGCCGAAGTTGCCGCCGCCAGCGGTGGCCTGTTGGCGCCGCACCTGGCCGACGCCCATTCGCAACTGGTGATGCTGGTGACCAGCTACGTGCTGTGGGCGTTCTCGCTGCCGGTGGCCTTCAGCATCCTGACTATCCTGATGCTGCGCATGGCCCTGCATAAACTGCCCCATGCCAACATGGCCGCGTCGAGCTGGCTGGCCCTTGGCCCCATCGGTACCGGCGCCCTGGGCATGCTGGTGCTGGGCGGTGATGCACCGGCCATCTTTGCGGCCAACGGCTTGCCCGGCGTTGGCGAGATGGCTAACGGCATCGGCCTGGTGGCTGGCATCACGCTGTGGGGTTTTGGTTTGTGGTGGATGTTGATTGCGGTCCTGATCACCGTGCGCTACCTGCGGGCCGGCATTCCCTTCAACCTCGGCTGGTGGGGCTTTACCTTTCCACTGGGCGTGTACTCGCTGGCCACGCTGAAACTGGCGAGCACCTTGCACCTTGGCTTTTTCAGCATCGTCGGCTGTGTGCTGGTGGCGGCGCTGGCGTTGCTGTGGCTGATCGTGGCCAAGCGCACCGTGCAGGGCGCTTATAAAGGTGAGCTTTTTGTTTCGCCGTGCATTGCAGGACTAGCGAATAAGTAGCCGGGATTAGGTAAAGTCGTGGCCTGACTTTCTATAACAGCCTAAAGGCGATAACAGTCGCAGGCCACGCAGGAACACGGACGATGAGCCACCCCTCGCAATTTACTTTGCTGCGCAAACGGCGTTTCCTGCCGTTCTTCATTACCCAGTCCCTTGGGGCGTTCAACGACAATATCTTCAAGCAGTCGTTGATCCTGGCGATTCTCTACAAACTGACCATCGAGGGCGACCGTTCGATCTGGGTCAACCTCTGCGCCTTGCTGTTCATCCTGCCGTTCTTCCTGTTCTCGGCGCTGGCCGGGCAATTTGGCGAGAAATTCAACAAGGATGCGCTGATCCGGGTGATCAAGATCGGCGAGATCGTGATCATGTCGGTGGGCGCCATCGGTTTCATGTTCAACCACCTGGAGTTGATGCTGCTGGCACTGTTTGCCATGGGCACGCACTCGGCCCTGTTCGGGCCGGTGAAGTACTCGATCATGCCCCAGGCGTTGCACGAAGATGAGCTGGTGGGCGGCAACGGCCTGGTGGAAATGGGCACGTTCCTCGCCATCCTGGCCGGCACCATCGGCGCCGGGATCATGATGTCTTCCACCCATTACGCACCGGTGGTCTCGACGGCCATCGTCGGCATCGCGGTGCTGGGTTACCTGGCCAGCCGCAGCATTCCGCGTGCGGCGGCTTCCAGCCCGGAGATGCGCCTGGACTGGAACATCTTCAGCCAGTCCTGGGCCACCCTCAAGCTGGGCCTGGGGCAGACGCCGGCGGTGTCGCGCTCGATCGTCGGCAACTCGTGGTTCTGGTTTGTCGGCGCGATCTACCTGACGCAAATCCCGGCCTACGCCAAGGAGTGGATGTACGGCGATGAGACCGTGGTCACGCTGATCCTCACGGTGTTTTCGGTCGGCATCGCGCTGGGTTCGATGCTCTGCGAGAAGCTCTCCGGGCGCAAAGTCGAGATCGGCCTGGTGCCGTTCGGCTCGTTTGGCTTGACCGTGTTCGGCCTGCTGTTGTGGTGGCATTCCGGCGGGTTCCCGCAGAACGTCCAGGCCAATGACTGGATCGCGGTGCTGCGCTACGGCAAGGCATGGTGGGTATTGTTCGATATCCTTGGCCTGGGCGTATTCGGCGGCTTCTATATCGTGCCGCTGTATGCGCTGATCCAGTCGCGCACCGCCGAAAACGAGCGGGCGCGGGTGATCGCGGCCAACAACATCCTCAACGCGTTGTTCATGGTGGTCTCGGCGATCGTCTCGATCGTGCTGTTGAGTGTGGCCAAGCTGTCGATTCCCGAGCTGTTCCTGGTGGTGTCGTTGCTGAACATCGCGGTCAACACCTACATCTTCAAGATCGTGCCCGAGTTCACCATGCGTTTCATGATCTGGCTGCTCGGCCATTCCATGTACCGCGTCGAGCATAAAAACCTCGACCTGATCCCGGATGAAGGCGCGGCGTTGCTGGTGTGCAACCACGTGTCGTTTGTCGATGCGCTGTTGATTGCCGGTTCGGTGCGTCGGCCGATTCGCTTTGTCATGTACTACAAGATCTACAAGTTGCCGGTGTTGAACTTTATCTTCCGTACGGCCGGGGCGGTTCCGATTGCCGGGCGGCACGAGGACATCCAGATCTACGAAAAGGCGTTCCAGCGGATTGCCCACTACCTGAAAGACGGCGAGCTGGTGTGCATCTTCCCGGAAGGCAAATTAACCTCCGATGGCGAGATGAACGAGTTCCGGAGCGGCGTGACGCGGGTTCTTGAAGAGACGCCAGTGCCGGTGATTCCGATGGCGTTGCAGGGGTTGTGGGGGAGTTTCTTCAGTCGCGATCCGAACAAGGGTTTCTTTCACCGGATCTGGTCGCGGGTGACCCTGGTGGCCGGCGCGCCGGTGGCCGTGGAGGCAGCGACGCCTCAGGCGCTACATGGTTTGGTTGGCACGTTGAGAGGCGAGCTCAAGTAGTCAAGTTCTGGTGCTCGGGACCTTTTGCCCTGAAGGGCCTGAGCAGAGACTGATCTTGATGTGGGAAAACGCTTGCAGTTTGTTGTTTCGGGTAAAAAATCACTCATCCTGCGGAACCATGTCGTTCTAATTGCCACGCAGTCATCGTAGTTATCTAACGCTAAGGATGATTTTCGATGAACATGCAAGTGAGTACTAACCCTCCTGCTTCACAACCGCCTTTACAAACTCTTTCTACAGCACCCTCCGATAAGTTACAGGGTAAACAGGGGGAGCCTTCTGCGCCGATAAAGATCACCCCGAATATGCCGTTCAATGAAGGTGGGGTTGAGATAGATTTAAGTGTTCGCGGCGGCCGGGGGTTTTATGCCCCGCCAAAAGACCAGGCGTTAACGATTAAAACCGGTGACAGCGCGGACAAAGTTCATATTAAAAAATCGGCTGATGGAGGATTGACCGCCGAGGTTAATGGCAAGACCTACGACATTCCTTTCGATACCAAGAGTAAAGGTCAGCAGCGTCTTGAGATTCACACGAGCGGAGGTGATGACAACATATCTATTGCCCCTGACGTCAATATGCTTACAACCATTTATGCCGGAGAAGGTAATGACACGATCAAGGCTGGTGGTGGCTGGACCCTGGCCTTTGGAGGCAAGGGGAACGACTCCATTACATTGGGGGCGGGTATAGGGTATGCCGAGGGCAACGACGGGAATGACTCTATTACTGCTGGTACAGGCTACAGCGTAATGTACGGAGGTAATGGTAACGATAAATTACGTGGTGGCGGCGGTGGCAGTTACATGGATGGTGGTTCTGGTGATGATCAGCTGCATGGAGGCAGTGGTCGTAACGTCCTTGGTGGAGGGAAGGGCAACGACATATTGAATGGTGGCAGCGGCCAGAATGCGATCTATACCGGCAGTGGGCAGGATGCTGTAAATTCCACATCTGACAAGGATGTTGTTTATGGAAAGAAAGATGACAGTATCAAGCGCTCTAAGGGGTCGAAGTTTGTGGAGGTTGTACCCAGCGAGAGTGGTAGCAAAGCTTTTAATGTGAAAGGGACGGAAGAGTTTAAGCAGCATTTTGAAGATGACTTGGAATTTTTACGTGGTTCGCCGGTAGGTAAAAAAATGCTTGAGGCATTGGATAAAACAGCCACTCCAATTAGTGTCGAGGAGAAAGGTCCTGGTACGAATAGTGCCTACGTTCTTGGCAAAAATTTTGCAGAAATAAGACCTGCGCCAGACGCAGAACATGGCTACATAGTTAATGGCAAGCCAGGTAAGCCTGCCGATGAGGCAACAATTGGCTACAATCGTACATTTGTAGAAGGTGATGAAAAGCGACCACCTGTGATTCCGTTGTTTCATGAAATGGGGCATGCGTACAACGGGGTTACTGGAACCAACTTGCCGGGCGATACGTTGGTCGAGGCCAGCGGTCGGAGGGAGGAGAACAGGGAACTGCAGGTTGTAGGTTTACCCACCAATGCCGAGGCTTTTGATTTCGACAATGATCCGTCAACACCACCTACTGCCATGAACCCAACAGAGTTTACCGAGAACGGCCTTCACGCAGAAATGGGTAGTAATAAACGTGAAGTTTATAATCGCGGATAACGGCATATGGCGAAAATAAACAGTTTTGCATGAGTTGAGCGACGGGTGGGCTATGAGCTCCACCCTGTCACTGCTTGCTATGAAAGGTATTCAGGCGCTGATCTTCAGCCCAATCAGCCCGCAAATGATCAACGCCACACTGGCCAGTCGAAACAGCGCCATGGACTCTCCGAACAGGATAATCCCGGCAATCACTGTGCCCACTGCACCGACACCGGTCCAGATGGCGTAGGCGGTACCCAGTGGCAGTTCCTTCATGGCCAGCCCCAGCAACCCGAGGCTGATGGCCATGGCGGCAATCGTCAGGGCCGTGGGCAGTGGCTTGCTGAAACCATCGGTGTACTTCAGTCCGACGGCCCAGCCAACTTCAAACAGTCCGGCAAAAAACAGAATGATCCAGGACATGATGACCTTCCTTTATAGAAGTGGGGTCGTCCCCGGATTAAGCGCTTGGTCGCGTCGCAGGGTCGTCCCCGCGTAGCCCGCTAGAGTGCCGAATATTGATCAGGCGATCAAGTTTCGGACTTGCCCGCCAACAATTCGCGGTCTTCCTTTTCGCTCATCCGCCGGAAGTACGTGGCCAGGAGTGCCCCGGAAATATTGTGCCAGACGCTGAACAGCGCGCTGGGCACTGCGGCCAGCGGCGAGAAGTGTGCACTCGCCAGAGCGGCGCCCAACCCGGAGTTCTGCATGCCCACTTCCAGCGCCAGGGATTTACGTTGCGCCAACGGCAGCCCGAACACACGGCCGGTGAAGTAACCCAGCAGGAAGCCAAAGGTGTTATGCAGGATCACCACCGCCATGATCAGCAGGCCCGACTCGGCGATCTTCGCCTGGCTGGCCGCCACCACAGCGGCGACGATCGCCACGATGCTGACCACCGACACCAGCGGCAACACCTCCACCGCATGCCGTACCCGGGCACCCAGCACGCGCTGCGCCACCACGCCAAGCACGATCGGCAGCAGCACCACTTGCAGGATCGACCAGAACAACTCCATGAACGACACCGGCAACCAGGCCGAGGCCAGCAGCCAGATGAGCGCGGGTGTCAGCAGCGGGGCGAGGAGGGTGGTGACGGCGGCGATTGCCACCGACAGGGCCAGGTCGCCACGGGCCAGCCAGGTCATGACATTGGAGGACGTGCCACTCGGGCAGCAGCCGACGAGGATCACGCCGACGGCAATTTCCGGCGGTAGGTGAAAGACCTGGCACAGCAGCCAGGCCACGCCGGGCATGATCACGAAATGCGCGACCACACCCAATGCCACGCGCCACGGGTGGCGCGCGACTTCAGCGAAATCTTCAAGTTTGAGGGTCAGCCCCATGCCGAACATCACCAGGCCCAACAGCGGCACGATGGCGCCTTTGAGGCCGATAAACCAGGCGGGTTGCAGGAACGCAACCACGGCAAAAATCAGCACCCAGTAAGCGAAGGTGTTGCCGACGAAACGGCTCAAGGCGGCGAGTGCGCGCATGGGGTTGGTCCTTGTTATTAGAATGCTGGAAGTGCTTACCCGGTCAACTGTGGGAGCTGGCTTGCCTGCGATAGCATCACCCGGGTGTAACTGATAAACCGAGGTGCCCGCATCGCAGGCAAGCCAGCTCCCACATTGACTGTGCCCACTTAAGGCTTTAGATACCTTGTGGGGTCTCTTCGCCACCCAGGGCTTCCACCAGCGCCGGCAGGAAGTCGCCAAACGTCAGCATCATCAGGGTAAAGCTGGCGTCCTGTTGGCCCAGCGCTTCTTCACCGCCGTCCTGTTCAGCCTGGTCCTGCAGCAGGTCTTCGAACTTCAGGCGCTTGACGGTCATTTTGTCGTCCAGCATGAAGGACAGTTTGTCCTGCCAGGCCAGGGACAATTGGGTCACGACTTTGCCGGTTGTCAGGTGCAGCTGGATTTCTTCGCCGGTCAGGTCCTGGCGCTTGCAACGCACGATGCCGCCGTCTTCGTGGGTGTCGCGCAGTTCGCATTCGTCGAGGACGAAGAAGTCATCGGCCGGTTTCTGGGTGGTGACCCAGTCGGTCATGATGGCGGTCGGCGCGGTTTTCACGGTCAGCGGACGTACCGGCAGGGTACCGATCACTTCACGCAGGGTGGACAGCAGGTCTTCGGCGCGTTTCGGGCTGGCCGAGTTCACCAGGATCAGGCCTTGTTTTGGCGCGATGGCGGCGAAGGTCGACGAGCGACGGATAAACGCACGCGGCAGGAAGGCCTGGATGATTTCATCCTTGATCTGGTCGCGTTCCTTTTTGTAGACCTTGCGCATTTGCTCGGCTTCGATCTCTTCGACCTTTTCCTTTACTGCGTCACGCACCACGCTACCCGGCAGGATGCGTTCTTCCTTGCGCGCCGCGATCAGCAGGAAGTCACCGCTGACGTGCACCAGGGGCGCGTCTTCGCCTTTGCCGAAAGGGGCGACGAAACCGTAAGTGGTCAACTCCTGGCTTGCACAAGGGCGCGCCAGTTTGGTGGCCAGTGCAGTTTCCAACGCCTCGGCATCAACAGGCAGATCTTGGGTCAGGCGATAGATAAGCAGGTTTTTGAACCACATGGGGTGAGTCTCTCCTTATATACAAAGGGGGGCATTATTCTCCTCATGGCGCCATAGGCCAACCCTCGCTAAGCCATTGGAAGGCCTGAAAAAAATTATTTAAGAAAGTGCTTGCCAGACTATGGGTCGCTCCGTAGAATGCGCGCCACACCGAAAGTGAAGGGTGATTAGCTCAGCTGGGAGAGCGTCTGCCTTACAAGCAGAATGTCGGCGGTTCGATCCCGTCATCACCCACCATTCGCTTTTTAGTGTTACGCGCAGCGGTAGTTCAGTCGGTTAGAATACCGGCCTGTCACGCCGGGGGTCGCGGGTTCGAGTCCCGTCCGCTGCGCCATATTCGGTTACCTGGAACGCTGAACGCCAGGTACCACAGGAAGCCCGCTCATTGAGCGGGCTTTTTGCTGTCTGGGGTTTGTTAAAGCCGCCGGTCTGAAAAACGCCCCCGATCATGTGCAGTGATCGGGGGCGTTTTGCATTCAGAAGTCCCAGCGGGTGCTGAACATTACGTTGCGGGGGTCACCGTAGTACGACGAGTTGTAAAAGCCGATGTTGGTGTAATACGACTTGTCGAATACGTTGTTCACGTTGACGGTCGCCGACACGCTGTCGGTGATCTGGTAACGGGCCATCAGGTCCACCAGCCAATAGGGGTCCTGGGCGAACTTTTCCTGGGCGCCGTCTTTGGCCCAGTTGGTCAGCACCTGCCAACCTTGACCCTGCCAACGCGCGCCGCCGCCGAGGGTGAGTTTGTCGAGGCTGCCGGTCAGCTTGTAACGGGTATAGAGATTGACCTGATCTTGCGGCTCCCAGGTCGACACCTTCTTGCCGCTTTCATCACGGGCGATCTTGTGGGTATAACCAGCCTGCAACTGCCAGCCGGGCGCCAGTTCGCCGGATATTTCTGCCTCGTAACCCTTGGTTTTCGAGGTGATCGGCTTGTAGGCGAAGTCGCGGTCGGGGTTGGTTGGGTTGGCGTTGTAGGCGGTGTCCTCCTCTGGGCGGTTTTCTTCGTGAACCTCGAAGTAAGCGATGCTGGAGTTCAAGCGCCCTTCCAAGAATTCACCCTTGAGCCCCACTTCATAGTTTTTGCCTTCATCCGGCTCCAGCAGTTTGTTGTTGCGGTCGCGGTTGAACGACTGCGGCAGGAAGATCTCCGTGTAGCTGGCGTAGGCCGACACGTTGTCGTTGAGGTCGTACACCAGGCCTGCATAAGGCAAAACCTTGCCACTTTTTTTCGTATCGCTGGTGCCAGTGACCTGGAAGTCTGCAACGCGCGTGCCCAGCAGCAGTGAAAGATCGTCCGTAAGGCTGAAGCGAGCGGTCATGTAGCTGCCGGTCTGGCGGGTGATTTCATCGTTTTTGTTGGTGACTTCCCCCCAGTCCGGCTTCGGGATATCGCCGTTCCAGTTGTAATAGTCAAAATTGTTGTTGGGCAGGCTGGCGCTGGTGTAGTCCTTGCCTTTCCAGTGAGAGCGGGAGACCGAGGTACCGACCACCAACTGGTGCTCGCGGCCAAACAGGTCGAAGGGGCCGGAGGTATAAAGGTCGGCGCTGTCGCTGACGGTTTCCCCGGTGTATTTTCGCGCCAGCACTGAGGGCAAGCCGGGGCTTACAAAACCCAGGGGCGCGTTGTAGCCGTTGATTTGATGGTTGTACTGGCCTTTGGCGACCCAGCCATTTTCAAAACTGTGTTCAAGGGTGGCGAAGGCGGTGCGGGTGTACTGCTCCCAACTGCTCCACCGGGGCCCGTTGTTGAACGAGCGCTTGGAGCCGATGCGGTTGCCGGCTTCGTCATACAGCGAGGCGCTGCCAGTCCAGCTTGAACCCTTTGGGTCATTGTCCTGATAGTCCGCGCCCACGGTCAGCAGTGTGTCGGGTGACAGGTCCGCCTCCAGGATGCCGTAATAGACGCTGGTGTTGCGCTGGTAATGGTCCATGAACGAGTGTTTGTCTTGATAGGCCGCTACAGCTCGGCCGCGAATATTCCCGGTCTCGGTCAAGGGGCCGCTAACGTCGACTTCCGATCGGTAGTTGTCCCAGGAGCCAGCGCCAAGGTCGATATGGCCCTTGAATTCCTGGGTGGGTTTCTTGCGGATCATATTGATAGTGCCACCAGGGCCACCCGCACCCGTGAGCAGGCCGGTGGCGCCCTTGAGGATTTCT
This sequence comes from Pseudomonas sp. Bout1, assembly GCF_034314165.1. GTDB lineage: Bacteria > Pseudomonadota > Gammaproteobacteria > Pseudomonadales > Pseudomonadaceae > Aquipseudomonas. The sequence goes on along the minus strand of NZ_JAVIWK010000001.1, from coordinate 5,092,612 downwards.
ACCCGGTCATAGATCACCATGTCGGTGAGGGTATGGCCCGAGGAGTACTGCGGGTCTTGCAGGATAGGAATGCCGTCGTACTGGAAGTTGCGAATCGCGAAGCCTCGTGAGTAATAGCTGGTGCGGTCGCTGTCGTAGGTCGCCACCGTGATGCCCGGGGTATGGCGCATCACATCGTCGATGGAGTTGAGGCCAAAGTCATCCATGGCCTGGCGTGTGACCACCGAGATCGACTGCGGCGTCTCCCGAGGGGTTAGCACCAGGCGGGTAGCCGTGGCGATGGTGCCGGGGGTGTAGGAGCCGGAGCCTTCGGTGATGGTGCCGAGCTGGTTGGCGCTGATTTGTGTTGCGCCCAGCTCCACAGCGCCGGTGGGCGTCGGGTTGGCTTCCAGGGCGTAGACCTGATCCCCTTTGACTACCCGATAACCACTGCCACGCAGCAGCCTCTCAAACCCGGCCTCTACGCTATAAGTGCCCTTGAGCCCCGGGCCCGCCAGCCCCTCCAGGTTGTGGGACTGGAAAACGATGGCCACGCCTGCTTGCTGGGCAAACCGGTTGAGTGTGGCGCCCAGCGGTCCGGCTGGTATGTCATAGGCGTGTGCCACGACGTTTACCGTGTCGGCCTGGGCCAGGTGGATGTCCAGCAGCGTCGTTGCGAGCAGCGTGAGGGTCAGTGGCGCGCAGCTCAACAGGCGCCGACGTGGGTGAGAGGGGAGGGGCATGGTGAGGGCAGTCCTTTGATTATCGATATACCTTCCTTGACGGGTAGCCCGGAAAAAAGCGGAAGCAATGCGAATAATTATTTTTTGCTGTCAGTCTCCGGGCTGACGATCATCAGCCATGGGGTGAATCTTTTCAGGCTGATCGGCAGGGTATGAGCCAGCATCTGCAAGGTGCGGTCAGTGTCGTCCAGAGGCAGTACCGCCGAGACCTTGAGCTTGGCCAGCGCGGTGCGATCAAACTGCAAGCGGCCCGAACGGTGGCGGGCGATCTCATCCAGCACTTCTGGCAACGGCCGGTTATCCACCACCAGTTGATGGCGATGCCAGGCTTCATTGACGCTCGCCGGGTCGATGCTGCCAGACAAGCGCACCGCGTCCGCGCTGACCCGCGCCTGTGAGCCGGCGTCCACTTCCAGCGTCTGCCGGCCGTTCGCGCTTTTTGCAGCAACGCGGGATTCGAGCATGCTCAACACGGTGACATCACCCTCACGCTTCACCACAAACCGCGTGCCCAGTGCGCGCAGGGTGCCCTGTGCGGTCTGTACCACAAACGGTCGCTCGCCATCGTGGGCCACTTCCACCAGGATCTCGCCTTGCAGCAGTTCAATGCGCCGCTGCCGGCTATCGAAATGCAGATTCGCCGCGCTGATACCGTTCAACGTCAGTGTGGAACCGTCTGCCAGGCGCAGGGTTTTCCATTCGCCGGGGCCGTTGTGTACATCGGCCATCCACTGTTGTGGGTAAGGGCTGTAGAGTAGCGCCGTAGCGGGAAGGGCCAGGGTGCAGGCCAGTACCAACGCCCTGAGATGGTTTTTGCGAGCTTTGCCATTCCGTGCAAACGCCGCACTCAAGGCTGCCCGCGCCGGTGCTTTTTGCCCGCGCAGGGCGAGCATCCGTGCGACCACGCCCTCCATTCGCGCCGCTGAAGCAGCATGTAGCGGGCCTTGTTGCTTCCAGCGTTCGAACGCCTGGCGCTGGGCTTCGGTCAATTGCCCCTCGTGCAGGCGAATCATCCATTCGGCGGCTTGTTCGTCGATCTGTTGGCGGGAGTCAGGCATGTGCAGTTCAGATGTCTACGCTGTGGCTGCAATGCAGCAGGGCCTGGATCAAATACTTGCGCACTGTACGTTCAGACAGTTTCAGTTGGCGGGCAATTTGTTGCTGGGTCAGGTCTTCGAGGTAATACAGCACAAACGCCTGGCGCACGTTGTCATGCAGGCCTTCAAGAATGAAAGTGATGTGCTCAAGGGCCTCCAGAGTCGTGTGGATCTGTTCCGGCGACTGAAAACCTTCCAGGGTTTGCACCGTCAGCATCAATTCCTGAAGGTAAGCGTGTTCAATCTGCTTGCGCCGTGCCTGGTCGATAATCAACCGCCGGGCGGTGGTGCTTAAATAGGCCCGGGGCTCGCGAATGCCGGTCACTGACTCGCGTGCGTGCAGAATTCGCGCGAAGGTATCCTGCGCCACGTCGGCGGCGTTATGGGTACAGCCCAGTTTTCGGCGCAACCAAGTGAACAGCCAGCCGTGGTGCTCGCTGTACAGCTCGGTAATCTCCCGTTGGAACGGCGGTTCACCCACAGACATAAGGCCCGGCCCAGGTGTTATTGAGAATAATTGTTAATTGTGGGGCCAAGGCTTGGGCAAACGCAATAGACTCTCGTTTGCGCCCGAAAATCCCGGTTTTGCGGGGTGCGCCGAGTGGAAAGCAAAATATTTTAAATAAATTGCATTTAAATCATGACATTACGAAAAATTGCTATAGAATGCGGCCCACACCGAAAGTGAAGGGTGATTAGCTCAGCTGGGAGAGCGTCTGCCTTACAAGCAGAATGTCGGCGGTTCGATCCCGTCATCACCCACCATTCGCTTTTTAGTGTTACGCGCAGCGGTAGTTCAGTCGGTTAGAATACCGGCCTGTCACGCCGGGGGTCGCGGGTTCGAGTCCCGTCCGCTGCGCCATATTCGGTTACCTGGAACGCTGAACGCCAGGTACCACAGGAAGCCCGCTCATTGAGCGGGCTTTTTGCTGTCTGGGGTTTGGGTTTAGAAAAACTCGTCCAGCAAGCAGTAGAACGCGATGCGCTGCTCATCGGCTTCGACGCCGTACTGCTCGAAGAACGGTGCCACCCAGGCCGGTCCGAGATTGCGCTCGATGCTGCGGGCCGCGAGTGCAAGGTCCTGATAACAGTCACTGACGCCCAGGCCACCACAGTCGATGAAACCACTGAAGTGATCGCCCTCAGCCATGAAGTTTGGCAGGCAGGCATCGCCGTGGGTCACGACCAGGTCATGGGCGGCGGGGCGCGTCGACAGCAGTTCGGCGAATACATCCGTGGCGGTTCGGCCCAGGCGTTCATCGTCGAAGTCGGTCTCGTCAACCAGACCTGCGTTCACGCGATTACCGGCGGCCGCAATACGGTGTTCCAGTGAGCGGTCGAACGGGCACTGTGCAATTGGCACCTGGTGCAGGCTGCGCAGTGCGCTCGCCACCAGGTGGATGACCTGCGGCGCAGACAAGTCGCTGGCGCTGGCCAGATCCTGCCCCGGGACGGCGCTCATCAGCAGCCAGTGGCGATGGTTTTCCGCGAGCACATCCAGCACGGCAGGCCCAGGCAAGTTCGATTGCTGGAGCCAGCGCAGCCGCTTGATCTCGTCGGGCAATTCGGCGAGTGGGCCGATGGGCTCGGATTTCAGGAACAGGTCCCCACCGTTGCCGCAGCGCAGGCGGAAGACGTCGGCTCCCGACTCGCCGATGGTCTGTGGCTCGATGAGTGCGTTGGGGAATTGGTCACGCCATTTTTTTGGAATAGTCATGCGCGCATTCTTCCATTTTCTTCGTATTGCTTCCATCCAGCGCATCCTGGCGCCGTAAAAACACCAAGACCACCAAGGCCGTGACCGCCGTGAAACCGGCCAGTAGTTGTAGCAATGTGTTGAACCCGGCCGTGTAGGCCGCGCGCAATTCCGCCAGCGGAATCGTCGTGCCGGCCTGCAGGACATTGCCCATCACCAGCGCTTGTGCAATCACTGAAACATCCCCGGTTGCGCTGCCCGGCAAGTGGTGTGCAACCAATGCGCCCAACACCGCCATGGTGATCGCCAACGCCACGCCTTCACTGGCAACGCGCGTCGTATTGAAAATCCCCGCGGCCATTCCCGCGCGTTCTTTCGGTACCACGCTGATCGCCAATCCATCCATCAAACCCCACGGCAACCCCGTGCCTATCCCGATGACCAGCATCGCGGCAACGGTGTGCGCAGGCCGGTCGGCCAGGCTTAACCCCCACAGGCCCACCGCCGCTATCAGTAAGCCAATCGCACACAGCACGCCCGCCGACGCCCAGCGTGTCAGCGAAGCCGCAATCATCGGCACCATCAGCATCGGCGCCGACAGTGCCAGCATCATCAGGCCTGCATCCAGCGCACTGGCACCTTCCACGCCGATAAACCGCAGGGGCAGCAACACGATCAGCACGATGTAGCAGTAACAGGTGCCGATCGGCAGGAGTTGCACGCCGATAAAACGCGGGAAGCGAAACAGTCGTAGCTCCAGCATCGGCTGGCTTGAGCGGTTTTCCACGAAAATAAATATCAGCAAAAACACCGCCGCCGCAGCCAGAAGAGCATCAACCAGCGGCGACGCCCAGCCGTGCTCCGGGGCGAGGATCACCGCCGTGGTCAGGGCCACCAGCATCGCCGAAAACGTCAGCACGCCGGCGGTGTCCAACCGCAGCGCCTGCGGGTCGCGGCTTTCACGCATTTTGGGCGCGGCAAACAATAACGAAATACCGGCCAATAGCGCGGTGCCGAGGAAAATCGCCCGCCAGCCCCAGTGCTCAATCAGTAACCCCGACAGCAATGGCCCAAACGCCAGGCCTGCACCAAATGTGGTGCCCAGCAGGCTGAAGGCGCGGGTGCGGGCGTGGCCATCGAATTCCTGGGCCAGCGCTGCGCAGCCACTGGCCAACGCTGTGGCCGCCGCGACGCCCTGCACGCCACGCAACACATCCAGCCAGAAAATCCCCGGTGCCACTGCCAGCAGCACGGAGACCACGGTAAACAGCGCCATGCCCCACAGGAACAAGCGCTTTCTCCCATACAGGTCGGCGAGCGTGCCGGCCGCCATCAACAGGCTGCCGAAACTCAGCATGAACGCATTGGTGATCCACGCCAGTTGGCTTGGCTGGGCGGCAAACGCCTGGCCGATATAGGGCGTGGCGACGGCGCCGCCGGTAAAGCTCATGGGCAATACCAGGGCCGCCAGGCAAATGGCGGCGAGGATGGAGTATCGGCCATGGGCGGGCACGGATTTATGTGTGGTGTTCATGGGGCATTCCCGCAGGTCTGAAGATTTAAAGACTCTAATCAGGATGCAATCTTGGATAAACGGGCTTACATTCCGTTCATAACGGACTTGATGGATGCAATGACGTGACGGACAACCTGAGCGGTGTGATCGCCTTCGTAAAAACGGCAGAGGCCCTGAGCTTCACCGGCGCTGCGCGGGCGATGGGGATTTCCGCCTCGGCGGTGGGCAAGAATGTCGCCAGGCTTGAAGCGTCGCTGAATGTGCGGCTGTTGCACCGCAGCACGCGCAAGGTCAGCCTCACCGCCGAAGGCCAACTGTTCTACGAGCGCTGTCGGAAAATTCTCGACGACCTGCAAGACGCCCGCGCCATGCTTTCGCATGCGATGCAAGCGCCCCGGGGCAAGCTGCGGGTCAGCCTGCCCACCATCGGCTATCGGTTCCTCTTTCCCCACATGATGGCGTTCCGCAAAGCCTACCCCGAGATCGAGCTGGAGCTGGATTTCAATGACCATCTGGTGGACGTGATCGAAGAGGGCTTCGACGTGGTCATCCGCAGCGGCGGCCTGGCGGATTCGACCTTGATGGCGCGCAAGCTGGGGCCGTTCCGGTTTGTGCTGTGCGCATCGCCCCAGTACCTGCGGGATAATGGTCGGCCAGAATCGCTGGGTGATCTGGAGCATCACCCGTGTTTGCGTTATCGCTTCGCCACCACCGGAAAAATCATGGACTGGACCTTAACCGCCAACCCGGCCATCACCCAATTGCGCCTGCCTACCGCGCTGACCTTGAACAATATGGAAGCCATGCTCCGGGCCGCGATGGACGGCCATGGCATTGCCTACGTGCCGGACTTCCTGGCCCGCGAAGCCCTTGCCCAAGGCCAACTGGAAACCCTGCTCGACGACCACACCGATGACCAGGGCCAGTTTTGGGCACTGTGGCCTTCCAGCCGTCATCTTTCACCGAAGATCCGCGTATTTGTCGACTTCGCCGCGGCGCATCTGTTTACAGCCCCACCAACCGGTAGCCCACCTGCAACTCGGTAATGAAGTACTGCGGCTGGGCCGGGTCTGCCTCCAGCTTCTGCCGCAGGTGCGCCATATGCACCCGCAAATAATGAGCGCGGTCTACGTAATCCAGGCCCCACACTTCGAGCAATAACTGGCGATGGGTGAGCACCCGGCTCTGCCCGCGAATCATCGCGCACAGCAGGCGATATTCGATGGGCGTCAGGTGCACCGGCAGGCCCAGGCGCCACACTTCATGGGTGGCCAGGTCCACTTCAATCTCGCCAAACGCCACCTTGCTGGTGGCCGCCACCGTGCCGGCTTGCCCATGGCGGCGCAGTTGGGCCCGGATGCGCGCCAGCAACTCGGGCACGCCAAAAGGTTTGGTCAGGTAGTCATCGGCGCCGGCATCCAGGGCGGCGACTTTTTCCTCTTCGCGGTCCCGCGCCGACAACACCAAAATCGGCACCGCCAGCCAGCCCCGCAGCTCGCTGATCAACTGTTTGCCGTCACCGTCCGGCAGGCCCAGGTCGACGATCACCAGGTCCGGCTGGCGGCTGGAGGCGTGGATCAACGCGCGCTTGACGCTGTCGGCCTCGAACACCTGGAAGCCCTCATCCTGCAGGGCGATGCCGACAAAGCGGCGGATATTGGCCTCGTCTTCAACAATCAGAATGCGTGCAGTGCTCATAGGGCGTCCATAGAGGGCGGGGTGCCCGCCGGTAAAGTGATGACAAAATGCATGCCGCGCTCGCGGCCGGGTTTGGCTTCGATGCGCCCGCCGTGGGCTTCCACGATGCGCTTGGCCAGGGCCAGCCCCAGGCCGATCCCGGCCACCGAGGACTCCTGCTGGCCACGGGCAAACGGTTCGAACAGATTGGCCGGCGCGCTGCCGGGGCCGGTGTCGCTGACTTCCAGCAGGATGGTGTCCGAAACGGAATGGGCGGCCACGGTAATGACAGTGCCGGGCGGGGTGTACTTGGCAGCGTTGTCCAGCAGGTTGACCAGCACCCGTTCGATCAATAGCGCGTCGACTTCCACCAGCGGCAATTGCGGGTCCAGCGTGGTGTGCACGACATGCCGGGCCAGTGGTTCACGCAGTTGGCGCAGGGCGCTGCCGACGATTTCTTCCAGCAAGTGCCACTGCCGGTTGAGCCGCACGCCGCGCTCTTGCAGGCGGGCCATGTCCAGCAGGTTTTCGATCAGGCGCTGCATTGACGTCGCCTGCTCATGAATGCCGTGCAGCAAGTCCGTTAGCGGCCCGGGCGGCGCATGGGGCAGGGCGGTGTCGGCGGCGCCGATCAGCGTAGTCAGAGGTGTGCGCAAGTCGTGGGAAATCGCCGCGAGCAAGGTGTTGCGCATCTTCTCGCCTTCCATCTGCACCAGGGTGCTTTGCGCCACTTCGACGAAGTGCACGCGCTCCAGGGCGATGGCCAACTGGCTCATGCAGGCCTCCAGCAGGCGGCGTTCTTCGGGCTCATTGAGGCGTTCGCTTTGCGCCAGTTCCAGCACCAGCACGCCGCGCACGCGCATCGGCGCTTTCAGCGGCAGGTAGCAACCTTTGGCGGCAGACAACGTGTCGGTACCCTGGCCGGCAGACTGGCCGTGGTCGTAGGTCCATTGGGCGATGCTGTCGTCGATCGGCAGCCCGCCCGCGCCCACGCTGTGCACGCCGTCGGCGGCGTCCGGCAAGGCCAGGCCGACCCGTGCTTCGAACACGCCGCTGAAGGTACGCAATGCCACTTCGCTGATCTGCTCCACGGTCAGCGCCGCCGACAGGTCGCGGGCCAGGCGTGCCAGGGAGGTGGCGCGGCGCTCACGGGCGGCGGCAGTGCGCGCTTCGTGACGCAGGCGGGCGGTGAGTTGCCCGGTGATCAGGGCGATGCCGAGCATCAGCGCGAAGGTGAAGAAATACTGCGTGTCGTTGACGGTAAATGAGTAGCGCGGCTGTACGAAAAAGAAGTCGAAACACAGCACCGCCAGCATCGCCGCCCACACGCCGGGGCCGCGTCCAAAGCGCAGGGCCACCAGCACCACCGTGAGCAGGAACAGCATCACCACGTTGGCCAGGTCGAACACCTGAAGCAGCAGCGCGGCGATGGCGCTGGCGGTGAAGCAGGCGAGGGTGGCCCAGAGGTAGGCCAGGGTTCTGCCGGGTGCCAGCGTCGGCTTTTCAATGGCAGCAACCGTGCCCGGCAGCACGCCATGGGCGATCACGATCTGGTCGATCTGCGGATGGTGTCGGCTGATCCGGTCGCCCACCGACTGATGCCAGAACCGCCACGCCCGGCGCGGATGATGGCCGAGTACCAGGCGATTGGCGTTGTGTTCCCGGGCGCAGGCAGCCAGTGCTTCGGCGACGTCCATGCCCGGCAACGTTGCAGTGTCGGCGCCAAACTCGCTGGCCAGGGCCAGGGTTTTCATCGCCGTAAGATAACGCCTGGCGCCGCGACCCTGGGCGGACGCGACGTGCACCACGATCCAGTCCGCCTCGAGCTTTTGCGCCAGGCGCGCCGCTTCGCGCACCAGGCGCTCATCACCGGCGTCACCGGCTACACCTACCAGCAACCGTTCGCGGGCGGGCCACAGGGTCTTGATCGACTGTTCGCGGCGGTACACACGCATCTGCGTGTCGACCCGGTCGGCGGTGCGCCGCAGGGCCAGTTCGCGCAGGGCCAATAAATTGCCCTTGCGGAAAAAGTGCCGCGACGCGTGTTCCGCCTGCGGGCCGAGGTACACCTTGCCGTCCTTCAAGCGCTGCAGCAGATCATCTGGTGGCAGATCGACCACCACCACTTCGTGGGCGTTGTCGAACACATGGTCAGGTACGGTTTCCCGCACCCGAATGCCAATGATCCCACTCACCAGATCGTTAAGGCTTTCCAGGTGCTGGACGTTGAGGGTGGTCCACACATCGATGCCGGCGCTGAGTAGTTCTTCCACGTCTTGCCAGCGTTTCGGGTGGCGCGAGCCGGGCACGTTGCTGTGGGCCAGTTCATCCACCAGCAGCACGGCGGGATGGCGGAGCAGGGCGGCGTCGAGGTCGAATTCGGTGAGGGTGAAATCGTGATGCAGGCGTTGGGCGCGGGGCAATTGTTCGAGGCCGTTGAGCAGATCGGCAGTTTCCTGGCGGCCATGGGTTTCCACCACACCGGCGAGTACGTCGCGGCCCAGGCTGACTTCCCGTTGCGCTGCGCCGAGCATCGCGCAGGTCTTGCCCACCCCGGCGTTGGAGCCGAAGTAGATACGCAATTTGCCGCGCAAGGCGGCCTGTTCTTCCTGCTGAACCCGGGCGAGCAGGGCATCGGGGTCGGGGCGTTCTTCGTTTAATGCGGGCATGTCATTCCTGGTAAATGCGGTTCAATTGTGGGAGCTGGCTTGCTGGGGTGAGCGGGCTCACCCCAGCAAGCCAGCTCCCACATTGGGTTGTCGGTGCTACACCAGGCCCAGCCCGGTCAGCACCATGTCAATCAGCTTGATCCCGGCAAACGGCACCAGCACCCCGCCCAGGCCGTAGATCAGCAAGTTGCGATTGAGCAACGCCGCCGCACCAATCGCCCGATAGGTCACGCCGCGTAGCGCCAGCGGAATCAACGCCACAATGATCAACGCGTTGAAAATCACCGCGCTGAGAATCGCCGAGTTGGGGCTGGTCAGGTGCATCACGTTCAACGCGCCGAGCTGCGGATAGGTCGCGACAAATGCCGCCGGGATGATCGCGAAATACTTCGCCACGTCATTCGCCACGCTGAAGGTGGTGAGCGCACCGCGAGTCATCAGCATTTGTTTGCCGACCTCGACCACTTCGATCAGCTTGGTCGGGTTGCTGTCGAGGTCGACCATGTTGCCGGCCTCTTTCGCTGCCTGGGTGCCGCTGTTCATTGCCACGGCCACGTCGGCCTGGGCCAGAGCGGGTGCGTCGTTAGTGCCGTCGCCGGTCATGGCCACGAGCTTGCCCTGGGCCTGGTAGTCGCGGATCAGTTGCAGCTTGTCTTCCGGGCGGGCCTCGGCGAGGAAGTCATCCACGCCGGCTTCTACCGCAATCGCGGCGGCGGTCAGGCGGTTGTCGCCGGTGATCATCACGGTCTTGATGCCCATGCGCCGCAGTTCGGCAAAACGCTCCTTGATGCCGCCCTTGACCACGTCCTTGAGCTCGACTACACCCAGTGCTTTTGCCCCGTCCGAGACCACCAGCGGGGTGCTGCCGCGCCGCGACACTTCATCGACCTTGGCCTGCAACGCCGCCGGAAAACTCCCACCCAACGCTTCGATATGGCTGCGGATGGCATCCGCGGCGCCCTTGCGAATGCCCCGGCCCTCGGGCAGGTCGACGCCGCTCATGCGAGTCTGCGCGGTGAAGTGCACAAAGCTTGCGCCCAGGGCGTTGATGTCCCGCGCGCGAAGGTCGAACTTCTGTTTGGCCAGCACCACAATGCTGCGCCCTTCGGGCGTTTCATCGGCCAGCGATGCCAGCTGCGCAGCGTCGGCCAGCTCGGCTTCCTTGATGCCCGGCGCGGGCAGGAAACTGCTGGCCTGGCGATTGCCCAGGGTGATGGTGCCGGTCTTGTCCAGCAGCAACACGTCGATGTCACCCGCCGCCTCCACTGCGCGGCCGGAGGTGGCGATCACATTGGCCGACATCATCCGGCTCATGCCCGCCACGCCGATGGCCGAGAGCAGGCCGCCGATGGTGGTGGGGATCAGGCACACCAGCAGCGCCACCAGCACCGTGGCGCTGACCACGCTGCCGCTGCCGCTCATGGCCACGGCGAAGATCGAGTACGGGCTCAGCGTGGCGATCACCAGCAGGAACAACAGGGTCAGGCCCACCAGCAAAATCGTCAGGGCGACTTCGTTAGGGGTCTTCTGGCGCTTGGCGGATTCGACCATCGAGATCATGCGGTCGAGGAACGACTCACCGGGGTTGACGCTGATGCGCACCACCAGCCAGTCCGAGAGCACGCGCGTGCCGCCGGTGACCGAGGAAAAGTCGCCGCCGGCTTCGCGAATAACCGGCGCCGATTCGCCGGTAATTGCGCTTTCATCCACCGAGGCCACGCCTTCGATCACCACGCCGTCCAGCGGCACCAGGTCGCCGGCCTCAATCAGTACCACATTGTCCTTGCGCAGCAGGCTGGCTTCCAGCGGCAGCCAGGCGCTGCCGTGCCGAGGCTGTTGCAACAGCTTGGCCAGGGTGGTGCGCTTCATGCCTCGCAGGCTCGCAGCCTGGGCGCGGCTGCGACCCTCGGCCAGGGCTTCGGCGAAGTTGGCGAACAGCACGGTGAACCACAGCCACAAGCTGATGCTGAGGATAAACCCGCTGGGGGCTTCACCCTTGCCGCCGAGGGACTGGAACCACAGCAGTGTGGTGAGGATGCTGCCCAGGTACACCACGAACATCACCGGGTTTTTCCACTGCGCCTGGGGCAGCAGTTTCTTGAACGCATCCGCGCAGGCGGTAAGCACGATGGTGCGATCAAACAGAGGTAAACGAGCATTCTTGATCATGGGGGAATCTCTTACTCACTGGCCGCAATAGGGGACTGACGCAGGGGCAGGCGGGCGTCCAGCGCAAGGTTGAGTTGCAGCACATTGACTCGCGGTTCGCCGAGCAAACCGAAGGTGCGGGCAGCGGTGTTTTCGTTCACCAGTTGCAGCACGTCGGCTTCCGGGATCTGCCGCAGGCGGGCAACCCGGGCCAGTTGGATGCGCGCGTTGGCCACCGAGATATGCGGGTCCAGGCCGGAGGCGGAAGCGGTGACAGCGTCCACCGGCACCTGGGCGTCGGCGGCGAGGCCGTTGTCCTGGCGATACGCTTTAACCCGGGTTGCGACCTGGTCCAGCAGTTTCTGGCTGGTGGGCCCCAGGTTGCTGGCGCCGCTTGCGCCTGCGTTGTAGGGCTGCGAGATGCTTTTGCTCGGGTCTTGCGGGTCGGCGCCGAGGGTCATGCTCGGGCGGCCGTGGAAATACCCGGGCTGGGTGAAATCCTGGCCGATCAATGCCGAACCGATCACCCGCCCGTCGCGTTCAATCAGCGAACCCTGGGCCTGAAACGGGAACAGCAACTGCGCGGCGAAGGTGGTAAAGATCGGGTAGGCGAGGCCGGTCAGCGCCATGAAAAACACCGCCGAAACCAGCACCGGGCGCAACAGCCCTTTGAATATCGATTGAGTCGTCATCAACGTGTCCTTAGTTGTACGTCTGGCCGGACAGCAACTGCAGTTGCTCCACCAGCGGGCCGAGCGCAAGCGCCGGCAGGAAAGTCAGGCCACCCACCACCAACACCACGAACACCACCAGCACCATGAACAGCGGGGTTGCGGTGGGGATGGTGCCGGCGCCGGCAGGCACGGTCTTTTTCATCGCCAGGGAACCGGCTACGGCGAGCATCGGCAGCATGGTGAAGAAGCGCCCGACCAACATCGCAAGGCCAATGGTGGTGTTGAAAAACGGCGTGTTGGCGTTCAGCCCGGCGAACGCCGAACCGTTGTTGGCGGTGCCCGAGGTGTAGGCGTACAGCACCTCGCTGAAGCCGTGGGGGCCGAGGTTATTCAGGCTGGCCATGGTGTCGGGCCACAGGGCGGCGAGGGCGGTGAAACCGAGGATGCTGATGGGATGCGCGAGCACCGAGAGCATCACCAGTTTCATCTCCCGGGCCTCGATTTTCTTGCCGAGGAACTCCGGGCTGCGGCCGATCATCATGCCCACCAGAAACACCGTCAGCAGCGCGTACTGGATCAGGTTGATAAAGCCCACGCCGTCGCCGCCGAACACACAGTTGAGCATCATCTGCGCCAGGGGCACGAAGCCGCCCATGGGGGTCAACGAGTCGTGCATCGCATTGACCGAACCGGTAGTGGCCGCGGTGGTAGTGGCGATAAACAGGCTGCTGTCGGCAATCCCGAAACGCAGCTCCTTGCCTTCCATATTGCCGCCGCTTTGCTCGATGGACAGCGCCTGGTTGGCACCGGCCTGGGTCAGCAGCGGGTTGCCGTTTTGCTCGGCGCCATACACCAGCGCGAGGAAACCGATGAACATCACCAGGAAGGTGCCGAAAAACACCCAGCCCTGACGGCGTTGCAGCAGCATGCTGCCGAAGGTGTAGGTCAGCGCAGACGGGATCAGCAACATGCTGAGGATGTGCAGGGCATTGGTCAGCGGTGTGGGGTTTTCGAACGGGTGCGCGGCGTTCATGCTGAAGAAACCGCCGCCATTGGTGCCGATATGCTTGATCGATTCAAAGCTCGCCACGGCGCCGACAATCAACTGTTGCTGCGCGCCTTCAAGCGTTGTCGCCAGGGCTTGCGAGGCGAAGGTCTGCGGCATGCCTTGCCACACGTAAACCAGGGCCATGCCCACGCACAGCGGCAGCATCACGCGGTACAGAGTGCGGGTGAAGTCGACCCAGAAATTACCGATATCCGCCGAGCTCGAGCGGCTCAAACCACGGATAAAACCGGCAGCCGCGACCACGCCCGAGGTGGCACCGACAAACATCAGGAAGGTGATCACCGCCATCTGGCTGAAGTTCGACAGGCTGGTCTCGCCCGAGTACGCCTGCCAGTTGGTGTTGGTAATAAAGGAGGCGGCGGTGTTGAACGCCAGGTCGGGGGTTTGCGCGGCGAGCCCCAGCGGGTTGATCGGCATGACGGCCTGCAATCGCAGGATGAGGTAGCCGAGCAGCATCATTGCCGCGTTGGATAGCAGCAGGGCTGAACCGTAGCGGGCCCAGCCCATGGGTTCCTGCGGGTCGATGCCCAGCAGGCGATAGGTATAGCGTTCTGGCAGGGCGTGGTGGGGTCCGGTAAACACCCGGGTCAGCCACTTGCCCATCAGCACGGCGAGCCCGGTCATCAACCCCAGGACCAGCGCAAATTCCAGCAAAGTGCTTAGCATGTCGAGGCTCCGTTCAAATCTTGCCCATGGCGACAATGGCCATGGCTGTCGCGGCGAAAAACACCAGGGAGAGGCCGATAAAAATTACGTCGTACATGGCGGCTCCCTAGAATTTTTCGGCGCGAATGAGGGCGTAGCCCAGATAAGCGAACAGCCCGACGGCGCATAAGCCGCTGGCGATATAGATGAAGTTGAGTGTGAGCACGGTGGAACTCCCCTGATTGATAAGCCGCGATTGCGGACGCGGGGAGGTTAAGAGGTTGGGCATCAAGTTCGGGCACTGATTGCGGGCGTGGGTATTGAGACGGTGTATAGATAGTTTTGTGGTGGGCGAACGAAAACAAGGGATAGCCCGGGGGTGGGGTATCCCTTGAAAGTCTGGGGTTCTGCTGCTTTTGATGATCAGCTTATTTGGCTTTCTTTTTCTTTGATTCGCGGGTGGCGAGTTGTTCGAAGCAAAAGGCGGCGGCGCCGAACAGGGCGATCATTGAGAGGACGATCATGCCTAAAGTTGAACTTTCCACGATGATTTCCTACGGGGGTTATTGGGTAGGTGTTCACGGTAGTGGAGGGGGGATTGGTTGCTCAATAGAGACGACGTAAACGTTATGGCTTGGGGGGGATCTATACGGGTTCTTTACGTGGCTGGGGGGTGTATATCCGTTTTTTAGGTAACGGCTGATATGGGTTCCGCTCTTACAGCGGGTCACTTTTGAAAAGCGCAAAAGTAACCAAAACGCTCTGCCCCGCCTGTCGGCACCTCGCTGTGGCTCGGCGTTCCCTCACTCCGGAATTGCTCCGCGGGCCGCCGCGACGGCCCGTCCCTGGCCCGTCGCGGCTAAACCGGCGTCCTGCCGGTTTACCCGCTCCTCAATCCCTGCGTTCGGCCTCGGGCTGAATGGGGCAGTCAGATCAAGATCAAGAGCAAGATCAAGTGCACGGCGGCCTGAAAGCCGACCTGAGTGTTAAAAGCCAGATCAAAATCTGTAGGAGCTGGCTTGCCGGCGATGCAGGCGACTCGGTTTTTCAGATGCGCCGAGGTGATGCCATCGCAGGCAAGCCAGCTCCTACATTGGAACCGTGCCTGCTTTAGCTTTTGATCTGGCTTTTAACACTCAAGCCGGCCTGTAGGCCGCTGTGCTGTTGATCTGCTTGTGATCTTGATCTTAGGCGCCCCGTCAACCACGCTGGCCGAACGCAGGCTTTGGAGCGTGGGTAACCCGGCAGGACGCCGGGTTAGCCGCGCTGGGCCAAGGATGGCCCATCGCGGCGGCCCACGGTCCAAAGCCGGAGTGAGGGCACACCGAGCCTAAGCGAGGTGCCGAGTGGTGGGGCAAGAGCCTTTTGGTTACTTTTGGGCTCCTTTCAAAAGTGACCCGCCGTAAGGGCGGAACCCATCTAAGCCATCACCCAAACAACGGATATGCCCCCACCACCAGGGCCCTACAAATTCCGGCTATGCCGGTAATCACTGACCGCCTCATACACCGCCTTGCGCAAGCGATTAATCCCCCCAATCGGCCGATGCGCCTCCACCCCGAACCACGGGTTAAACGACTGATTATCACAAGCCAGATTCAACGCCGGCGTATCAAAATCCTGCGCCGCAATCACCACCCTGGCCACGGTCTCAAACGGCGCATCACTCTCTTTCCATTCAACGCTGGTGTCCTCGATCGGCATAAACTTCTGCGGATTCTGCCGCTGAACCTGCAACACAAAACACGCCGGCACCCGGTCAGTCGACAGTTGCTGATTCAACGCACTGCGCAAAAAATTCGGCAGGTCGTGGTTCTGCTTGGGCAGCACATACTCTGGGCAACTCTGTGGGTCGGGCACTACACGAAACTTGGCGTTAGCCGCCCCAAACTTATACGGCGACACCGAAAAGTAAGTCGTCTGCGCGGGGCTCACCGGCGGCGGCGCCAACGTCGCCAACGCGATAAACAGATGCCGCACCTGCCAACTGCGCGGATCCATTCCGGGGAAAAACGCCATGACCTGCTTGCCATCCGCCTGCGCCGAAACGTTCTGCGCATACTCCGCCACGTCACTGACAAAAAAGTTCGGATGGCTGAACATCACAAAATCCTGCTCCCCCCGCGTCTGCTGGTCCGCCAGCAACTGCTTGCCCGGCACGTCCAGCAACTTGATCGCCATGCCCCGGGCATCCCGGATACTGTCGAACTGCGGATACGCATTGCCATTGGACAGCCGCATCATCGCCTGCCAGGTCTTGCCCGGCTCGGTGAACACGCCCTGGCGCAGGGCCGGCTCGAGGTCCGGCAGCACGCTGACTTCGGCCTTCACACAACCATGAGCCTTGGCGTGCGCGTCCCGCAGGTAGCGGGTGCCTTCGCGGTGTTGATCAACGATGCGCACTGCGGTCTGGATGATGCCCTGGGTCATGGCCGCTTCCCCCGGCGGAATCTGTTCATCCGGTGAGACCGGGCCGCTGTGCTGCCAAGCGAACCACAAGGTCGACAGCAACCAGCCCAGCAGCCCCAGGCCTACCAGCCACAACACGGTCTTGCCGAGAAACGCGCCGAGGCGCAGCCAAAGTCGAGCGAGCATTTAAAAATCCTTTTCTGCGAAGTCGGTAGGTCAGGGCAGTTGTTGTTCCAGCGGGCCGCCCAGCACTTTCAAATATTCCAGCAGCGCCCAGCGCTCCTGGGGCAGCAAGCCTCGGCCAATCACCCCGTTGCCACGTTGGCCAGCACGGAATTCGTGGCCGCTGTTGTGGTTGCCGGTGATGCGCGTATCGAACAGGAAGGCGTTGGGGAACGCTGCGGTTTGATAGCCCAGGTGGCGCGGGTCGTATTCGAAGGTGCCTTTATAGAAGGTCGGGCTGCGTTCGTCCTGGGGCGAGAGTAGTTGGTAGATCGTCGGCACCGAACCGTTGTGCAGGAATGGCGGTGTCGCCCACACCCCGGCCAGTGGCCGTGCCTTGTAGGCGCGCAGTTCGCGTACGCCAATGGGCAGGCCGAAGCCGTCCAGGTGCAGACGTTCGGCGGGGGTTACGCCGGCGGCACGGTAGGCGTGCTCTTCGACAAAGGCGGTGATGTAGGCCAGGCCTTTGGCTGAAGAAATACTGCGCAGGTCCAGCGGTTCGGTGGGTGTGGGATGCAGTTGGACGTTCATTTTTGCCAGCTCCACCGGGTCCCATTGCAGGGCGCTCAGGTCGAAGCGGTGGTCCGCGATATTGTTGGCGGCAGTGGGGTCGGTGCCGATCACCTCAACCGGGAGCATTTTCAGTTGCCGCACCGGGCGGCCGTCGACCTGGGACACCGCCGGCACGTGGCAACCGGCGCAGTTTTCGCTGAACAGTGCGCGGCCTTGGGCCGCGAGCGGTTTGTCGATGGTGCCGAACAGGTCTTCCGGCCAGGTGGGCGGCTTGAGCCGTTGCAAGGTTTCTTCGAGCGTGTTCAGGTCGCGAACCCGTAAGCTGGACGGATAGCGTGCGTCGCCCTTGAGCGGCTGGCCAGCGTCGTCGAAGAAGTCCAGGGTAGCGCCGACGCCCAGTGCTTCACCAATATTGCGGGCCATGGGTTGCTGGGCCGAGCCGTTCCACTGCACCCAGTCGAAGGTCCAGATGTCCCACAGGTGTGGGTAGTCCACCGGGGCATTGGCGACGCGGTAGTTGGCGGGCGAAATGGCGTCGCCGAAGCTGGCGTTGGCGATGCGGCCAAAGGCGTCGGTGCGGCCCGGGCCTTCTTCGGTGGGGTAGAGCCCGCGGTGGGTGTCGTTCCAGGCGACTTTCAGGAAGTTGTTCAGGGACTTTTTGAAGTCCTGGCGCAGTTGCGCGGCGTTCTGGTCGTCGTAGTCATGTCCGAGGACGGTGCGGGCAAAGCGCTCGAATTTCCACGGGTTGTAGTAAGTGGAGACTAGGCTGGCGACCATTGCCTGGCCGAAGCTGCCGCCGCGCAGGGTCGGTACGCTGGACGGCAATACATGCTGCGCCGGGCCTCCGTCGATACGCAGGCCCTGGCCTTTGAAGTTCAATTGGCCGGTGTGGCACGCGGCGCAGGTGATGTCGAGGAACTCGTCGTTGCTGCCAGAGTTTTTATGCCGGGCGAAACCCACCGGCAGGTTGCCGGGGTTTTGCGCGGTGGGTACCTGTTTGGGGTCTACCAAGAAACCGAAGCGTGCCAGGTACTCGGGCGTGGCGAAACGCTGCTCGGAAAACGGCAGTTCCAATGCGGTGAACCAGTCATAGTGCAGGCCTTTGACCTGGGTGCCCTGGGGCGTGAAGTAATACGTCTGGCGATCTGCGGCGCTCCATTGATCCTGGTAGTGCACCCGTTCCACCGGCACGTAAACCGCCAGCTTCGGGTTCGCCACGTAATAGAGCACCACCGCCAGGACAAGGCCCAGCAAAACTAAAGTCATCAGCAAAACACGGAAAAAAATGCGCAAGCTAACTATCCTTGTCGAGTTGTAGCGTTCTTATGCCATCAGGCCAGCAGTGCGGCAAGTGGCCATGAGCCTCGTTCCAGTGCTCCCGCCTTCCGTTGCGGGACCCTGGATTGAATGAAAATGCTTTTAAACACGTGAACTTATCAGAAGTTTCCTGCTCACATGCCGGTAGCCATTGGTCGTGGCCGCCTGATAAGCTCGCGACTTTACTCGAATGCCCTTTTGGCACACGAACAAGGAAATAGCATGAAACAGCATCGGTTGGCGGCGGCGGTGGCCCTGGTTAGCCTGGTACTTGCGGGTTGTGATTCGCAAACCAGCGTAGAGCTGAAAACCCCGGCGCAAAAAGCTTCCTACGGTATCGGCCTGAACATGGGCAAAAGCCTTGCTCAAGAAGGCATGGATGACCTGGACTCCAAAGCGGTAGCCCAAGGCATCGAAGATGCTGTCGGCAAGAAAGAACAGAAGCTGAAAGACGACGAGCTGGTCGAAGCCTTCGCCGCACTGCAAAAACGTGCTGAAGAGCGTATGACCAAGATGAGCGAAGAGTCGGCAACTGCCGGCAAGAAATTCCTCGAAGAAAACGCCAAGAAAGACGGCGTTGTCACCACCGCTTCCGGTCTGCAGTACAAGATCGTGAAGAAAGCGGACGGTGCTCAACCCAAGCCTACCGACGTAGTGACTGTTCACTACACCGGCAAGCTCACCAACGGCACTACCTTTGACAGCTCCGTGGATCGCGGCAGCCCGATTGACCTGCCGGTCAGCGGCGTGATTCCAGGTTGGGTCGAAGGCCTGCAACTGATGCACGTTGGCGAGAAGGTCGAGTTGTACATCCCGTCTGACCTGGCCTACGGTGCCCAGAGCCCGAGCCCGGCGATTCCAGCCAACTCCGTGCTGGTATTCGACCTGGAACTGCTGGCCATCAAGGATCCGTCCAAGGCTGAAGCGCCTGACGCACCCGCAGCACCAGCTGCCAAGAAGTAATCAACACCTGAACACACAACGCCCCGTCTCGACGGGGCGTTGTTGTTTCTGGCCTGTGCATAACTTTTCCATTTGAATCCAGGCCAAATTCAACCGAACCCACGCGGTCTAGAGCAGTCTGATAAAAGACCCGAGTACGGGTAGACGCAGATCAACTCCAAGTCAATGAATTCTTGGGTTTTTTTTATGTGCGCAAAAAACGCCCGATCTGACTGTAGGCCTTGTATTACGCGGCTTTCAGGCTGGAAAACAGGCTCTGTTCACAAGGTTATCCACAATTTGTGTGGATAACCTTTTCTGTCGCCTGGAACTGGAGTGACGATGAAAGCACCGTTCAATTTCACCCGTTTCCTGCCAATGGCCGCTCGCCTGCTGGGACGTGGGCGTCTGCCCACACTGCTATTCGCGGTAGCAGCCAAAGGGTCGAGCCAGGGCAACCGGCTGGGCAAGCTCAAGGACGACCTCAAGCTGCTCCAGGCCCTGTGCCTGGCCTACTGGCGCGGTGAGTACCGGGCCATCAGCCCCAAGGCACTGATTTCCGTGGTGGCGGGTTTGATGTACTTCCTGAGTCCGATTGATGCGATCCCGGACTTTATCCCGGTGTTCGGCATGCTCGACGACATAGCCGTGCTGGCATGGGTCATGAAGACCCTGGACGGCGAGTTGAGTGCGTTTCGCGCGTGGCGTGAGCGTCAGCGCCCCGAGAAGCTCGCCGTGGTTGAGCGCCTGCCAGCGACGCCGCAGTTGCTTGAGCAGGAAAATCCGAAAAAAAGCTGAACCTTGCGAATATCCCCCTGCGCTCTTTGTGGCTGTTAGGATTACACTCCTAAGGAAAGTACTTACGATGTAAGTGTTGTGATCCTACGGGGCAGTCATGGATATTCAGATAATTAGAAAGGATGGCGAACCCGAATATGCGGTTCTGCCATGGGCGCAGTACCAGGCGCTGTTAAAAGCCGCCGGTCAGCAACAGCCAACACCTCCTGCTTCATCCACTAGCCAAACCGCTGCCGAACCGGACCTGCGCCCCCTGGAGCAACTGCGCAGCCTGCGCGAGGCCAAGGGCCTGGCCATTGAGGCGCTGGCGCGCACAGTGGGCATCAGCCCCTCTTACCTGGGCCTGATCGAAAGCGGTGAACGTCAGCCGGACGCGGCCATCCGTCGTAGCTTGGCTTGGGAACTGGGCGTTGCAGGTTGGAGGGACGAAACGTGAGCGTACGCATCAGCCGTCAGCATTGGGATGGGTTAATCAACGAACTGGACCAGGCGCGCCGACAGCGCCACCTCCTGACCTATCGCGCCTTGCTGGAGCGCCTGCAGTTTCCCACGCCGGCCATGCAAACCCTGACCGCCGCTTTGGAACACCTGGCGGCGCTGGATGCCAAGGCTGACCAGCCGCTGCGCAGTTCACTGGTGATCAGCCAGGGCGCCAGCCGCCTGCCACGTACCGGGTTCTTTGAGTGTGTAGAGCGTCTTGGACGCTTCTGCGGGCCATCCGACGGCGTGGCTGCGGCTTCCTGGCACGCCTCGGAAGTGGTGCGGGTGTTTGAATACGATTATCCCGAGTCTGCCGAAGCCTAGCGCCGGGTGCTACAGGGGTTGTGGCTCTTCCAGTTGCAGACTGTCGATCACATGAATGCTGTAGCCCGCCACGTTCTTCGCGTGGTGCTTGGCTTGTGATGCCAGTTCCGCCAACTGGCTGGCATCGAGTTGTCCACAGGCCTGTGGATATAAATGCACCACGCCGATGGACAGCGACAACAGCGCAAACTCCTGGCGCACACCCTGGCGGTTCAGCGCGACAAAACAACCCGCTTCCAAGTGCTCGCTGCGATAAAAACGCCGGCACTGGGTGTGGAAATCGTCCAGCAACTGGTTGAGCCGCTTGCGCCAATCCTGTGGCCCCAGTACCAGTAAAAAATCATCACCGCCGATGTGCCCGACAAAATCGCGGCTGGGGTCTACCCGGTCGTTCAGGCACTGCGCCAGGCACAGCAGCACTTCATCGCCCCGGCCATAACCGTAGATATCGTTGAACGGCTTGAAGCTGTCGATATCCACGTAGCAGATCACCGACTCCCGCTGTTGCTGCAACAGCCGTGTCAGGCACTGCTGGATCGGTACGTTGCCCGGTAACAAGGTGAGCGGGTTGGCATAACGCGCCTGCTGGATTTTCAGCTCGGTAATCAGCTTGAGCACATCGATCACCCGGCCCAGCCCCAAATAATCGCCATTGAGGGTGATGATGAAATCCTCCTCGATCCGCTGGCGCGCGCGGCTGGTGAGCAGGCGGCTGACTTGCTGCAGGGACTGGCTTAATTCCACGGCGAGGAAGTCATCGTTCATCAAGCGGCTGATGGGCTTGCGGGCAAACAGGTCGGTGGCGAATGGCTTCAGCAGCGCGTCCGACAGCGAATGCCGGTGCACGATGCCAATCGGCTGGCCACGTTCGTCCAGTACCGCCAGGGAGTTGAGGTTGGCCTGGCGGCGGAAGGCTTCCAGCACCTGCGCCGTGGCGGTGTGCTGGCCCACGGCAGGGTGTTCATTGAGCAGGGCGCTGAGGTCGCTGCCTTCATCGTTCAGCGCCACGTTGGCGTTGTCCGGCTTGGGCAGCATCAACCGCGCTTCCTGCGGCGGGTGTTCCTGGGGGCGGCAGAGCAGGTAGCCCTGCACAAGGTCTACGCCCATCTCTGTGAGCACCGCCAACTCTTCCGGTAACTCGATGCCTTCGGCGATGACTTGGGCCCGGGAGGCCTTGGCGATTTGCAAGATGGAGCCGACAAACTCGCGCTTGAGGGCGTCCTGGTGAATGCCGTCGATAAAATGTCGATCGATCTTCACGTAGTCCGGGCGCAATTCCGACCACAGCCGCAGGCTGGAATAGCCGGCACCCAGGTCGTCCAGGGCAATCGAAAACCCCATCGCGCGGTAATGATGCAGCGCGGTTTGCAACAGTTGAAAATCGTCGGTCGGAGTTTGCTCGGTCAGTTCGATCACCACCTGGCTGGGCGGAATGCCGAAGTCGCTGAGCAGTTGCAGGGTACGGCCGGGCTGGTGGGCGGTTTCCAGCAGGGATTCGGGTGAGACGTTGAGGAACAGTTTGCCCGGTAGTTTCTGGTCGCTGAAGCGCCGGCAGGCACTTTCCCGGCAGACCATCTCCAGCTCACTGAGGCGCCCGGCGTGACGGGCCACGGAGAACAGTGCGACAGGGGAGTGCAGCGGGCTGTTGGACGGGCCGCGGCTGAGGGCTTCGTAGCCGACGACGCGCCGTTCGGACAGGGAAATGATCGGTTGGAACAGACTGTGCAAACTGCCTTGAGCCAGGATTGAGCCCAATGCATACAGCTGTTCGGTCATGGTCATGATTTTCTCGGGTCGAAAAAAAAGGACCTGCTTTGGCAGGTCCTTCATTTCACGACAGAATGATGTCTATTTGATGACACTCCGGAGAGCGTTCACATTAAATTGCCATCATTTACTGCTTGGCCACCGTCTTACTGATTTTCAAGTAATCCAGCAGGATGCGTCCTGTCTCACTCAGGTAAGCATCATCTTCCGGCTTGGTTTTATCCGGCTCGGCAGCGATCGCGTCTTCGTCTTCTTTCTTCAGTTCCTTGAGTGGAGCTTCGCCTTTGGCCTTACGGCGGGCGTTCTCCAGCACCAGTTGCTGATTCTCGATGTCGGTGTGCTGCGCACGACGGTCGGCTTCATTCAGGCTGACGGTTTTCTCTTCCATCAACTTCTTGGCCAAGGCCAGTTTGTCGCGGATAAAGATGAACTCGGCATCCTTGGCGGAGCGGGTTTCGTGATCAGTTTTCAACTGGGCCACGTACGGTTTGAACGGGTCCACTGCTGGCTTGATCGCAGGACGGATGGTGTCCCACGGCATGGCCTCGGGCAGGGCGCTCTCGCCGATTTCCTTGGTGTCGATGATCGACGGGAAATCGATATCCGGCAGTACACCTTGATGCTGGGTGCTCTGCCCGGAAACCCGGTAGAACTTGGCCAGGGTCAGTTTCAGCTCGCCATGGTTCAGCGGCTGGATGGTCTGCACGGTGCCTTTACCGAAGGTCTGGCCGCCGATGATCAACGCGCGGTGGTAGTCCTGCATCGCGCCGGCGAAAATCTCCGAAGCGGACGCCGAGAGGCGGTTGACCAGCAACGCCATCGGCCCTTTGTAGAAGGCACCCGGGTTCTCGTCTTCCAGCACGTCAACACGGCCGTCAGCATTACGCACCAGCACGGTCGGACCCTTGTCGATAAACAGACTGGTCAGCTCGGTGGCTTCCTGCAGGGAACCGCCGCCGTTGTTGCGCAGGTCGATGACCACGCCGTCGACTTTGTCTTTCTGCAGTTCCGTCAGGATTTTCTTAACGTCACGTGTGGTGCTCTTGTAGTCCGGATCACCGGCGCGGAACGCCTTGAAGTCCAGATAGAACGCCGGGATTACAATCACGCCCAGCTTGTAGTCCTTGCCATCCTGCTTGAGATTGAGGATTTGCTTTTGGACGGCCTGGTCTTCGAGTTTCACCGCTTCACGGGTGATGGACACGATCTTGCTGGTCTGGTCGTTCGGGGCGTTGGTGTGCGGAATCACTTCCAGGCGCACCACGCTGCCTTTCGGCCCACGGATCAGCTTGACCACTTCGTCCAGGCGCCAGCCGACCACGTCGACCATCTCTTTGTCGGCCTGGGCCACACCGATGATCTTGTCGGCCGGAGCGACCTGCTTGGTCTTGTCCGCCGGACCTGCCGGCACCAGACGCACGATTTTCACCTGGTCGTTATCGCTTTGCAGAACGGCACCGATGCCCTCCAGCGACAGACTCATGTTGATATCGAAATTTTCCGCGTTATCTGGAGACAGATAATTGGTGTGCGGGTCGTAGGACATTGCGAAGGTGTTGATGTAGGCCTGGAAGATATCTTCGGCACGGGTCTGGTCCAGACGTGCCAGCTGATTCTTGTAGCGCTTGGTCAACAGCTCTTGAATGGCCTTCGGCTCTTTGCCGGCGATCTTCAAGCGCAGGACTTCATCCTTGACGCGCTTGCGCCACAGGTCGTCCAGCTCGGCTTCGGTGGTCAGCCAAGGAGCGTCCTTGCGGTCAACCAGCAAGGTCTCTTTCTTGGTGAAGTCGAACTTGTCGACGCCCTTGTCCAGCTCACCGATGGCGAAGTCCAGACGCGCTTTGACGCGGTCCAGGTAGCGCTTGTAGATGGTGAAGCCGGGCTGCAGGTCACCGCTCTTGAGGAAGTCGTCGAACTGCGTCTTCCACTTGTCGAACTCGGTGATGTCGCTGGCCAGGAAATAGCTGCGCGAGGGATCCAACAGCTTGAGGTAGCTGTCGTAGATGATCACCGAGCGAGCGTCGTCCAGCGGCGGCTTGCTGTAGTGATGGCGCTTGAGCAACTCAACGACGTTAAGGCTGGCAATCACCTCATCGCGATCAGGCTGAAGGTTGTCCCAGCTGTTGGCTGCGAACGTATTGCTCGATAGCGGCAAAAGGCCGATACCAATAAAAAGAGCGAGGGCGGTGCTGGGGAACAAATGCTTCATGCTGATTCGACGCGGGGGCAATTGATAACGCATATTAGGCCGTCTTTGAAGTCGCCGGTTCCATATGGGCCGGTCGCATAATGCAAAAAGCCCGGCGCTACAGCAACGGGCTCAGTCCAGACTCACTATGGAGGCACTGTGAAAGCATTGCAAGGCGTTGAAGGTCATGTGGAGTGGCAAGAAGAGCCGAGTCCTACATGCGATGTAGGCCAAGTACGCATCCGCGTGGCGGCTGCGGGCCTGAATCGGGCCGATTTATTACAGCGTTCGGGGCTCTATCCGCCGCCTCCCGGTGCCAGCCAGGTGCTGGGCCTGGAGTGTTCCGGGGTGATCAGCGAGGTCGGCGCCGGTTCGTCGTGGCAAGTGGGGGATCGGGTTTGCGCCTTGCTGGCTGGCGGCGGGATGGCTGAAGAAGTGGTGGTGGATGCGCGTCACGTGCTGCCGGTGCCGGAGGGCGTGTCCCTGGTGGAAGCGGCGGGGTTGCCTGAGGTGTACAGCACGGCGTGGCTGAATTTGTTCCAGTTGGCGGGCCTCAAGCCCGGCGAGAAAGTGTTGCTGCATGCCGGCGCCAGTGGTGTGGGCTCGGCGGCGATCCAGCTGTGCAAGGCATTTGGCAGCCCGTGCTGGGTCAGTGTCGGCTCGGCAGATCGCCTGGCGTATTGTGAAGCGCTGGGTGCCCAGGGGGGTGTGGTACGTACTGACGGCATCGAGGGGCTGAGTGACTTTGGCCCGTTCGATGTGATTCTTGACCCGGTGGGCGGCGATTACGCGGCGCTGAACCTCAAGCTGGCGGCTCGTGATGGTCGTTGGGTGTTGATTGGGTTGATGGGCGGGCGTGAGGCGCAGATCGACCTGGCGCAGGTATTGGCCAAGCGTGTGCAAGTGTTGGGTTCGACGTTGCGTAGCCGGGATGATCAGTTCAAGGCTGATCTGTTCAGTGATTTGAGCCAGCACGTATGGCCGCTGTTCGCCGAGGGCCGTTTGAGCCCGCAACTGGCCAAGACGTTTCCGATCAAGGACGCTGAGGCTGCGTTTGCGGAACTCGCGACCAATCAGATTTGCGGGAAACTGGTGTTAGTGATCGACGAAAGTCTGGTCTGATTTCAAATGTGCCATGTGGGTTGGGGCAGGTTTTTGTTTGGGTGTGTATCCGTTGTTTGGGTGATGGCTTAGATGGGTTCCGCCCTTACGGCGGGTCACTTTTGAAAGGAGCCCAAAAGTAACCAAAAGGCTCTTGCCCCACCACTCGGCACCTCGCTTAGGCTCGGTGTGCCCTCACGCAGGCTTTGGACCGTGGGCCGCCGCGATGGGCCATCCTTGGCCCAGCGCGGCTAACCCGGCGTCCTGCCGGGTTACCCACGCTCCAAAGCCTGCGTTCGGCCAGCGTGGTTGACGGGGCGCCTAAGATCAAGATCACAAGCAGATCAAGAACACAGCGGCCTACAGGCCGGCTTGAGTGTTAAAAGCAACAGCAAAATCAAAGGCTGGCACGGTTCAAATGTAGGAGCTGGCTTGCCGGCGATGGCATCACCTCGGCGCATCTGAAAAACCGAGTTGCCTGCATCGCCGGCAAGCCAGCTCCTACAGCTTTCGCTCTGGCTTTTAACACTCAGGTCGGCTTTCAGGCCGCCGTGCTCTTGCTCTTGATCTTGATCTGACTGCCCCATTCAGCCCGAGGCCGAACGCAGGGATTGAGGAGCGGGTAAACCGGCAGGACGCCGGTTTAGCCGCGACGGGCCAGGGACGGGCCGTCGCGGCGGCCCGCGGAGCAATGCCGGAGTGAGGGAACACCGAGCCTAGGCGAGGTGCCGACAGGCGGGGCAGAGCGTTTTGGTTACTTTTGCGCTTTTCAAAAGTGACCCGCTGTAAGAGCGGAACCCTAGGCGGCCGTTACCTAAATAACGGATATGCACCCAGCCCTACCCCGCGCAAACGGTCAGACCCAATGATGAATCGGCCACCCAGCCTTTTCAGCATGCACACGCAGTACAGGATCCGGATTCACCACCTGCGGGTGCTCAACCTTCAGCAACAGTGGCAAGTCATTGCGCGAATCCGAATAGAAATACGCCCCATCGAGATGCTCGCCTTCCTGCTCCAGCCATTCCATCAGGCGGGTGATCTTGCCCTCACGGTAAGTCAGTACACCGATGGTCTTGCCGCTGTACACCCCATGAGCAACATCCAACTCGATCCCCAACACTTCTTCAATGCCGATACGCGCCGCAATCGGCTTGACCAGATGCGTGCCCGAGGCCGAAATCACCAGGATCCGGTCACCGTTCTTGCGATGCCGGGCAATGGTGCGCGTGGCTTCGCTGTAGATCAGCGGCTCGATAACGTCCTCCACCCACGGTTCTACAAGGTGCTCGATTTCTTCCGGCGTGCGGCCAATCATCGGCTCCAGGCTGAAGTCCATGTAGTCTTCCATGGCCAGTTCGCCACGGCTGTAAGCGGCCATCAGTTCATTGTTCTTGCGCATGAACGACTCGCCATCCACCCACCCCAGGCGGCCCATCTGCTCACTCCACAGGGTGGCGCAGTCACCGTGGATCAGGGTGTCGTCCAGATCAAAAATTACCAAAGCCATCAGTCGTGCTTCCTCAACTCAAGTCGTCTAACGGGGATGCCCTCAGGCTACCTCACATAGCGCACTGGGATCGATGGAAAGTGCCAGGCGCACGCCGTCAGGGTGCAAATCCTCGGCCGAGCGGTTAAGTACATCCACCACCAACTCCACGCCGCGCGCTTCGATGCGGTAGCGAATCACGTTGCCCAGCAGGCTGTGGCTGCGCACCAGTGCATCCAGCTCGCCGCTGCGGCTCAGTTCGATGGATTCCGGGCGTATCGCGATTCGGCTGCTGATTGGCCGTTGCAGCAGTTGGCTGGCCTTGTCGGCATCCAGCAGGTTGTAGTTGCCGATAAAACCGGCGGCAAATACGTCGACCGGCGCGGTGTAGAGGGTCTCGGCATCGCCGCTCTGCACGATCTTGCCCTGGTTCATCAGGAAGATCCGGTCGGACATGGTCAGGGCTTCTTCCTGATCATGGGTCACGAAAATGGTGGTCAAGCCCAACTCGCGCTGGATCTGGCGGATCTGTTCGCGCAGGTGCTTGCGAATCCGCGCGTCGAGGGCCGACAGTGGCTCATCGAGCAACAGCAGGCGCGGGCGGGTCACCAGGGAGCGAGCCAGGGCCACACGCTGGCACTGGCCGCCGGACATCTGGTGTGGGTAGCGCCCGGCGAGTTCTTTCAGCTCCACCAGTTGCAACACTTCCTGCACGCGTTTGTGGCTGTCGTCGGCATTGACCTTTTGCATGCGCAGGCCGAAGGCGACGTTCTGTTCCACGGTCATGTTGGGGAACAGCGCGTAGCTCTGGAACACCATGCCGATATGCCGTTTTTGCGGGCTTAACGGAACGATGTCCTGGCCATCCAGCAGGATTTTCCCGCTGTCCACCGAGGTCAGGCCAGCGATGCAGCGCAGCAGGGTCGACTTGCCGCAGCCCGATGGACCGAGCAGGGTGACGAACTCGCCCTTGGCGATTTCGCAGTTGATGTCGCTGAATACCGGCGTGCCGGCGTAGCCTTTTTGCAGGTGTTGGACGCTGACGAAGCTCATTGGCTTTTGTCCTTGTTCAAGATGTTGGCGGCCCAGGTCAGCACCAGCACGAAGAAGAAATAGGAGATCACCAGGGCACTGGTGAAGTGGCCGCTGCTGTTACGCATATTGTTGAGGTACACCTGCAGCGTTTCGTACCGGGTGCCCACCAGGATGTTGGCGAACACGAACTCGCCGAACAGGAACGAGAACGACAGCAGCAACGCCACCATCAGGCCCTTGCGCAGGTTGGGCAGCACCACCAGGAACGCTGCCTGGAAGGTGCTGGCGCCGAGCAATTGGGAGGCGTCCATCAGGTCGCGCAGGTTGATCGCTTGCAGGTTGTTGGTGATTGCCCGGTACATGAACGGCAGCGCCACGGTGAAGTAGCAACCGATCAGGATCCACGGCGTGCCCACCATCGCAAACGGCCCCGAGCCATAGAGCTGCAACAGCCCCACCGACGACACCACCGGCGGCACCGCGAAGGGCAGCAGGATCAAGATGTTCATCAGCGCGTCGAGTTTCGGAAAGTGGTAATGCACCACAAACAGCAGCGGCAGGATCAGCACCACCGACAAAATCAGCGCACCCACGCACACCAGCAACGATTGGCCGAACGCGTTCAGAAAACGCGGGTCACTCCACAGCTGGATGTACCACTTGAAGGTAAAACCGGACGGCAGGATGGTCGCCGACCAACTGCTGGCGATGGAGTAGACCAGGGTGCCGAGCAACGGCAGTACCAGGATCGCAAACAACAGGTACACCACTACGCGATGGTAGAGGGCGGCCGAGCCAGGTTCAGCGCGAGACATGGTAGCTCCTCTTGAGCAGCAGTTGATGGACCACGGTCACCACGGTCATCAGCGCCACCAGCACCACGGCCAGCGCGCTGGCCATGTTCGGGTCCAGGGAGATATCGCCGGAGACCATCGCCGCGATGCGGATCGGCAGTACGTTGAAGTTGCCGGTGGTCAGTGCGTACACCGTGGCGTAGGCGCCGAGGGCGTTGGCCAGCAGGATCACGAAGGTGCCCAGCAGCGCCGGGGTCAGCACCGGCAAGCCGATATGCCGCCAGTACTGCCAACCGTCGGCACCGAGCAATGAAGCCGACTCGCGCCAGTCTTCACGCAATGCGTCAAAGGCCGGGTAGAGCAGCAGCACGCCGAGGGGAATCTGGAAGTAGGTATAAAGGATGATCAGGCCGGTCTTGGAATACAGGTTGAAGTCCTGAATGATCCCCGCCTGCTTGAGCATGATGGTGATGCTGCCGTTAAAGCCCAGCAAGATGATGAAGGCGAAGGCCAACGGCACGCCGGCAAAGTTGCTGGTCATGTTGGCGAAGGCAGTCACGAAGTTGCGCAGTGGCCCGTCTACCCGACGCAGCGAATAACTGCCCAGCACCGCGATGATGATCCCGAACACGCTGGAGTAGAAGCTGATCTCCAGGCTGTACTGGATTGCCTGCAGGTAGAACTTCGAACTGAAGATCTTGCTGAAGTTGGCAAAGCCCCAGCCGAACTCTTCCGACTGAACGCTGCTGATCATCACCCACACCAGCGGGGCGATCTCGAACACGATAAAGAAGAGGGCGAAGGGCACCAGGCACAAGGCAGCCAGCCATTTGCCGCGGGTCACTGAATTCACTTCAACAGCTCCCGGCATACAGGTTTGTCGTGGGGCACGCCCAGCAGCTCGCAGACGGTGCCGCACAATTCGGTTTGTTTGGGCGTGGCGTGGGTGTCGAAGCTGAATGCATCACCGAGCACAAACAGCGGCACTTCCCGTTCTTCCGGCAACAGGCCGTTGTGGGAGCGGTCGTTGTTCATGCCGTGATCAGCTGTCACCAGCACCTGGTAGCCGGCGTCGAGCCAGCCTTGCAGGTAGTCGGCGAGGATGATGTCGGCCGAGCGTGCGCTGTTGCGGTACTGCGGGGTGTCGAGGCCGTGCTTGTGGCCGGCGTCGTCGATGTTCATCGGGTGCACCACCAGGAAGTTCGGCGCGTGTTTGAGGCGCAGGCTTTCGGCGTCGGCAAACAGGTGCGAGTCCGGGTAATGGTCATTCCAGTAGAAATGCCCGTGCTGGATCGCCAGCGCCGGGTCGTTGGTATGACGATCCCGGGCGGCAATGAAGGGGCTGCGGTTATACAACTCGCTGACCCAGTGATAAGCCGCCGCCGCTGTGGATAAGCCTGCGTCGGTGGCGTAATGGAAAATGCTGCGCTGGTTGGACAGTCGCGAGACGTTGTTGTGGACGATGCCGCTCTCGATCGGCGCAACGCCGGTGAGGATGCATTCGTACAGTGGCCGGGACAGGGCCGGCAGTTCACATTCCAGTTTGTACAGTGCTGCGCGTCCTGCGCCGACATAGGCCTGCAAGTGCCCCATGGCGTGTCGGGCAACCTCGTAATTCAGGCCGTCGAGCACGACAAGGATGACGTTGTGCTTCATAGGGGCTGGGGCTCCGCAACAAATAGGCGTGATTCGGTTTTTTGGTTGGAACACCGATCAAATGTGGGAGCTGGCTTGCCTGCGATAGCGGTGTGTCAGTCGACAATACTGCTGAATGTCATACCGTTATCGCAGGCAAGCCAGCTCCTACACTGGCCGCGTTCTTATTGCATATTGATGATGACTTCTTCCTGCCACTTCTGCGGCAGTGCCTTGGAGGTCTTCTCCCAGGCATCGGCGTCTTTGATCGGGGTTACTTTCTTGTACTGCTCGTTAGGCAGCAGCTTGGCCTGCACGTCGGCTGGCAAGGTCAGGTGCTCGGCACGAATCGGCCGCGCATTGCCTCGCGCCAGGTTGGTCTGGCCGGCGTCGCTGAAGATGTATTCGCGGGTCAGCTTGGCGGCGTTCGGGTGCTTGGCGTATTTGTTGATGATGGTGGTGTAGCCGGAAATCACCGAGCCGTCCGACGGGATCAGCACCACGTAGTCATCCGGGTTGGCCATCTTGGCTTTGTAGCTCAGGCCATTGAAGTCCCAGACCACGCCCACTTCAACTTCACCTTTTTCCATGGTGGCGATGGTCGGGTTGGCCAGCGACAGGCGGCCTTGCTTGGCGATGTCGGCGAACATCAACAGCGCAGGCTGAATGTTCTTCTCGTCGCCACCGTTGGCCAGTGCTGCGGCGAGTACGCCGTTGGCAGCCTGGGCGGCGGTGCTCACGTCACCGATGGAGACCTTGTATTTACCGGTTTTCAGGTCTGCCCAGCTTTTTGGGGCGTCGGAGCCGTGCAGCAGCTTTTTGTTGACGATAAACGCGATGGTGCCGGTGTAGGCCAGGGCCCAGTTACCGTCTTTGTCTTTCGCCCAGTCTGGCACTTGTGCCCAGGTGGTCGGTTTGTAGGGTTGGGTCACGCCCTGTTTTACCGCGATCGGGCCGAAGGCTGCACCGACGTCGCCGATGTCGGCGCTGGCGTTGTCTTTTTCTGCTGCAAACTTGGCGACTTCCTGGGCCGAGCTCATGTCGGTGTCGATGTGCTTGAGGCCGTAGGTCTTGGCTAGGTCGTCCCAGGTGCCTTTCCAGTTGGCCCAGTCATCGGGCATGCCGACGCTGTTGACAGCGCCTTCCGCTTTCGCGGCGGCTTCGAGCGTTTTCAAATCGGTATCAGCAGCCATGGCGGCGGTGCACATGGCAATGGTCGAGCCTAACAGTGATGCCAGGAAAAGCTGTTTCATCCGAAGCTCCTTTGGGCGTTTTCAACGCTGCGTTTTTATGAACGATTGCGGTGGTGTTGGTCTAGGTCAGCAATACACGAGCCAATTTAGGCGCGGTGGATGACAGTTTCATGTCGATGTCGTTTTTTGTTGGCCTGGACGGGGGCTCGCCGGGTAAGCGTAGACCATGCGCAACCGCCCGGAAGCCTTGGACTTGGCCGATGTATTGCAGGCCTTGTAGCAGGAAGTCGCGCGGCGCTGTCATCTGTCGGTCATGTGCATTGCATAGGCTTGCACGCAACGGCAGAGGCGCGTTTAGAGGGCGTTTTGTGCACCTGAATAGTGCTGGTCTAGTCCAGATAGGTAACGTTGATGCGTGATGAGGCAACCAAAGCGGTGACAACCATTGGCCTGGCGCTGCAAGAGCAGATTGACCACGGGTTGTTGGCGCCTGCCAGTAAGCTGCCGGCCGAGCGCAAGTTGAGCGAGTTGTTTGGTACCACCCGGATCACGGTGCGGGAAGCCTTGTTACAACTTGAGGCCCAAGGGCAGATTTACCGCGAGGAGCGGCGGGGGTGGTTTGTGTCGCCGCCCAGGCTTGCCTATAACCTGATGCAGCGCAGTCACTTTCACGCGATGGTGAGTGCGCAGGGGCGTGTGCCGTCGACCGAGGTGATTTCGGCGCGGTTGCAGCCGGCGTCGGCGGCGGTGTGTGCGTGGTTGCAGTTGCCGGCGTTGTCCAGTGTGATTCAGATTTGCCGGGGGCGCAGGATTGATGGGCGGCTGGTGTTGTATGTGGAGCACTATCTGAATCCGCAGTATTTTCCGGGGATTCTGGAGTGCGATTTTAATCAGTCGATTACGGAGTTGTATGCGCGGGTGTATGACTTGCACTACGGGCGGGTGCGGTTTGAGATTGTGCCGACGTCACTGCAGGTTGAGGCGGCGGCGGCGTTGAGGGTGTCGGTGGGGAGCCCGGGGTTGCGGATTGCTCGGGTTAATTATGATCAGCATGAGCGGTTGATTGATTGTGATCTGGAGTTTTGGCGGCATGATGCGATTCATGTTGGGGTGGATGTGGTTTGACGCTTTGACGGTTTTGGGTGTGTACATATCCGTTATTCAGGTAACGGCCACTTAGGGTTTCGCTCTTACAGCGAGTCACTTTGCAAAAGCGGCAAAGTAACCAAAACGCTCTGCCCCGCCTGTCGGCGCCTCGCTTTGGCTCGGCGTTCCCTCTCTCCGGTATTGCTCCGCGGGCCGCCGCGACGGCCCGTCCCTGGCCCGTCGCGGCTAAACCGGCGTCCTGCCGGTTTACCCGCTCCTCAATCCCTGCGTTCGGCCTCGGGCTGAATGGGGCAGTCAGGTCAAGATCAACAGCAAGATCAAGGGCTCGGCGGCCTGAAAGCCGACCTGAGTGTTAAAAGCCAGAGCGAAAGCAGAGCCGCTTTTCTGTAGGAGCCGGCTTGCCGGCGAATAACCTGAGAACGCCGCGTTCATTCAGGACGCCCGCGTCATCGTTAACGACCTTCGCGAGCAAGCCCGCTTGTGTCTTGAGCTGAGATTAAGCTGAGGGTGAGAGCGGAACCCTACGAGGCCGTTACCTGAATAACGGATAGGCCCTCAATCCGCAGCATTGGCATACAAATAATCCGTCGCCAACGAAGCCAACGTCCGAACCCCAACCACCAACGCCGACTCGTCCACAAAGAACCCCGGGTTATGATTCGGCGCCGCCTTGCTCATCTCCTGATCCCGCGGCGTCACCCCCAAAAACACAAATAACCCGGGCGCTTCCTTGGCATAAAACGAGAAGTCCTCAGCCCCACCCACCAGCGGAGCGTTGACCACATCGCCATTCGCCGCCCAACGCAAACTCGGCAGCATCTTCTCGGTCAGCGCCGGGTTATTAATGGTCGGGTCATACTTCTCGATGATCGTAACCTCAGCCTTCGCCCCTCCACTTTCGGCAATTTTCTCGACGGTCTGGCGCACATCCGCATGCAGCTTCTGGCGAATGCCATAGTCGTAGGACCGAATGGTCCCACTCATATCCACCGACTCAGGAATGATGTTGTACCGCGTCCCCCCATTGATGGTGCCAATACTCACCACCGCCGGAAACGAAGAAATATCCGTACGCCGGCTGACCACCGTCTGCAACCCCACGATGGCCTGCGCCCCCACGGTAATCGGGTCGATGCCATCCCACGGCCGCCCGGCATGCGTCTGCTTGCCCAGGATCTTGATCCGCAGGTCATCCGAGCTGGCCAACGTCGGACCTGGCCGATATGCGATCTGCCCCGCAGGCACTCCAGCCCAAACATGAAGGCCAAACACCGCATCCGGCTTGGGCGATTTCATTACCCCTTCCTGCACCATCATCTTCGCGCCCCAGGTGTTTTTACCGTCGGGGATAAAGTCGCTCGGGCCTTCTTCCGCCGGCTGGAAATAAAACACCACGGTCCCCGGCAGACGATCACGCATGCCAGTCAGGATTTTCGCTGTACTGAGCAGGATGGCGGTGTGGGCGTCGTGGCCGCAGGCGTGCATCACGTCGACTTCTTTATCGAGGTACACACCCTTGGCCTTCGAGGCGAAGGGCAGGCCGGACACTTCTTTGACCGGCAGCGCATCCATGTCGGCGCGCAGGGCCACGGTCGGGCCGGGCAGGGCGCCCTTGAGGATGGCGACGACGCCGGTGCGGGCGACGCCGGTCTTGACCTCAAGCCCCATCTCCCGCAGTTGCTTGGCCACAAGCTCCGCAGTGCGATGTTCGGTGTTGCCCAGTTCCGGATGGGCGTGGATGTCGCGCCGGGTTTCCAGCAAGGCCGGCTCCAGCACTTTGGCCTGGGCGGCGATTGCTTCACGGGCACTGTCCTGGCCGCTGCTGGCGGCGATGACCGCGCTGCTGGCGACACCGCACAGCAGGCCGAATACCCATTGGTGTGTAAGACCGGTTAAACGCATAAGGACTCTCCATGTTTATTGTTGTTGATCCTGACGTCGTCCGGGCAGCGCTTATTCTTTCTCTTGCACGCCTCCCGCCGCCGTCACCACTTGCACGCTCAAGCGCGGGGTGGCCAGGTCCAGCCCGGCCTCATCCAGGTGACGCTTGAGCGACAGGTTGAACGCCCGCGAAACCTCCCACTGCTTGATCGGAGCGGTCTTGAAACGGGCGCGAAGGATCGCACTGCCGGACTCAAAACTTTCTACACCCTGAATCTCCAGCGGCGACCAGATGTTGCGCCGCTGCAACGGGTCGTTGCGCATCTTCTGCCCGACGTCGCGCATCAGCTTGATGGCGTCGTCGATTTCCATGTTGTACGGAATCGCCACCCGGAAGATCGCATAGCCGAATTCCCGGGAGTAGTTCTTGATGCTTTTGATTTCACTGAACGGGATCGTGTGCACGATGCCGTCGATGTCGCGCAGGCGCACGGTACGGATGGTCAAGCCTTCGACCGTGCCCAGGTGGCCGCCGACATCCACGTAGTCATCAATGGCCAGGGAGTCTTCGATAATGATGAACAGGCCGGTGATCAAGTCCGCCACCAATGACTGCGCACCAAAGCCGATTGCCAGGCCGATCACACCGGCACCGGCCAGCAGCGGGGTGACGTTCATGCCCATGTTCGCCAGGGCGACGATGGCGGCGATGATGAAGATAGTCACGAACAGCACGTTGCGAATCAACGGCATCATGGTCTGCGCACGCGCATTGGCCAGGCCTTTGCGCGAGCGGGTGAGGGCGTGGTGGATAGCGGTGTCGCTGAGGATCCAGATCAGCCAGGCGAACAGCAAGGTGCCGGCGAGGCCGAACAGCTTGACGCTGATTTCATGGCCGTCGCCTTCGGTAAAGCGGATCAGCGACAGGCCCCAGACCCGCAGGCCCAGTTCGATAAACACCAGCCACACCACGAGGTGGGCGAGGGTGTAGACGAAGCTTTTCAGGCGGTCGGAGTACAGCGCATGGCGCTTGTGCCCACGCTGGGGCTTGAGTGAATGGCGGCGCACCAGGCCGTTGATCACCATGCACAACACCAGCAATACGGTGCACAACAATGATTGGCGCAGGGCGGTGCTGGTGTCGCCGGCGGAGACGAAAGTGGCGAACAGCGAGATGCCCACCAGCAGCAATGCCGGCAGGTACCAGAAGGTGCCGACGATTTCGATGGTGTCGCTCAGGGCGCGGCGGGTCAGGCGGCGCGACAGCGGCTGATTGCGGATCAGGTGTGCGATGGGCCGGCGGAAACGCAGGATGAACACGCCGGTGGACAGCGCGGCCATCACATTGGCGATGGTCGCGGCGACATGGGACAGGTGCTGGCCCAGGCTCTCGGCCAGGCGCGGGTCACTGACGGCTTCGCCAAAGGCGGCAAAGCTGCCGATCAACCACAGCGGGCGAAAGGCCTGGTGCCGCAGGATGTACAGCGCGCGGTGGCGGTGCGGGCCGTCGAGCACGGAGAACGCGACCACGCAGATCGCCGAGAAACAGGTGCCCACCACCAGCGCGTAGGCCAGCACCATCGCCAGGGACTTGCCCAGGGAGGAGGGCAGCGCGTAACTCATGTACACAGTGATGACCAACGCAATCAGCCATGGCCCGAGTTTGCGCAAGGCAAAGCGCAGCAGGTCCCAGGTCTTGGGGTGTTGGGGCAGTTCCTCGGTGAGGCCGAAGCGTTCGCGCACCCGGTGACTGAGCCAGATCAGCACAGCGGCCAAAAGGCTCCAGAGCATCAGGATCATGGCAAAGGCAAAGATGATCGGCAGCCATTCACTGGCGGGCAGCATCAGGGCGGTGAGTTCATCCGTGGCCTGGTCGAACTCGCTGGACCAGCGATTGATCGGGCTGTCGGCACCGGAAAACTGTTGCTCAAGGCTCGACAGGGTGCCACCGATCAAACCCAATACACCCAGTTCAGCGGCGGGCTGGGCCTTTTGCGTGGTTTCGCGGAGTTTTTTCAGGTCGTTGAGCAGCTTGGTGCGCTGCTGGTCGTTTTCCAGGGTCTTGATCACCTCGTCCAGCGACTGGCCCAGCGGGACGTCGGCTTGCGGCTGGGGTTTGTTGGTGCTGCCCAGCAGGCCCGGCAGGCTCACGGCGTGGGCAGGCGCCATGGGCAGCAGGGTCAGCAGGCAGATAAACAGGCAGCAGGGCAGGGCAAACAGACGGGCAAGCACGAGGCGGTCAACCTTAAAAACGACGAATTGACCGAGTGTACGAGGCCGTCATGTGCAATGCGAGTGGGATTGTCATTCGGCGAGTTTGGCGAGGATCTTGTACACCACTGTGCCGAGGATCAGCAGCATGCCGATCCACATGCCGAACACGCCAATGCCTTTGTCGCGAAAGTTGAAGCCTATGGCCAGGAGGATCATGCCGATCAGGATGGGGATGAGCATGGAGTGGAAGGCGGACATGGTGATCATGGGACGACGGCCTTGTCGGATGGGAATGGGTGCAAGTCTAGGCGGATTTCGCAAAATGCGAGTTGATCGGTGTCAGAAACGCTACAACGGCCCGGCTAATTTCCAACGCCGATGGCTTTTTTTCGATTGGCCATGGTCCACATCCATCAGGAACCTTTAAACCCAGGAGCATTCATCCATGAGCACACCCAAGGCACTGTTGATTCTGCACGGCAAGCAAGCCCTCAATGAGCAGGTGCGGGCGGCGGTGCAGGGCAAGCGCGACCAGGGTTGGGAATTGGCTGTTCGGGTGACGTGGGAGGGAGGCGATGCCCAGCGGTTTGTCGATCAAGCCCTGGCCGATGGCTACACCCGGTTGATTGCCGGCGGCGGCGATGGCACGTTGCGGGATGTGGCCGAGGCCATGGCCCGGGCCAACACCGACGCCAGCCTGGTGCTGATGCCGCTGGGTACCGCCAACGATTTTGCCCGTGCCGCCGGCGTGCCGCTGGAGCCTGAGCTGGCTCTGGAGCTGCTGGACGTGTCGGCGCGTGCTATCGACTTGGGCGAGGTGGGCGGGCAGATCTTCCTTAATATGGCCACCGGCGGTTTTGGCAGCCAGGTCACCGCCAATACCTCCGAAGACCTGAAGAAGGTCCTCGGTGGCGCAGCGTATTTGTTTACCGGCCTGTCACGCTTCAGCGAATTGCGCGCGGCCTACGCTGAGTTGCAGGGCCCCGACTTTCACTGGCGCGGCGAGTTGCTGGCATTGGGCATCGGCAACGGGCGCCAGGCCGGCGGGGGCCATGTGTTGTGCCCCGGCGCCCTGGCCGATGATGGATTGCTGGACATCAGCATCCTGCCAGCCCCACAGGAGGTGGTCGGCACCCTGCGCAACCTGATGACGGATGGCTGGGGCCTGGACAACATGTTTGTGCGGGCGCGTTTGCCGTGGGTCGAAATCAAGGTCGCCGAAGGGCTGGCGATCAACCTGGATGGCGAGCCGCTGCAGGGTGACGACCTGCACTTTGCTGCCTTGCCCCAGGCGCTGCGGGTGCACCTGCCGGCGGATTCGCCGTTGCTGGCTAATCGTCCAGGCTGATGATGTGTTCGCGCACGGCGAACAACACCAGGCCTGCCACGTCGAAAATCTGCAGGCGCTTCATGATTTGCGAGCGGTGGGCTTCCACGGTCTTGATGCTCAAGCCCAGGCCATTGGCGATTTCCCGGGTGGACTTGCCGCGCACGATCAGGCGCAGGATTTCCAACTGGCGTGCCGTCAGGTTGTGGTTGTGAGGCCGCGGGTTGGCCTGGGCCTGATTGCGCACCAGCGCCTGGTTGATCACCGTGTGGGCGATGGCAGGGCTCAGGTAGCGTTCGTTGTTGCGCAAGGCCAGCAGCGCCTGTTCCAGCTCATTGGCGGTGGTGTCCTTGAGCAGGTAGCCATGGGCGCCGGATTCCAGGGCGCACATGATCAGTTCCGGGTCGGTGTGCATCGACAGGATCAGCACTTTGCTCTTGGGATGGGCGCGCTTGAGAGACTTGAGCG
This sequence comes from Pseudomonas sp. Bout1, assembly GCF_034314165.1. Lineage (GTDB taxonomy): Bacteria > Pseudomonadota > Gammaproteobacteria > Pseudomonadales > Pseudomonadaceae > Aquipseudomonas. The sequence continues at coordinate 5,053,495 of NZ_JAVIWK010000001.1, read as the reverse complement.
CATCGAGCCCGCCGGTGTGCTTCATCGACAGGTCGAGCAGTACGATGTCCGGTTGCAGCGCGTCGAATCGCTCCAGCAGCTGGGCACCATCGCTGGCTTCGCCGACCACTGCGTAGCCGGGAATATCCATGACCAGCGCGCGCACGCCGGCCCTGATCAGGGAGTGGTCATCCACCAGGAGTAAGTTGCACGTCACTCTAGAACCTTATGGGGGTTGGCCCGTTCGAGGGCGCGGGGCGCCCAGGGGAAAAGCGCTTCGATCCTTGTCCCAAAGCCGGGCTGGCTATTGACGGACAACGTGCCTCCCAGTTGATCAATTCGCTCGGACATCCCGGCCATGCCCCGTTGGCCTTCCAGGGCGGGGTTGATGGCGGGTGAAAAGCCCTGGCCGTCATCGCTGATAAACAGTGACAGGCCTTCGGGCAGGCGTTGCAGGCGCACCAGCAGGTTATGTGCCTGGGCATGGCGAAGCATATTGGTGACGGCTTCCTGGGTAATGCGAAAAGCCGCAACGGCCATCTCTTCCGGGATGCCCGTCAGCCTTTGATGGCATTCCAGGCTCCAGCTCACCCGGGTGTTTTCCAGGGCCTTGAGCAGGTGCGCCCGCAGGCTCGCCTCCAGCCCCAGGCTCGCCAACTGCCGGGGGTTGAGGATGGCCGACACGTCCTGCACCTTGGCCAGGGTTTCGTTCAAGGTGTTACACAGTACTGAACAATGGCCTTGCAGGTCTGCCGGCAGGCGGCGTTTGAGCCACTCACTTTGCAGCTTGGCGGCGGTCAACAATTGGCCAATATCGTCGTGCAGTTCGCGGCTCAGGCGATGACGCTCGTTTTCCTGAACCTGCAACAGACGGTCGGCCAACTCCTGGGGCTGGAACTTGATGGATTTGCGTGAGCGCCACTGTTGCAGGCCTACCACCGACAAGATGGCCAGGTTCAACAGCAGCAGGATGAGAGGAATATTGGCCGAGTGTGCATAACCCCACAGGCTGAACAGGCATGCGCACAGGCATAGCGCGAGCGTCATCCAGCGTGCATTGCTTCGGGACACGGACCTTGCGATGAGTGACTTCAGGCTGGCGTACATAGGAGGCGCATTTCACGTTTATATGCATCATGAAGTTGAGTCACTTCGAGCGGGGCATGGTACCACCACTATTACCGTTGGTCGCCTGGCGCCGAGCCTGATGAGTAGTATTAATCACGGCAGTGCCCCGGGAGGTAGTCCAGGAGTTCAAATAGTGGGGAAGTTGTATCATTGAAGTCTTTTTGTATCGGTATTGTCGTTAGTGGCTTATTGATATTTTTTGCTAACAACGACGTCAGGCAGGATTAGTTGTGGCTGTCGTTTTTGGATAAGGCGGCAATTGAATACGACATTTCTCTGATTGGATGCGAAGAATACTCAAATGGCGTAAGGCACGCGGTGCTGTCGCTTATAACCGAAGTCGCTTTGCGGGATGTGTTGGACGACCGTGGCAATTAACGCGGTTTGTTCGGTTTCATCCAGGCCGAGCTTGCCGGTTTTTGCATCGATCAACTCCAGTTGCCAGGCCAGTAAGGTCAGGCAGGCATTCAGCGCATCCAGTGCCTGATCATGCAATTGCAGGGGGCTGGCGGCATTGCTGATCAAGTACTGCACATGCCGTGAAAACTCGCTGATCGCCCGCAGGGCCAAGGCGTCGGACTTTTCCGCAAGCTTGATCAGGCTGCTTTTCATGCAATCGACGGCGTCGCTGTCGTTGCGGATCAGATGCAGGTGGCTCAAGCACTCCTGGGATTTGTCCAGCAGCATTTGTGCCTCAAGGAGGAACTCGGGAAGTGCAAGTTGCCACTCTTTGCCGTCGTTCATCATGCAAGTCTCCACAACATACGGTCGGATAATGAGATGTTGCACCTGGTCAATGGCTTAAAAGTACCGCTGAAATATGACGAATATCTGTAGTCTGCTTCCGACTTTTCAGTAGGACTTTTATTTGATTGATCGCTGCGTTCGTCCGGCACCCTCACATTCCTCAAGGGCATTCGCACAACTTCTTCGGTTGCCAAGACGTAAGTCTTTGGACGACCCGTGGGCCGTGGGCTTGCGATAGCAAACAAAAGCCTGACTCCATTCATGCAATGAGAATGGCGTCACATTAATGGCTATTAGATATCGCGAATATCAGGTTGATCCTGATTGTGGGTAGGGGAATCCCTTACATGGGGGAACCTCGCGCTGACTTTGTGGTCACGCGGCGGTGGTGATGGGCCTTGCGTTGAAGCAAGCTCAGTAAAGCATGATGTCAGTGTGACATCAATGGATTTACATGGCATTTTAGCGGGGGTCAAGGTCCGGCGTTTGCCGCCGATAACCTCCTTCAGTGACCAGCACTATCCATCCGCTAAACCCAGGAGTCTTTAATGGCCGGCATTCTCGACACGGTAGATCAACGCACACAATTGGTGGGCGAGAATCGCCTGGAGATCCTCATGTTTCGCCTGGCCGGGCGGCAGTTGTTCGCGATCAACGTGTTCAAGGTGCAGGAAGTGCTGCAACTGCCCAAGTTGACCCTGATGCCCCAGCGGCATCCCTTTGTCTGCGGCGTGGTCAACCTGCGTGGCCAGACGTTGCCGGTGATCGACCTGTCCCAGGCGATTGGCATGCGCCCGCTGATTCCGGGGCCTAACAGCACCATTATCGTCACCGAATACAACCGCTCGGTGCAGGCATTCCTGGTGGGCGGCGTCGACCGCATCGTCAACATGAACTGGGAAGCGATCCTGCCACCGCCGGCCAGTGCCGGGCGCCAGCATTACCTGACGGCCATCAGCAAGGTCGACGACCAGTTGGTGGAAATCATCGACGTAGAAAAAGTCCTCGCCGAAATCGTGCCGTACAATGCCAAGGTCTCCCGCGAGAAACTCGAAGACCCGGTGCTGGAGCGCGCCCGTGGCCGAGAAGTGCTGCTGGTGGATGACTCCAACGTGGCCCTTTCGCAACTGCGTGACACCCTCGGCCAACTGGGGGTGAAGATGCACATTGCCAGCGATGGCCTCAAGGCCCTGAACATGCTCAAGGGGTGGGCCGACAGCGGCCAGGTGATGACCGACAAACTGTTGATGATCTTCACCGACGCCGAAATGCCCGAGATGGACGGCTACCGCCTGACCACCGAAATTCGCAATGACCCGCGCCTGCGTGGCCTCTACGTCGTACTGCACACCTCGTTGTCCGGCAGCTTCAACGATTCGATGGTGAAGAAGGTCGGGTGCGACAACTTCCTCTCCAAGTTCCAGCCCGACAAGTTGGTGGACGTGGTTCGTCAACGCTTGATGCTGGACGAAGTACCGGCTTGAGCTTAGGGTGGCGGCTTTGCCCCTCAGGAATGCAGGCCCATGCTTCGTCTCAGCGCGTTGTACCGATACCCCTTGAAGTCCGGCAAGGGTGAACCCTTGCAGCAGATCGCCCTGGATACACTTGGGCTCGACGGGGATCGACGCTGGATGTTGGTGGACGAGGCCAGCGGGCGTTTCCTGACCCAGCGCGCCGTGGCCAAAATGAGCCAGCTGTCGGCGTTATGGAACAGCGCCGGCGGCCTGACCCTGAGCGCCGAAGGGCAGCCGGCCCTCGACGTGCCACTGCCCGGCGACGATGCCGAGTTGCGCGGCGTGACTATCTGGCGCGACACCCTGCGTGTGCCGGATGCCGGTGATGCGGCGGGCGCCTGGCTCAGCGAATTCATCGGCAAACCCACGCGTCTGGTGCAAGTGCCGCTGGCGCGTGCACGTACCACCGAGGCCGGTTATGGCAAGGATGATGACAAGGTCGCGTTTGCCGATGGTTTTCCACTGTTGCTGATCGGCCAAGCGTCCCTGGATGACCTGTCCCAACGCGTCGGTCGCCCCATGGAAATGCTGCGTTTTCGTCCCAACCTGGTGATCGAGGGCAGCGAAGCGTTTGCCGAGGACGGCTGGAAACGGGTGCGGATTGGCGACGTCGAGTTTCGTGTGGTCAAGTCCTGCTCACGTTGCATCCTGACCACCATTGATCCGGCGAGCGGCGAACGCAGTGCCGACCGCGAACCGCTGGCCACGCTCAAGACCTATCGCGAGCAAGAGGGCGATGTGATGTTCGGGCAGAACCTGGTCAACGACGGTGTGGGGCGCCTGGAAGTCGGCATGCCGGTGACGATTCTCGAGTAATCGGCCCTGAAATGAAAAATGCCCGTCTCGCGAGAGACGGGCATTTTTTTCGGCTATCGAAAGATCAGCCGCGGTATTCGCACAGGTAAGCCGTGTCGACGGCTACTTTCAGCTGGAACTTGCTGTTGGCAGGCACGTTGAACTGGCTGCCGGCTTCGAAGGTTTCCCAATCCGCGCTGTCTGGCAGCTTGACGGTCAGCGCGCCTGATACCACGTGCATGATTTCACGCTGGGCGGTGCCGAACTCGTATTCGCCCGGGGCCATGACGCCGACGGTCGCCGGACCTTCTGCAGTGCCGAAAGCGATCGACTTGACGGTGCCGTCGAAGTACTCGTTGACTTTAAACATGGGCGAATCCTCGGAAAAGGGTCAAGAAAGGTCGGCCAGTATGCCTTCTACACGGGCAAAATCAACGGCAGCAGCCGTGCGGTATTGCGCGCATCTTCGAGCGCCCGATGCTGCTGGCCATGGAACTGCATCCCGGCCAGTTGCAGCGCGCCGTTGAGCCCCAGCGGCTTGTCCAGGCGCCGGGCCTTGGCGAAGCGCTGCTTGAGGTTCACGTGGGGCGTCTGGCCCAGCACGCTGCTCAAGCCATGGCGCTGCCACTCCAGCTCCAGTTGCTGGCGGTCGTAGTCACCCCAGCTCGCCCAGCCCTCAAGGCGAGCCTGGTGTTGCCCGAGCCAGCGTTCGAACAGCGGCCACACCTCAGTCAACGGCGCGGCAGCGTCGATATTAGCCTGGGTGATGTGGGTCAGCTGGCGGCAGAACGGCGTCAGCAATGGCCGGCGCAACGGCCGTACAAAACGCTGGAAATGGTCCAGCTCACGGCCCTGGCGGTTAACCAGGCTCACACCGATTTCGATGACTTCCATCTCGGTCACGGGCCAGCCGCCTTCATCCGTTGTGGCTTCAAGATCAATAATCAGCCAATGAGGCATCGCAGGTTCCCGTACTCTTCCCGTCCTGATGGGGATAGAGCGTAGCCAAGCCTGCTAGTTCCGCCTAGGGCTTACTCGATCTCCAGCAAAATCTGACGGTTCCTGACCTGATCGCCTGCAACCGCCTGGATTCGCTTGACCACGCCACTCATGCCGGCCTTGAGTGGGTGCTCCATTTTCATCGCTTCCAGCACCAGCAATAGCTGACCCTGGCTGACCGAATCACCTTCGCTGACCCGTACCTCGACAATCGCGCCGTCCATCGGCGCCTTGACGGTGCCGTTGCTGGCCTCGGCCTGGCGGGTGGCAACGGCTTGGGTTTGGTTGGTGATGCACACGCCGGGCAGCCAGCAACGAGTGCCTTGCAGGTGGTAGGCGATACGGCGGCGGATGCCGTTGACCACGGCTGTGGCCCAGCGGCCGTCGCTGGTGAGGTCGCGGACCTCGATGGCCTGCTGATCAATCTCGATTTGCAAGCAATTGTCTGCCAGCACACTGAGGCTGATTGCCCGGGGCTCATCCTGTTCGGCCAATTGGTAGGTCCATGGCACGCTGGCGTTGTTACGCCAGCCAGAGAGCGGCGTGGGGTGAGCATTGGCGCTGTGTTGATAAAACATCGCGGCGGCCAGTGCCAGTTCATTGTGGGTCGCGTTGGTAGGTGGAATGTCGCTGAAGTGTTCGGCGATAAAGCCGGTACTGAAGTCGCCCGCGATGAATTGCGGATGCTTGAGCAAGCTGGCCAGCAGGCGCTGGTTGGTGGCGACGCCGAGCAGCACGCAGTCTTCCACGGCCCTGACCAGCTTGCGCCGGGCCTCTTCGCGGGTGGCGCCGTGGGCGATGATCTTGCCCAGCATCGGGTCGTAGAACGGGGTGATGCGCTGGCCTTCCAGCACGCCATGATCGATGCGCACTCCGGCAGTCGGTTCCCAGCGCAACACGTCGCCGGTTTGCGGCAGGAAGCCCTGGGCTGGGTCTTCGGCGTACAGGCGCACTTCCATGGCGTGGCCGCTGAGTGTCACTTGTTCCTGGCGCAGGGGCAGGGGCTGGCCGGCGGCGATGTGCAGTTGCCAGGCGACGAGGTCGAGGCCGGTGATCAGTTCGGTGACCGGGTGTTCGACTTGCAGGCGGGTGTTCATTTCCAGGAAGTAGAAGTCGCCGTTGCGGTCGAGCAGGAATTCGACGGTGCCGGCGCCGACGTAATTGACGGCGCGGGCGGCCTTGAGGGCGGCTTCGCCCATGGCTTGGCGCAGCTCAAAGGTCATGATGGGGCAGGGGGCTTCTTCGATGATTTTTTGATGGCGGCGCTGGATCGAGCAGTCGCGTTCGCCGAGGTAGATCAGGTTGCCGTGGGTGTCGCCGAACAGTTGGATTTCGACGTGGCGGGGGGCGATCAGGGCATGTTCGAGGATGAGTTCGGCGCTGCCGAAGGCGTTTTGTGCTTCGGAGCGGGCGGTGCGCAGGTGTTCTAGCAGGGTGTCGGGGCTGTGGACCAGGCGCATGCCGCGACCGCCGCCGCCGGCGCTGGCCTTGATCATCAGTGGGTAGCCGATGTGGGTGGCTTGTTGTTGCAGGGTTTGGTCGTCCTGGTCTTGGCCTTGGTAGCCTTTGATGCAGGGGACGCCGGCGTTGAGCATGGCGATTTTTGATAGGCGTTTGCTGCCCATCAGTTCGATGGCTTCGGGGCTGGGGCCGATGAAGGTCAGGCTGGCTTTGGCGCAGGCGCGGGCGAAGTCGGGGTTTTCGGAGAGGAAGCCGTAGCCGGGGTGGATGGCGTCGGCGCCGGTGCGGTGGGCTGCGTCGAGGATGGCTTCGATATTGAGGTAGGACTGGTTGACCGGGGCGGGGCCGATGTTGATGGCTTCGTCGGCCATCTGGACGTGCAGGCTGTTGGCGTCGGGGGCGCTATAGACCGCTACTGTGCGGTAGCCCAGGGATTGGGCGGTGCGCTGGATGCGGCAGGCGATTTCGCCACGGTTGGCTATGAGGATTTTGTTGAACATCGGCATGGTGGTGTCCCTTGGCTTGTCGGGTACATATCCGTTTTTTGGTAACGGCTGCTTATGGTTCCGCTCTTACAGCGGGTCACTTTTGAAAAGCGCAAAAGTAACCAAAACGCTCTGCCCCGCCTGTCGGCACCTCGCCTAGGCTCGGTGTTCCCTCACTCCGGAATTGCTCCGCGGGCCGCCGCGACGGCCCGTCCCTGGCCCGTCGCGGCTAAACCGGCGTCCTGCCGGTTTACCCGCTCCTCAATCCCTGCGTTCGGCCTCGGGCTGAATGGGGCAGTCAGATCAAGATCACAAGCAAGATCAAGTGCACGGCGGCCTGAAAGCCGACCTGAGTGTTAAAAGCCAGGGCAAAATCTGTAGGAGCTGGCTTGCCGGCGATGCAGGCAACTCGGTCTTTCAGATACACCGCGGCGATGCCATCGCAGGCAAGCCAGCTCCCACATTTGAACCGTGCCCGCTTTAGCTGTTGATCTGGCTTTTAACACTCAAGCCGGCCTGTAGGCCGCTGTGTTCTTGATCTGCTTGTGAACTTGATCTTAGGCGCCCCGTCAACCACGCTGGCCGAACGCAGGCTTTGGAGCGTGGGTAACCCGGCAGGACGCCGGGTTAGCCGTCCTGGGCCAAGGATGGCCCATGACGGCGGCCCACGCTCCAAAGCCGGAGTGAGGGCCCACCGAGCCTAAGCGAGGTGCCGAGTGGTGGGGCAAGAGCGTTTTGCTTACTTTTGCGCTTTTCAAAAGTGAGCCGCTGTAAGAGCGGAACCCATCCAAGCCATCACTCAAATAACGGATATGCCCCCCATTCATCGCGCCCACCGAGGCTTACGCTTCTGCACAAAAGCCTGAGTCCCCTCAATCCCTTCCTCCCCACGAACCGCCTCGGCAAACCACTCAGCCGCCTGATCCAGCAACGGCCCCAAAGCCTGCTCACCACTAGCCAAGACCAGCGCCTTGGTCCGCGCATTAGCCCCCGGAGCACAGCGCAAAACCTGCCCCAATACCTCATCCACCCGCTCCGCCAAGGCCTGCGGATCGTGCTCCACAAAATGCACCAACCCCAAGCGCAACGCTTCAACTCCATCAAACCGCGCCGCCGTCAGCGCCAGGCGCCGTGCCTGAGTCAACCCGATGCGCTTCACCACAAACGGCGCAATCTGCGCTGGCAATAACCCAAGGCTCGTCTCGGGCATCCCAAACTGCGCCTGATGATCCGCAATCGCCACATCACTGACACACACCAACCCCAACCCACCGCCCAGCACTGCTCCCTGGAGCACCACAATCACCACCTGCGGCAGCGCCTCAACCTCCTGCAACAGTGTGCCAAACGCCAGATTCAGCGCCTGCAAGCCCCCGGTGGCCCCGGCGCGGGCCATGTCTTTCACATCCCCGCCCGCCGAAAAATGCCCACCCGCGCCGCTGATAACCAACGCCCGTACGGTCTGGTCCGCAGCCACATCGGCCAGCACCGCGCGCAGTTCGTTGACCATCTCCAAACTCATGGCATTGCGGCTCTCGGGCCGATTGAGCGTCACATGCAACACCCCGTTATGCGGTTCCAGCAACACCGTATTCACGACTTTTTCCCCGGCAAGGTGCCCATCAATTTGCAGATAATCCCCAGCATGATCTCGTCCGCCCCACCGCCAATCGACACCAACCGCACATCGCGATAAGCCCGGGCCACCGGGTTGTCCCACATGAACCCCATGCCGCCCCAATATTGCAGGCAGCTGTCGCTGACCTCTCGCCCGAGGCGCCCGGCCTTGAGCTTGGCCATGGAGGCCAGGCGCGTCACGTCCTGGCCCTTGATGTACTGCTCGGTGGCCTGGTACACCAGCGCTCGCAGGCACTCGATTTCGGTGGACAGTTCGGCCAGGCGAAAGTGGATCACCTGGTTGTCGATTAACGCCTTGCCGAAGGTCTTGCGCTCCTTGCAGTACTCAATGGTGCTGTCGACGCAGTACTCCAGGCCCTTGACCATATTGGCCGCGCCAAACAGCCGCTCCTCCTGGAACTGCAGCATTTGCATCATGAACCCCGCGCCTTCATGGCCAATGCGGTTGCGCTGGGGGATGCGCACGTCGTCGAAAAACACCTGGGCGGTTTCCGAGCTGTGCATGCCGAGCTTTTCCAGGGGCGGGCTGACGCTAATGCCGGGGGTGGTCATTGGCAGCATGATCAGCGATTTGTTGATGTGCGGCTTGTCGTCCGAGGTGTTGGCCAGCAGGCAGATAAAGTCGGCGCTCGGGGAGTTGGTGATCCACATCTTGCTGCCGTTGATCACGTAGTCGGTGCCGTCTTTGCGGGCGTGGGTTTTCAACCCGGCCACGTCGGAGCCGGCGCCGGTTTCCGAAACGCCGATGCAGCCCACCTGTTCGCCGCTGATGGCCGGGCGCAGGAATTCATCGCGCAACTCGTCGGAGCCGAAACGGGCCAGGGCCGGGGTGCACATGTCGGTCTGCACACCGATGGACATCGGGATGCCGCCGCAGCGAATGGTGCCGAACTCTTCGGCGGCGACGATGGAATAGCTGTAGTCGAGGCCCATGCCGCCGAATGTTTCCGGCTTGGAGATGCCCAGCAACCCGAGGTCGCCGGCCTTGCGGAAGATCTCGTGGATCGGGAAGCGCCCGGCTTTTTCCCACTCATCCACATGCGGGTTGATCTCGCGCTCGACAAAGCCCCGGACGGTGCGGCGCAGAGCTTCGTGTTCCTGGGTGAAGATCATTTTTATTGTTCTCCTTTAAGGGTTAAAACCGCGCAACACCAAAGCTGTTGGGCTGTAGTTGCCGCACTTGCGCCTCATGGCAGATGTCCAGCAAAAACCCGAGCAAGGTCCGAGTATCTCGTGGGTCAATCAGCCCGTCGTCCCATAGGTTGGCGCTGCCGTAGAGGGCGGTGGACTGGCTGTCGAGCTTCTGTGCGGTGACCTGTTCGAGCATGTCGAGCACCTTGGGGTCCGGCACCAAACCGTCTTTCAACTGCTTGGCCTCGGTGACGATCCGCAGCACCTTGCCCGCCTGGGCACCGCCCATCACGGCGGTGCGGCTGTTGGGCCAGGCGAAGATAAAACGCGGGTCGAGGCCACGGCCGCACATCGCGTAGTTGCCGGCGCCGTAGGAGCCGCCGACGACGATGGTCAATTTCGGCACCCGGGCATTGGCCACTGCCTGGATCATCTTCGCGCCATGTTTGATCACGCCTTGTTGTTCCGACTCGGTGCCCACCATGAAACCCGTGGTGTTGTGGAAGAACAGCAGCGGCGTCTGGCTCTGGTCGCACAGCTGGATAAACTGCGCGGCCTTGCTCGCGCCCTTTGGCGTGATCGGCCCGTTGTTGCCGATAAAACCGCAGGCGCGGCCCTGGATATGCAGGTGGCCGCAGACGGTGTGCGGGTCGAACTCGCCCTTGAATTCGAGGAAGTTGGAAGCGTCCGCCAATCGCGCGAGGATTTCGCGCACGTCGTAGGGCTTTTTCGGGTCGGCGGGGATCAACCCCAACAGCTCTTCAATCGGGTACAGCGGCTCGGCAAAAGCACGTGGCTGAATAACCGGCAAGCGGTCATCCCACGGCAACAGGCTGACGATCTCGCGCACGATGCGCACGCCGTCAGCGTCGTTTTCCGCCAGGTATTCAGCAGTCCCGGCGGTTTGCGCGTGCATCTGGGCGCCACCGAGTTCTTCATCGGTGGCGACTTCGCCAGTGGCAGCCTTGAGCAGCGGCGGGCCAGCCAAAAACAACTTGGCCTTGCCACGCACCACCACCACATAATCCGAAAGCCCCGGCTGATACGCGCCGCCCGCCGTGGCCGAGCCATGCACCACGGTGATCTGCGGCAAGCCCATGGCCGACATTCGCGCCTGGTTGGCGAAGCTGCGTGCGCCTTCGACGAAAATCTCGGCGGCGTAGTTGAGGTTGGCGCCGCCGCTTTCCGCCAGCGTCACCACAGGCAGTTTGTTTTCCATGGCGATCTGTTGCAGGCGCAGGGATTTTTTCAGGCCCGAGGGCGAAATGGTGCCGCCCTTGATCGCGCTGTTATTGGCCACCACCAGCATGCGCACGCCGCTGACATAGCCGATGCCCGCAATCAGCCCGCCACCGGCTGCGGTGCCGTCCTTGTCGTCGTGCAATTTGTAGCCGGCCAGGCTTGCCAGTTCGAGGAACGGTGCGCCAGGGTCGAGCAGTAAATTGAGGCGTTCGCGTGGCAGCAGCTGCCCGCGTTTGTCGAACTTCGCCTTGGCTTCAGCCGCCTTGGCCAACAGGTTTTGCTCCAGCTGGCGCAGTTGATGGACGCCTATGAGCATCGCTTCGCGGTTCTGCGCGAATTGCGGGCTGTGGGCGTCGAGTTGCGAGTCGATCACCGGCATGGCCTATTTCTCCTCCTTGAGCACATCCGGCAAGTACGCCCGGTGGAAACCATTAAAGGACACACTCGGCGGTTGCGCCTTGTGCAGTGGCCAGGCGCGGCTGCCGAGGCTGGCGGCGCCGTCGATGCGCAAGGTGCTGCCGCTGACGAACGCGGCGGCGGGGCTGAGCAAGAACACTATCGCCGCGCTGACTTCCGATTCGGTGCCGATGCGTTTGAGCGGTACATGCTCGCGCAGGGTCGGGATTACCGCCTTGAACGCGCCTTCGTAGGTGTCCATGCCGCTGGAGGCAATCCAGCCGGGCGCCACGGCGTTGACCCGTACCCCGGCGTAACCCCATTCGAACGCGGCGGTCTTGGTGAAGTTATCCATGCCCGAACGTGCCGCGCCCGAGTGGCCCATGCCCGGCATGCCGCCCCACATGTCGGCGAGCATGTTGACGATCGAGCCGCCGTGCTTGCTCATGCTCTGGTTGAACACTTCCCGGGCCATCAGGAAGCCGCCCACCAGGTTGGTGCGCAACACGGTTTCAAAGCCCTTCTGGTTGATCGACGCGAGCGGTGAGGGGTATTGGCCGCCGGCGTTGTTGACCAGGCCATGAACCGGGCCGTGCTCGTGAAGGAGCTGGCCGACCAGCGTCTTGACGGCCTCCTCATCCCGAATGTCGCAGGCCTGCCAACTGGCGCGGCCGCCGTCTTCGCTGATCTCTGCTGCGACCGTTTGCAGTTTTTCCGGTTTGCGTCCCACCAGAATCACATGGGCGCCGAGGGCCGCCAACTCGTGGGCGGTGCAGCGGCCAATGCCACTGCCGCCGCCAGTCACAATGATGGTTTGCCCCTGGAACAAATCGGCTTTGAAGATCGAGTCGAAGGCCACGGCGAGGGTCCTTTAAGTGAGTTGATCGGCAATGTGTTGCGGCACGGCAATCGGGATTTCCAGCAGTTGCTGGGCAAAGGCTTTGCCTTGTGGGTCGATGCGCAGGCTGGCGATCCCGCCGCCGCCCAAGGCGTTTTCCAGCAGGAAGTTCAGGCTGTGGCTGCCGGGCAAGTACCAGCGCTCGACACGACCGTGAATCGGGTCGAGTACGTGGCTCATCCAGTCGACGATCACTTCAGGCGTCAGCGCTTCGGCGATCCACGGCAGGTACTCGGGCTCGCGGGCGACCACGCCGATGTTGCTGTGGTTGCCCTTGTCGCCGGAGCGGGCCACGGCCAGCTTGACCAGCGGCACGTTGGCGTCGGCGCGGCCTTGGGGTTTGGGCGGGTCGATCAATGCGATTGAAGTGTTCAGCGGCTCGGCGACAGGAAGTTCGCAGGCATGCCGCTCGCCAAGAAAGTCGACCTGCAGTTCACAGGCGCTTTTATCGATCAGGAATGAAAACAGCCGAATCAGCGGATACACCGTGGGCCGCCCGCCAACGATGCCGGTAAGCCCCGGCGCCATGCCGGTCGCCGCCTGGGCGATCTCCCGGGCGAACAGCACCAGTGCCTGCTTGCTCGGGTGACGTACCGCCAGTTTCACCACCACTTCGCGGCAGTCCTGGCGTTGGGCGTGAGGGCCGTAGGTGGCTTCGCTGCCCAGCAGTTCGATGTTGACGTCGGTGTAGGGCGCCCAGCCGTGCTGGCTGAACAGCTCTGAGGTCTTGTTGATGATCGCCTGGCTGACCCGCTCGGCCTTGGCCACCGCGTCGATCCCGGCGATCAGGCAACTGGCGGTGCAGCGAAAGCCGTCCGGGTAGGTGGCGCTGACTTTGTATTGATCGGTAGGCGGCAAGCCTTTGGCGCCGTGCAGGTGCACGCGGTTTTTGCCTTGTTGCCGGAGCTTGACCTGGCTGAAGTCGCAGATTACATCGGGCAACAGGTAGGCACGCGGGTCGCCGATCTCATACAGCAGTTGTTCGGCGACGCTCAGTTCGTTGATCAACCCGCCGGTGCCGTCGACTTTACTGACGGTGAACTGGCCATCGGCGCTGACCTCCACAATCGGGAAGCCGATGTGTTCGTAGTCTGGCACCTCCCGCCAGTCGGTGAAGTTGCCGCCGGTGCACTGCGCGCCACATTCGATGATATGCCCGGCCAATGCAGCCTGGGCCAGGCGGTCGTAATCCTGCCAGGACCAGTCGAATTCATGCACCAGTGCCGCGCTGACCACCGCGCTGTCCACCACCCGGCCAGTGATGACGATATCGGCCCCCAGCCTCAGCGCCTGCACGATGCCCGGTGCGCCGAGGTAAGCATTGGTCGATATGCACATCGCCGGCAGCGGCGCGCCGCTGAACATGTCGGTGACGCCGTGCAACTGTTTGAACTGCGGTTGCAGGTCATCCCCCAGCAGCACGGCGATTTTCAAGGGGATTTGAGCCTGGTCGCAGGCTGCCTGCAACGCGGCGGCGCAGGCTTGGGGGTTGATGCCGCCGGCATTGCTGATCACGCGGATGCGCTGGCGCTGGATATCGGCCAGCAGCGGCTTCAGCACTTCGACAAAATCCGTGGCATAGCCGGCCTGGGGATCTTTCAACCGCGCCCCGGCGAGGATCGACATTGTCACTTCCGCCAGGTAGTCGAACACCAGGTAATCCAGCGCGCCGCCGTGTACCAACTGCGCAGCGGCGGTGCAGGTGTCGCCCCAGAAAGCGCTGGCGCAGCCGATGCGTACCGTCTTGTTCATGGGGTGTCCTTCCTCTTGTTTGCTGGTTTGAGACTACCAAGCAAGCGCTTGGTTTGTAAACTCTGGTCACAACTTTGTCCCAAGCGCTTGCTTGGTTGGCTGCCACGGCCTAAATTGCCGCCCAAGACGTAACCAGAAGTTAAGGAGAGCAGCATGGATGAGCAAAAAGCCCTGCGGGTGATGCACACCATGGTAGACGCCGGGCAACTGACTGACCCCGACAGTGCCCGTGGCAAGCTGCTGCAAACCGCGGCCCACCTGTTTCGCAACAAGGGTTTTGAGCGCACCACCGTGCGTGACCTGGCCGGCGCGGTAGGGATCCAGTCCGGCAGTATCTTCCATCACTTCAAGAGCAAGGACGAAATCCTGCGGGCGGTGATGGAGGAAACCATCCACTACAACACCGCCCTGATGCGCGCTTCGCTGGCCGAGGCGAGCAACGTGCGCGAGCGGGTGTTGGCGCTGATTCGTTGCGAATTGCAATCGATCATGGGTGGCAGCGGCGAGGCGATGGCGGTGCTGGTGTATGAATGGCGTTCGCTGTCGGCCGAGGGGCAGGCTCAAGTACTGGCCTTGCGCGATGTGTACGAAGACATCTGGCTGCAGGTGCTGGGAGAGGCCAAAAATGCCGGTTACATCAAGGGCGATGTGTTTGTCACCCGGCGTTTTTTGACCGGCGCCTTGTCCTGGACCACTACCTGGTTTCGCGCCCAGGGCAGCATGACCCTGGAGCAACTGGCCGACGAAGCCTTACTGATGGTTTTGAAAGCTGACTGACCCTTTGGCGCAAGCTATTAATTGTGCGGCAGAAAGTTGTCTCGATAGACAAAAACGCCTAGTTTAGGGGATCAAAGTTTTCGACGGTGTGTGCCTTGATGTTTTCGCCTTGGCGATTGGCTGCAGGACTCTCAATATTGGCGCTTGGCGCACTGTGGCTGATGCCGGCTTCGGCCGCCCAACTGGTGAGGATTGGTGCCGCGCATTTTCCGCCCTACACCGTGCGCCCGGAGCAGGGCGCCGACACCGGTTTGCTGCCGCAACTGGTGGAAGCCTTGAACGCGCTGCAAACCGATTACCAGTTTGTGCTGGTGCCCACCTCGATTCCCCGGCGTTTTCGTGATTTTGAGCAGGGCCGGGTTGATATGGCGATCTTCGAAAACCCGAACTGGGGCTGGCAGGACATTCCTCATACGGCGGTCGACATGGGCCTGGAAGACGCCGAGATTTTCGTTGCCCAGCGTGAGCCTGGCCGCGACCAGTCGTACTTCACCGATTTGGCCGGCAAACGCCTGGCGGTGTTCAGCGGTTATCACTATGCATTCGCCCACTTCAACCCCGACCCCAAGTACCTGGCGGAGCACTTCAACGCCACCTTGACCTATTCCCATGACAGCAACCTGCTGATGGTTGCCCGGGGCCGTGCCGACATCGCCTTGGTGACGCGCTCCTACCTCAGCGATTTCCTGGTGCGCAACGCCGACACGGCGGGGCAGTTCCTGGTGTCTGAACGGATTGACCAGGTGTATCACCACTTTGCATTGTTGCGGCCCAAGGCGCCCATCAGCGGGCCGGCATTTTCGGGGTTGCTCAAGCAACTGCGCGATAATGGCCAGTTGCTGAAGATCTTCGAGCCTTACCGCATCGATGTGATGCCGGTGCCGTGATCGTCTAAATTTTTGCGCTTGGCTCACGTCACTTGTTGAACTGTCGACGATTTGTGAGCCCATCCCATGTCCAATCTGAATGACCTTTCTGTCTTGCCCTTGCCGGCGGGGCCGGCCCTTGACGCTGATGAAACTGACAGCCGCCTGAGTCTTACCCTTGAGGGCCAGCCGCTGATTCGCTTGCGCCTTGAGCGTGGTGACGAGTTGCTGGTGCATTTGCAGGCGCCGGGCAGTGTGCCGGCTGTGCGTGCGGTGTGGGCGGCCTGTTATTGGCTGTTTGCCAGGGAGCCTGGGCGCCAGCGGCTGGTCTGGTGCCTTGAGCATGCGCCGGAAGATGCCTTGCGCAGCGGGTTGCTGG
This sequence comes from Pseudomonas sp. Bout1, assembly GCF_034314165.1. Taxonomy (GTDB): domain Bacteria; phylum Pseudomonadota; class Gammaproteobacteria; order Pseudomonadales; family Pseudomonadaceae; genus Aquipseudomonas. The sequence goes on along the minus strand of NZ_JAVIWK010000001.1, from coordinate 5,037,308 downwards.
TGGCGACCGCAGTTGCCGGGCAGTTTTATTGTGAGCGCACGTTGTTTTGGCAATTGCCGCAGCCGTGGTTGGGGCAGTCTCTGAGTGGCGCTTATCCGCAGCAGATGATGATCAGTGGTGGCAAGCGTCATCCCTCGCGTGCGCCGAAGCCTCGGGGTGAGGTGTATCGACGGTTTGATGCGCGGTTGGGGGCGTGGGTTTCATTGCGAACGGTGGAGATTGATGTTGACCTGGCGCGGTTTAATCGTTGGCAGAACAGTGCGCGTGTGGCGAGTTTCTGGCAGGAAAGTGGCAGCCTGGAGCAGCATCGGGAGTATCTGGACAAGCTGGAAGCGGACCCGCATGCGTTGACGTTGATCGGCTGTTTTGATGATGAGCCGTTTGCTTATTTCGAGGCGTATTGGGCGAAGGAGGATCGGATTGCGCCGTTCTATGATGCGGCGGATTACGATCGCGGGGTGCATATGTTGGTGGGGGAAGAGCATCACCGGGGGCCGCATAAGGTTGCGAGTTGGCTGTCGGCGTTGGTGCATTATCTGTTTCTTGATGATCCGCGTACGCAGCGTGTGGTGGCTGAACCTCGGGCGGATAACGGGAAGATGATTGGGTATATGCAGAATCAGTGTTTCCACTGTGAGAAGGAGTTTGATTTTCCGCATAAGCGGGCGGCGTTGATGATCCTGGGGCGGGAGCGGTTTTTTGAGCGGTGTGGGTTGGTTTGATCGGGTACATATCCGTTATTTGGGTAACGGCTACTTAGGGTTCCGCTCTTACAGCGGGTCACTTTTGAAAAGCGCAAAAGTAACCAAAACGCTCTGCCCCGCCTGTCGGCACCTCGCTTAGGCTCGGTGTGCCCTCACTCCGGAATTGCTCCGCGGGCCGCCGCGACGGCCCGTCCCTGGCCCGTCGCGGCTAAACCGGCGTCCTGCCGGTTTACCCGCTCCTCAATCCCTGCGTTCGGCCTCGGGCTGAATGGGGCAGTCAGGTCAAGATCAACAGCAAGAGCACGGCGGCCTGAAAGCCGACCTGAGTGTTAAAAGCCAGGGCAAAAGCTGTAGGAGCTGGCTTGCCGGCGATGCAGGCAACTCGGTTTTTCAGACACCCCGCGGCGATGCCATCGCCGGCAAGCCAGCTCCTACATTTGAACCGTGCCCGCGTTAGCTTTTGATCTGGCTTTTAAACACTCAAGCCGGCCTGTAGGCCGCTGTGCTGTTGATCTGCTTGTGATCTTGATCTTAGGCGCCCCGTCAACCACGCTGGCCGAACGCAGGTATTACGGAGCGGGTAAACCGGCAGGACGCCGGTTTAGCCGCGACGGGCCAGGGACGGGCCGTCGCGGCGGCCCGCGGAGTAATGCCGGAGTGAGGGCACACCGAGCCTAAGCGAGGTGCCGAGTGGTGGGGCAAGAGCCTTTTGGTTACTTTTGGGCTCCTTTCAAAAGTGACCCGCCGTAAGGGCGGAACCCATCTAAGCCATCACCCAAATACCGGATACACACCCAACCGCAAAAACACTCAAACCCGCCGCGCAAACGTGTCGCTATGAGTCCCGGACACCTTGCGACAATGCACCAACGCATCCCGAATCATAAAATTCACAAGCGTCGGCGAAACCCCCAGCTCCTTGGCAATATCCTTCTGCGGCACCCCATGCAACCGGTACATCTCAAACGCATAACGCGTGCGCTGAGGCAGCTCGGTCAGCGCATCAGCGATGTTCTCCAACGTCGAAAAATTGATGTGCGAAGTCTCAGGTGAAGCACCATGAATAACCACATTCAAGCCTTCCTCTTCAGTGCCGGAATACTTCAATTCCAGCGCCTGCTTGCGGTAGTGATCAATCGCCAGGTTACGCACGATCTGGAACAAATAACTCAGCTGCGCCTTGAACGACGACGTAATGGTCGGTGCCGATTGCAACCGGAAGTAGGCGTCCTGCACCACGTCTTCGGCGCGGGATCGGCAGCCGGTGATACGCGCCGCGATCTTGACCAGGATCAGTCGGTTATCGACGAAAGCCTGGAGTAGGGGTGAGTCGCACCTGCCTGTGGATACTTGTTCCGTCATGGAATTCACCTTGTTGCAAGAGAAGGTTGGGGGAGGGCGTCCTTGCTGAGGCCTCCTACACATCGGGCAACAAATTATGCTTAATGATAATGATTGTCAAATGAGAAGACGAACTAATCTTATGCATTATCCAGTGATGTGAACCGTGTCTCGCTGACTAATTATTTCCAGGTGTCATCCGTTCTCAAGGATGAAAGGCCAGTTAACAAACCGGCCAAGGATCAGCGCCTGGAGGAGGACAAAATGGGTTTTTATCGTGTAAGCGGGAGTGGTCTGAAATGAACACACCGGCTCGATTACGCCTGTTTTGCCTGCCTTATTCCGGCGCCAGCGCCATGGTCTACAGCCGCTGGCGGCGCGTGCTGCCCGAGTGGTTGCAAGTGCGGCCACTGGAGCTGCCGGGGCGCGGCGTGCGCATGGATGAGCCACTGCAGCGCGACATCAAGGCATTGGCCGGGCAATTGGCCGATGAGATCAGTGCCGAACTAAATGGCCCCTACGCGCTGTTCGGCCACAGCCTCGGCGGCCTGCTGGCGTTCGAGCTGGCCCATGCCCTGCGTGAGCGGGGTGTACCGCAACCATTGGCGCTGTTCGCCTCGGGCACCGCCGGCCCGGCCCGTCGCGATGTGAGTGAATACGCCATCGAGAAAAACGACGAGCAACTGATCGCCCGCCTGCGCGAACTCAAGGGCACCGGCGAAGACGCGCTGGCCAATGCCGAACTGATGCAGTTGATGCTGCCGATCCTGCGGGCCGACTTCCTCCTGTGCGGCAGTTTCGAGTACGGCGAGCGTGAGCCACTGAGCCTGCCGATCCACGTATTCGGCGGCAAGCAGGACACGGTGCGCGCCGATCAACTGCTGGACTGGCAGCAAGACACCGCCAGCGGTTTTTCCCTCGATATGTTCGACGGTCACCACTTCTTCCTGGTGCAGCACGAGAGTTCTGTACTGCGCTGTGTGCGGCGTTATGCCGACGAACACCTGGCCCGCTGGCGCAATGGCGCAGCACGGCAGATGGCCCGGGCGACCGGCTGAACAAGCCCCGGCCACACATTCCCCGATTTCCCCGTAAGCCGATTTCAGGCAGGAACCCCATGATGGACGCCTTCGAACTTCCCCGCACCCTGGTCCAGTCCCTTCAACGCCGTGCCGAGCAAACCCCCGATCAACTGGCGTTGCGCTTCCTCGCCGAAACGGCCGGGCAGAACGTGGTCCTCAGTTACCGTGACCTCGACCTGCGCGCCCGCACCATCGCCGCCGCCTTGCAGGCCAACGCCGACCTGGGCGACCGCGCGGTACTGTTGTTTCCCAGCGGGCCGGATTATGTCGCGGCGTTTTTTGGTTGCCTGTATGCCGGGGTCATCGCGGTGCCGGCGTACCCGCCGGAGTCCACCCGCCGTCATCACCAGGAGCGGCTGCTGTCGATCATCGCAGACGCCGAGCCCCGGTTGCTGCTGACCACTTCCAGCCTCGGTGATTCGCTGGCACAGCTGGAGGCCGCGCCACCATTACTGTGTGTTGACCAGCTAAGTGCGGGCATCGCCACCGACTGGATGGCGCCGAACCTGGCGGACGATGACATCGCCTTCCTGCAATACACCTCCGGTTCCACTGCATTGCCCAAGGGTGTGCAAGTCACCCACGGCAACCTGGTGGCCAACGAGTTGCTGATCCGCCGGGGTTTTGGTATCGACCTGAACCCCGACGACGTGATTGTCAGCTGGCTGCCGCTGTACCACGACATGGGCTTGATCGGCGGCTTGCTGCAACCGATCTTCAGCGGTGTGCCGTGCGTGCTGATGTCGCCGGCCTACTTCCTTGGCCGGCCATTGCGCTGGCTGGAAGCAATCAGCGAATACGGCGGCACCATCAGTGGTGGGCCGGATTTTGCCTACCGCCTGTGCAGCGAGCGGGTCAGCGAGTCGGCACTCGAGCGCCTGGATTTGAGCCAGTGGCGCGTGGCGTATTCAGGTTCCGAGCCGATCCGTCTCGACACCCTGGAACGCTTCGCCGAGAAGTTCGCAGCCTGCGGTTTTACCCCGAACAATTTCTTCGCGTCCTATGGCTTGGCCGAGGCCACGTTGTTTGTTGCCGGCGGCTCCCGTGGCAACGGCATCCCGGCCCTGCGCCTGGACGAACACGCCTTGGCCGCCAACCGCGCCGAGCCCGGGCAGGGCGTTGCGATCATGAGTTGCGGCGCCAGCCAGCCTGAACACGCGGTGCTGATTGCCGACCCCGCCACCCTGGCGACGCTTCCCGACAATGCCGTGGGTGAAATCTGGGCCGCCGGCCCGAGCATCGCCCAGGGTTACTGGCGCAACCCTGAGGCCACCGCCAAGACGTTCGTCCAGCACCAAGGCCGGACCTGGCTGCGTACCGGCGACCTGGGGTTTATTCGCGAAGGTGAAGTGTTCATCACCGGCCGCCTGAAAGACCTGCTGATCGTGCGGGGCCACAACCTGTATCCCCAAGACATCGAGCAAGCCATCGAGCGTGAAGTGGAAGTGGTGCGCAAGGGCCGGGTCGCGGCGTTCGCGGTGAATGACAACGGCCTGGAAGGCATCGGCATTGCCGCTGAAATCAGCCGCAGCGTACAGAAAATCCTGCCGCCCGAAGCGCTGATCAAGGCGATTCGCCAAGCGGTGGCCGAAGCCTGCCAGGAAGCCCCGAGCGTGGTGGTGTTGCTCAACCCCGGTGGCTTGCCGAAAACTTCCAGCGGCAAGGTGCAGCGTTCGGCCTGCCGCACGCGCCTGGCAGATGGCAGCCTCGACAGTTATGCGCAGTTCCCCGGCGCGCAAGCACAGGTCGGCGATGCGGCCCTGGAATCGGAACTGCAAAGCCGGATTGCCGCGATCTGGTGCGAGCAATTGCAGGTGGCGCAGGTCGCGGCCGACGATCACTTTTTCCTGCTGGGCGGCAACTCCATCAGCGCCACCCAGGTAGTCGCCCGCCTGCGGGAAACTCTTGGCCTGGAGCTGAACCTGCGCCTGTTGTTTGAAGCGCCAACCCTGGCCGCATTCGCCGCCAGCGTCGCGCAATTGCAGCAGGACGGCGGCGTTGCCCAAGGCGCGATTCATGCCCTGTCGCGCCAGGAAGACTTGCCGCAATCCCTGGCACAAAACCGCCTGTGGATCACCTGGCAACTCGACCCGCACAGCAGCGCCTACACCATCCCCGGCGCCCTGCGTTTGCGCGGTGAGCTGGATGAAGACGCAGTGCGCTCAAGCTTCCAGCAACTGGTCCAGCGGCATGAAGCCCTGCGCACGCGTTTTTTTGAACGCGATGGCCAAGCTTTCCAGCGGGTCGATGCCAAGGCTGATTTCGAGCTGCAAGTCATCGACCTTAGCCACCTGCCTGCCGCCGAACGTGAAGCCCGCGCGAACCAGATCCGCGAAGACGCAGCCCGCACCCCGTTCGACCTGGAGAAAGGCCCGCTGCTATGGGTGACGTTGGTACGCCTGGATGACGAAGATCACCAACTGCTGGTGACGATGCACCACATCATCGCGGACGGCTGGTCGCTTACCGTATTGATCGAAGAATTCTCCCGCCTGTACGCCGCCGCGTCCCAGGGCCAAACCCTGGCGCTGCCGGCCCTGGCCCTGCAATACGCCGACTACGGCAGTTGGCAGCGCCAGTGGCTGGCCGAAGGCGAGGCCCAGCGGCAACTGGCTTACTGGAAAGCACAACTGGGCGACGAACACCCAACCCTGAGCCTGGCCACCGATCACCCGCGTTCGGCGCATCACGTACGCAGTGCTTCACGCTATAGCGTGCGCGTCAGCGCGAGCCTCAGCGAGGCCATTCGCAAGACCGCCCAAACTCACGAAGCCACGCCGTTCATGCTGTTGCTGGCGGCGTTCCAGAGCCTGCTCTATCGCTACAGCGGCCAGCGCGATATACGCATCGGCGTGCCCAACGCCAACCGTGCGCGCCAGGAAACCCAAGGCCTGATCGGCTTCTTTATCAACACCCTCGTATTGCGCGCCGAACTGGATGCACACCTGCCATTCGCCGATTTGCTCGCGGCAACGCGAACTGCGGCGCTGGGCGCCCAGGCCCATCAAGACTTGCCGTTCGAGCAACTCCTGGAAGCCTTCCCCCAAGCCCGCGAGCAAGGCTTGTTCCAGGTGATGTTCAACCACCAGCAACGTGACCTCGGCGCGTTGCGCCGCCTGCCGGGCCTGCTCGCCGACGAGCTGGCGTGGCACAGTCGCGAAGCCAAGTTCGACCTGCAACTGCACAGCGAAGAAGACCGCAACGGCCGCTTGAGCCTGTCGTTCGACTACGCCGACGAACTGTTCGAAACTGTAACGGTGGAGCGGCTGGCCGAGCATTTCATCAACCTGCTGCAAGCCGTCTGCGAACAACCGCAGCAGGCCATCGGCGACGTGCAACTGCTGCACGCCGACGAACGCATCCAACAAGGTCAGTGGAGCGCAGCGCCGTGCACACCGGCGCAGCACTGGCTGCCGGAGCAACTCAACCAACAGGTCTCGGACCGCACCGCACTGGTGTGGCAGGACGCTAGCCTAACCTTCGCCCAACTGCACACCCAGGCCAATCGCCTGGCCCATTACCTGCGGGACAAGGGCGTCGGCCCGGACGTGTGCGTAGCGATCGCCGCCGAGCGTTCGCCGCAACTGCTGATCGGCCTGCTCGCGATCATCAAGGCCGGCGGCGCCTACGTGCCGCTGGACCCGGATTACCCGGCCGAACGCCTGGCCTACATGCTCAAGGACAGTGGCGTGCAACTGCTGCTGACCCAGACCTCGCTGCTGGAACAATTGCCCACGGCGCAAGGCGTGTGCGTTATCGCCATGGACAGCCTCAAGCTCGACAGCTGGCCGACTCACGCGCCGGGCCTGCACCTGAACGGCGACAACCTCGCCTACGTGATCTACACCTCCGGCACCACCGGCCAACCCAAGGGCGTGGGCAACACCCATGCCGCGTTGGCCGAGCGTTTGCAGTGGATGCAAGCCACCTACACGCTGGATGAAACCGACGTACTGATGCAAAAGGCACCTATCAGTTTTGACGTGTCGGTGTGGGAGTGCTTCTGGCCGTTGATCACCGGTTGCCGTCTTGTATTGGCGGGCCCGGGTGAGCATCGCGATCCGCATCGTATTGCCCAACTGGTGCAGGAACATGGCGTGACCACGCTGCACTTTGTGCCGCCGCTGTTGCGCCTGTTTGTCGATGAACCTTTGGCCGCCGAATGCACCAGCCTGCGTCGTCTGTTCTGCGGCGGTGAGGCGCTGCCGGCCGAGTTGCGCAACCGGGTGCTGGCGCAGTTGCCGACGGTGCAATTGCACAACCGTTATGGCCCGACCGAAACCGCGATCAACGTGACGCACTGGCGTTGCCAGGCGCAAGACGGCGAGCGTTCGCCGATTGGCCGACCATTGGGCAATGTGGTTTGCCGGGTGCTGGACGATCAGTTCAATCTGCTGCCGGCGGGTGTGCCGGGGGAATTGTGCATCGGCGGTATCGGTTTGGCGCGTGGTTACCTTGGCCGCGCCGGGCTGACTGCCGAACGGTTTGTCGCCGACCCGTTGGGCGAGGCGGGCACACGCCTGTATCGCACGGGTGATCGGGTGCGCTGGGGCGCCGACGGTGTGCTGGAATACCTCGGGCGCCTGGATCAGCAGGTAAAACTGCGGGGCTTTCGCGTCGAGCCGGAAGAAATCGAAGCCCGTCTATTGGCCCTCGATGGCATCGCCCAAGCGGTGGTGCTGGTGCGCGAAACCGCTGCCGGTGCGCAGTTGATCGGTTACTACACCGCCAACCAACCGCTGAACGAACAGGAGGTAAAAACCGCCCTGGCCGCCGAGTTGCCGGAGTACATGGTCCCGGCGCAACTGATGCGCCTGGACGCAATGCCCCTGAGCCCCAGCGGCAAACTCGACCGTCGCGCCTTGCCGGAGCCGGTGTGGCTGGTGCGTGAACACGTCGAACCTGAAACAGCGCTGGAGCAGCAAATCGCCGCGATCTGGCGCGAAGTCCTGGTTCTGCCACGCATTGGCCTGCGCGACGACTTCTTCGCCCTTGGCGGCCATTCGCTGCTGGCCACCCAAATCATTTCCCGCACCCGCCAGGCCTGCGACGTCGAGCTGGCGTTGCGCACGCTGTTCGACACCAGCGAATTGGGTGCTTTCGCCGAGCAGGTCCGCCTGGCCCAGGCCATGGGCCAACGCAACCAACAACTGGCCATCGGCAAGGTCGACCGCAGCCAGCCGGTGCCGCTGTCCTATTCCCAGCAGCGCATGTGGTTCCTCTGGCAGATGGAGCCGGACAGCCCGGCGTATAACGTCGGCGGCATGGCGCGACTGCGCGGGGTGTTGGACGTGGGGCGTTTCGAGGCGGCATTGCAGGCCTTGATCATGCGCCACGAAACCCTGCGCACCACCTTCCCGAGCATCAACGGCGTGGCGCAGCAGAAGGTTGCGGCGCAAACCGGCGTGCGTATGGAGTGGCAGGATTACTCGGCGCTCAATGAAGCCGAGCGCCAGTTGCGTGTGCAGCAACTGGCCGACCATGAGGCCCACACACCGTTTGACCTGGAGACCGGCCCACTGCTGCGAGCCTGCCTGGTCAAGGCCGGCGAACAGGAGCATTACCTGGTGCTGACCCTGCACCATATCGTCACCGAAGGCTGGGCCATGGACATCTTTGCCCGTGAACTCAGCGCGCTGTACGAAGCGTTCATCGACGACCGAGAATCGCCACTGGCGCCGCTGCCGGTGCAATACCTCGACTACAGCGTATGGCAGCGCCAGTGGCTGGAGTCCGGCGAACGCCAGCGCCAACTGGATTACTGGACCGCGCAGCTGGGCACCGAACACCCGCTGCTGGAACTGCCGGGCGACCGTCCGCGGCCGCCGGTGCAAAGTCACCAGGGCGAGCTGTACCGTTTTGATTTGAGCGACGACCTTGCTGCCCGCGTGCGTGCCTTCAACGCCGAGCGCGGCCTGACCCTGTTCATGACCATGACCGCCACCCTCGCGGTATTGCTCTACCGCTACAGCGGCCAGACCGACCTGCGCATCGGCGCGCCGGTGGCCAACCGCATTCGCCCGGAAAGTGAAGGGCTGATCGGCGCGTTCCTCAACACCCAGGTGCTGCGTTGCCAGCTCAACGGGCAGATGAGCGTCGGTGAATTGTTCGACCAGGTTCGCCACACTGTGATCGAAGGCCAGTCCCATCAGGACCTGCCGTTCGACCATCTGGTGGAAGCCCTGCAACCACCACGCAGTGCGGCGTACAACCCATTGTTCCAGGTGATGTGCAACGTGCAGCGCTGGGAATTCCAGCAGAGCCGCACGCTGGCCGGGATGACCGTCGAGTACCTGGCCAACGATGCACGCGCCACCAAGTTCGACCTCAACCTGGAAGTCACCGACCTCGACCATCGCCTGGGTTGCTGCCTGACCTACAGCACCGACCTGTTTGACGAGCCGCGCATTGCCCGCATGGCTGCGCACTGGAAAAACCTGCTGGAAGCCTTGCTCGCCGATCCGCAACAGCGCCTGAGCGAGTTGCCGTTGCTGGAGGCTGGCGAACAGCGCGCCCTGCAACACAGCCTGGGCATTGAAGCCGGCGAGCACCGTCTCGACCAGTGCATTCATCACCTGTTCAGCGAGCAAGCCCTGGCCCGCCCCGATGCACCAGCGTTGACCTTTGCCGGGCAGACCCTGAGCTACAGCGAACTCGACGGCCGTGCCAATCGCCTGGCCTGGATGCTGCGTGAGCGCGGCGTGGGCCCGCAGGTGCGGGTTGGCCTGGCGCTGCCACGTTCGCTGGAAATGGTCGTTGGCCTGCTGGCGATCCTCAAGGCCGGCGGTGCCTATGTGCCGCTGGACCCGGAATACCCGCAGGACCGCCTGCACTACATGATTGAAGACAGCGGCATCGGCCTGTTGCTCAGCGATGCGGCGATGTTCGACGCGCTGGGCGAGCTGCCCGCCAGTGTCGGCCGCTGGTGCCTGGAAGATGACCTGCCGACCCTGGCCGAGTACCCAGCCGGCGAGTTGCCTTTTATCAGCCTGCCACAGCACCAGGCGTACTTGATCTACACCTCGGGTTCCACCGGCAAGCCCAAGGGCGTGGTGGTGTCCCACGGTGAGATCGCCATGCATTGCAAGGCGGTGATCGAACGCTTCGGCATGCGCCCGGATGACTGCGAGCTGCACTTCTATTCCATCAATTTCGACGCCGCCACCGAGCGTTTGCTGGTGCCGCTGCTCACCGGCGCCCAGGTGGTGTTGCGTGCCCAGGGCCAATGGGATGCGGAAGAAATCTGCGGGCTGATTCGTCAGCACCGCATCAATATCCTTGGCTTCACACCAAGCTACGGTAGCCAGTTGGCGCAATGGCTGGCCACGCAAAACCAGACGTTGGCGGTGCGCATGTGCATCACCGGCGGTGAAGCCCTGACCGGCGAACACTTGCAGCGCATTCGCGCCGCGTTCAAGCCGGCGCTGTTTTTCAACGCCTATGGCCCGACTGAAACGGTGGTGATGCCGCTGGCCAGCCTGGCCCCGGACACACTGGAAGAGGGCGCCGGCAGCGTGCCGATCGGCAGCATCATCGGCGCGCGTGTGGCCTACATTCTTGACGCGGACCTGGTCCTGGTGCCGCAAGGCGCGACTGGCGAGCTGTACATCGGCGGTGCCGGCCTGGCCCAGGGTTATCACCAGCGTCCGGGCATGACCGCGGAGCGGTTTGTCGCCGACCCGTTTGCCACGAACGGCGGTCGCTTGTATCGCACCGGCGACCTGGTGCGCCAGCGTGCCGATGGCCTGGTGGAATACCTCGGTCGCATCGATCACCAGGTGAAGATTCGCGGTTTCCGCATCGAGCTGGGGGAAATCGAAACCTGCCTGCTGGAACACGCAGCGGTGCGGGAAGCGGTGGTGTTGGCGCTGGACTCACCGAGCGGCAAACAGTTGGTGGCCTATCTGGTCAGCGACCACGAGCAGGGCGCGTTGCGTGAATCCCTCAAGGCGCATCTGAAAGCGCAACTGCCGGACTACATGGTGCCTGCGCACCTGATCGTCCTCGACAGCATGCCGCTGACCGCCAACGGAAAACTTGACCGCCGCGCCTTGCCGCAACCGGACCCCGAGGCGAATCGTCAGCAGTACGTGGCCCCGCGCAACGAGCTGGAGCAAACCCTGGCAGCCATCTGGTGTGCGGTGCTGAACGTGCAACAGGTTGGCCTCGACGATAACTTTTTCGAGCTGGGCGGCGACTCGATCCTGTCGATCCAGGTGGTCAGCCGGGCGCGGCAGGCGGGGATTCATTTCAGCCCGCGTGACCTTTTCCAGCACCAGACGGTGCAAACCCTGGCTGCCGTGGCGACCCGCACCGAGCAGGTGATCGCCGAACAGGGCGTGTTGAGCGGCGCGTCCGGGCTGACACCGATCCAGCACTGGTTCTTCGACACCGACATCCCGGAGCGCCAACACTGGAACCAGGCATTGCTGCTGGAGCCGGTTCAGGCCCTGGAACCCCATCGCCTGGAACAAGCGTTGCTGGCGGTGCTGGAACATCACGACGCCCTGCGCCTGAGCTTTACCCAGCGCGACGCCCAATGGCACGCCGAACACCTGGCGGTGCCGAAAGGCGGCCTGCTGTTGCAAGCCCAGGTGGCGGACATGGCGCAGTGCAGCGCGCTGTTCACCGACACCCAGCGCAGCCTCAACCTTGCCCATGGCCCGCTGTTGCGTGCCCTGCTGGTAGACGGCCCGCAAGGCCAGCGCCGGCTGCTGATCGCAGTCCATCACCTGGTGGTGGACGGGGTTTCCTGGCGGGTATTGCTGGAAGATTTGCAGACCGTGTACCGTCAATTGAGCGACGGCCAGCCGGTCAACCTGCCGGCCAAGACCAGCGCCTTGCGCGACTGGGCGGCGCGCTTGCAGGCGTATGCCGGCAGCGAGTCCCTGCGTGAAGAACTCGACGTGTGGCAGCAGCAGTTGGCCGGACCCGCCGTCGAGTTGCCAGTGGACCGCCCGCAAGGTTCGCTGCGCAATCGCGACGCCGATACCGTCAGCGTGCGCCTGGATGCCGAGCGCACCCGCCAGTTGTTGCAGCAGGCGCCGAGCGCCTACCGCACCCAGGTCAACGATTTGCTGCTGACGGCCCTGGCCCGTGTGCTGTGCCGTTGGAGTGGCCATGAATCCGCATTGATCCAGCTGGAAGGCCACGGCCGCGAACCGCTATTCGACGAGATCGACCTGACCCGCAGCGTGGGCTGGTTCACCAGCGCCTACCCGTTGCGCCTGACCCCGCCGCACATCGAAGAAGCCGCCGGGCAGGGTGCCTCGATCAAGGCGATCAAGGAGCAACTGCGCGGCGTGCCCCACAAAGGATTGGGTTATGGCGTGCTGCGCTACCTGGCCGACGGCTTGTGCCGCCAGACCATGGCCGCGTTGCCGACGGCCAGTATCACCTTCAACTACCTCGGCCAGTTCGACCAGAGTTTTGGCGCCGACGCGCTGTTCCACCCGCTGGACGAATTCGCCGGGATCGCCCATGACCCGGACGCACCGTTGCCCAACGAACTGAGTGTCGACAGCCAGGTGTATGGCGGTGAACTGGTGCTGCGCTGGACCTTCAGCCGCGAGCGTCACCACAGCCACACCATCGCGGAACTGGCAGACGCATACCTGGCGGAACTGCAAAGCCTGATCGAGCATTGCCTCAAGCCAGGCGCGGGTGGCCTCACGCCGTCGGACTTCCCGCTGGCGCACCTCACGCAAGGGCAACTGGACGCGCTGCCGGTGCCGGCCAATGCCATCGAAGACGTGTACCCATTGACCCCGATGCAGGAAGGCTTGCTGCTGCACACCCTGCTGGAACCGGGCACGGGCCTCTACTACATGCAGGACCGCTACCGCATCAACAGCGCCCTGGACGCGGAGCGGTTCGCCCAGGCCTGGCAGGCGGTGATCGCCCGTCATGAAGCCTTGCGCGCCTCGTTCTGCTGGAACGTCGGCGAAGACATGTTGCAGGTTATCCACAAGCCTGGCAGCACGCCGATCGAGTACCTCGACTGGAGCCAGGAGCCGGAAAGCGAGCAGGAACCGCGTCTGCAAGCGCTGCTGAAAAGCGAGCGTGAAGCCGGCTTCGATCTGCTCAACCAGGCGCCGTTCCACCTGCGGTTGATCCGCGTGGGCGAGGCGCGTTACTGGTTCATGATGAGCAACCACCACATCTTGATCGATGCGTGGTGCCGCTCGCTGCTGATGAACGACTTCTTCGACATCTACATGGCCCTGGGCGAAGGCCGCGAGGCGCAACTGTCGACACCACCGCGCTACCGCGACTATATCGCCTGGCTGCAACGCCAGAATCTCGCTGAGGCGCGCCAGTGGTGGCAGCAGAACCTGCAAGGGTTCGAGCGCACCACGCCGATCCCGAGCGACCGGCCGTTCCTGCGCGAACATGCCGGCCACAGCGGCGGCATGGTGGTAGGCGACTGCTACACCCGCCTCGATGTGCGCGACGGCGCGCAATTGCGCGAGCTGGCCCAGGCTCATCAATTGACGGTGAACACCTTCGCCCAGGCGGCGTGGGCCCTGGTGCTGCGGCGCGTGAGTGGTGAGCGCGACGTGCTGTTCGGCGTCACCGTGGCCGGGCGCCCGGTAGAAATGCCCGAGATGCAGCGCACGGTCGGGCTGTTTATCAACAGTATCGCGTTGCGGGTGAAGCAGCCCGAAGACGATCAACCGTGCAGCGTGCGCCAATGGTTGAGCGGCCTGCTCGACAGCAATATGCAACTGCGTGAGTACGAGTACCTGCCGCTGGTGACGATCCAGGAACACAGCGAACTGCCCAAGGGCCAGCCGCTGTTCGACAGCCTGTTCGTGTTCGAAAACGCCCCGGTGGAAGTCTCGGTGCTGGACCGTGCGCAGAGCCTGAACGCCACCTCGGATTCCGGGCGGACCCACACCAACTTCCCGCTGACGGCCGTGTGTTATCCGGGGGATGACCTGGGCTTGCACCTGTCCTACGACCAACGTTATTTCGATGAAACCACGGTGCAGGGCATGCTCGGTGAGTTCAAGCGTTTGCTGCTGGCGCTGGTGCAGGGCTTCCATGGCGACATGGCCGACTTGCCGCTGATTGGCGAGCAGGAGCGTGAATTCCTGGTGGACGGCTGCAACCAGAGCGAGCATGCGTATCCGCTGGGGCGCAGTTACGTCGAGCTGTTCGAAACGCAGGTGGCACAGCATCCACAACGGGTTGCCGCCAGTTGCCTGGATCAGCAATGGAGCTATGCCGAACTGAACCGGCGCAGCAACCGCCTGGGGCAGGCGCTGATTGCGGCGGGTGTCGGGCTGGATCAGCCGGTGGCCTTGCTGGCCGAGCGTAATCTGGATTTGCTGGGCATGATCATCGGCAGCTTCAAGGCCGGTGCGGGTTACTTGCCGCTGGATCCGGGGCTGCCGAGCCAGCGCCTGAGCCGGATCATCGACCTCAGCCGTACGCCGTTGCTGGTGTGCACCGAGGCTTGTCGGGAACAGGCGGATCTGTTGCTGGAAGAGTTCGCCTGTGGCTCGCGGCCGAAGTTACTGGTGTGGGAGGAACTGGTCGGCTCAGAGGAAAACCTCGGGGTCTACAGCGCGCCGGACAACCTCGCCTATGTGATCTACACCTCGGGTTCCACCGGCCTGCCCAAAGGCGTGATGGTCGAACAGCGCGGCATGCTCAATAACCAATTGAGCAAGGTGCCGTACCTGAACCTGAGCCAGGACGATGTGATCGCCCAGACCGCCTCGCAGAGTTTTGATATCTCGGTGTGGCAGTTCCTCGCGGCGCCGCTGTTCGGGGCGCGGGTGGACATTGTGCCGAACGCCATTGCCCATGATCCGCAAGGCTTGCTGGCGCACGTCCAGGCCCAGGGTATTACTGTGTTGGAAAGCGTTCCGTCGCTGATTCAGGGCATGCTCGCCCAGGACCGCATGAGCCTGGATGGCTTGCGCTGGATGCTGCCGACCGGCGAGGCGATGCCGCCGGAGTTGGCGCATCAGTGGTTGCTGCGTTATCCGGAAATTGGCCTGGTTAACGCGTATGGCCCGGCGGAGTGTTCGGATGACGTGGCGTTCTTCCGTGTCGACCTGGCGTCGACCCGTAGTACCTACCTGCCGATTGGCACGCCGACCGACAACAACCGGTTGTACCTGCTGGATGGTGCGTTGGAGTTGGTGCCTCAAGGTGCGGTCGGCGAGTTGTGCGTGGCCGGGACTGGTGTGGGTCGTGGTTATGTCAGCGACCCGCTGCGCACGGCGCAAGCGTTTGTGCCGAATCCATTTGGTGCGGACCGGTTGTATCGAACAGGGGATTTGGCCCGCCGTCGCAGTGATGGGGTGTTGGAATATGTCGGGCGCATCGACCATCAGGTGAAGATTCGCGGTTATCGGATCGAGCTGGGTGAAATCGAAGCGCGCCTGCATGAGCAACCGCAAGTGCGGGATGCGGCGGTAGGTGTGCAAGAGGGCGTCAACGGCAAGCACCTGGTGGGTTACCTGGTGGCGGCGGATGCGCAGCTCAATCCCGGCGAGCGCCTTGATCGCATCAAGCAACGCCTGCGGGCCGAGCTGCCGGAGTACATGGTGCCGTTGCATTGGTTGTGGCTGGACCGGTTGCCGCTGAACGCCAACGGCAAGCTGGACCGCAAGGCCTTGCCGGCGCTGGAGATTGGGCAGTTGCACAGCCAGGATTATCTGGCGCCGCGCAATGAGCTGGAGCACACGTTGGCCGGGATCTGGGCCGAGGTGCTGAAAGTGGAGCGGGTGGGTGTGCAGGACAACTTCTTTGAGCTGGGCGGGCATTCGTTGCTGGCTACGCAGATTGCTTCACGGGTGCAGAAGACGTTGCAGCGGGATGTGCCGTTGCGGGCGATGTTCGAGTGCGGCACGGTGGAGGAGTTGGCGGGGTATATCGACGGGCTTGCGGCGAATGAGATCAGCGCCGAGAAGGTGGATCGGTTGAGTGATTTGATGGCGGAGCTGGAGGGTTTTTAACTCGGATCGCAACGCGCCACTCGTCGGGTGGCGCGGTTTTTGAGGTTCGAACTGTGAATTCTGACAGTAGGCAGAAGGGGCATTTCGGCGTGTGATGGGCAGCACCATCACTCATTGAAAGGGAGTTCCATCATGCCCAAGTCATCAACGTTGACCCTTGATCTGCCCAAGCCACAACTGGTCGGGTTTGAGGGGCAAACTCAGGTTGACCCGCTCGCATTGTTGGAGGGGGCCACAGTCCTCGTGTCCTACGACGGGATGCTCAACACCGACAGTATTGCGTTGCGCTGGGAGACGACGCCTGGGGAATACGCGCCGATTGCCTCCAGGGATGGCGTCGAAGGGGGCTCGGTCGAGTTCCATGTCTTACCGCATGACGTGGGAGTGCGCATTGATAACTTTGCGCTGTTTTCCTATGTCGTTACCCGCGATGGCGAGGAACATCCTTCTCTCGCTGCCGATGTGTTCATCAAGCTGCCGTCCAATTTGCCGCAACCGCAGATTCTGCAAGCCTCAGGCGGCGTCCTGGATCTGTATTCCCTGTGTGGTGAAGACCCGGTGATTTATGTTGCTCCTTGGGCGTTTATCTATTTCGATCAGCTTGTCCATGTCTTTATCAGCGCTACCTACGCTGACGGCTCGGAGGCGCGGCTCTATCCTTTTGCTGCCGAGCCAGTGACCGAGGAAGACGTACGCAGTGGGTGGCGCAGAACCTTGTCACTGGATGAGTTGGCGAAACTCAAAAATCACAGTGAGCTTTTTCTTCTCTTCAGCGTGAGGTTCCAGCCGGCCAGTACCGGGGTCTACCGGTCGTTCCCGTCGCTGTTGCTGACCTTGCGTACCGACGCTCACCTGGACTTGCTCGAGCCTTCTGTGGTGGAGGCTACACAGGTCACGCCTGAGTGCTATGCGCTGAATCCGGTCAATAGCCGGGAGGGTGCGACGGTTCGCGTCAGCTATGAGCACATGTGCCCGTGCGACTGGGTTTGTGCCTTTTGGGAAGGGACTGCCGGGGCAGGCACTCCGGTACTCGAGTGCAAGCAGGCTGACAATCGGGACTTTGTTGATTTTAACGTGCCGGCGTCAGCCATCAGTGCCAATTTCAATAAGCAGGTGTCGGTCCGCTACACCGTCCGGCGGGAAGGGCACACAGGGTCGTCGCTGCCGCGACAGGTAAAAATCCTGAATATCTCCGGCCTGCCCAAGCCGCAAGTGGAACAGGCCACGGGCAGTACGCTGGACCTCAATACGTTCCAGGAGGACGCGCAACTGACGGTGGCGGTCTATGCCTACGGCGCCTTGGGGCAGCCCTGCTGGATGTGTGTAACCGGTGAGCGGGAAGATGGCGCGCCTTATTGCTTCGATGTGCTGGACGGCGAGCCTCTCTCCGAGCAATGGCTGCAGGATGGCGTCAGTACGCTGCTGTCCCGCCGCGACCTGCAAAAACTGGCCGATTGCAGCCGCTTTGACGTGCATTTTGCGGTGAACTTCGATGGCCGGTCCGACAGGGCCAGCGCCGAGCCGTTTCCTGTGCTGCACCTGGATATTCATCAGGAAGACCTGGTCCTGAAACCCTTGACCATTCGGGAGGCCGTGGGCTCGCAGTTGACGGTATGGAATGGCCGTGATGGCGTGACGGCACGGGTGGAATATGACCACATCAGTGCTCATGACGAGATCAGCGTGTGTTGGACACAATCGGACGGTAGTTGCCTGCCGTTGGCACCCAAGCCGGGTAACACTGATCCGAAGTACGTTGACTTCACCATTCCCCGCGAGGCTGTAATCGCTGGAAGCGGCAAAACAGTGCCCGTCAGTTACAGCGTCGCGAGCGCATGCAAGCACGTCACATCAGCTGACCTGGAGCTACAGATCAGTGTCCCGCAGCGCTTGCCTGCGCCAGAGGTGCCGCAGGCCATTCAGTTGCCCGGTGGCCCGGGGACACTGGACTTGCGCAACTTTACCGGGGATGCCGAGATTACGCTGCAAGCCTGGTGGTTCATCCTGGAGGGGCAAAAGGCCTCGCTGGGATGTACGGGAACCTTGCTCGACGGGTCGTCCCGTACCCTCAAGCTGCTGGTCAATGAGCCGATCACGCAAGAGCAGGCAAACCATGGGTTGTCGCACATTCTGCCTCGTGAGGAACTGGAAAAGTTTCGCCACAGGTCCGTATTGAACATCGTGTTCAAGGTTACGGCGGACGGCAGCTCCCATGTGAGCGAAGCAATTGTGTTCCCTGTGCTGATGTTGCTGTTGCGCAAGCAGTACAGAGACCTGACGGATTTCAACGATCAGACCTTGGGTTTATGGACCGTAGGGTCAGGCGCACCCGATGCCAGGGACATCGGCATTGAATATATGGGGACAGGACCTGACGGCAAGCCGGATTACGCAGCCAGGAATTTCACAAACACCGATAACAGTTTCGGCCCGATCCTGCAGCGGCGCTTCTTGGATTTGGAGAGCGGTTTCACTTACCGGTTTTCCGTACGGGTTCGACGGTACAGCGTTGAGTTCGCGACGCCCAAGTTATCGTTGCGCAAAGACTCCATTCAACAAACACCGATGGAAGAGTTGGTTGACCTGAACTGGCACACATTGAGCTTCACGTTCACGGCAGCGATCGCTCCCGTGCTGCTGGAAATCTATAGCCACGAAGGCGCCAAGGACGGCAACGATTGGTACATGGATGATTTCCTGGTCGAGGGGATTTAATCCGCGCTGAAAAGACAATGCCCGCTTCGATGCGAGCATTGTCTTTACAGGCGAGGGCTGATTATTTCGGCCCGAGAATCTTCACCAACTTATCCGGCGACGGCGCCCCTTGCTATTGCTGCAAACCGCCCTTGTCAATCAACTTCATGTTCGAATCCAGCCTGGCATGGATATCCGCCGGGATTTCGTTGCTGGCCACGCAGATTGCTTCACGGGTGCAGAAGAAGCGGCAGCGGGATGTGCCGTTGCGGGGTATATCGAGGGGCTCGCCGCGAATGAGATCAGCGCGCAGAAGGCGGATCGGCTGAGTGATTTGATGGCGCAGCTGGAGGGGTTGTAAGGCGCTGAATCTTCGCTGTTTGTGACGGCCTCATCGCAGGCAAGCCAGCTCCCACATTTTGGATTGTGAACACATTCAAAATGTGGGAGCTGGCTTGCCTGCGATGGCGTCAGACCGGTCGCCGCTTATTTCGGCCCCAGAATCTTCACCAACTTATCCGGCGACGGCGCCCCTTGCTGTTGCTGCAATCCGCCCTTGTCATCCAGATAGAAAATCGCCGGCGTCGCCGACAACTCCAGCTCGTCCATCAGCTTCATGTTCGAATCAAGCTTGGCCTGGATATCCGCCGGGATCTTCTCCAGCGCCTGCAACTTGCTGCCTTTACCGGCCGACTCATGGGCTTCCAGCGCCTGCTGGGGATCCTTGGCGGCAAACAGCGCGGCCGACTTGCCCGGGCTGTCCTCACGAATAATCCCCACCATGATGTGCCGCAACTGTACCTTGCCCGACTTCACCCACGGCCGTGCCTGTTCCCAGAACATGTTGCAGTACGGGCAGTTCGGGTCGCTGAACAGGTACACGATGCGCGGCGCATCCTTGTTGCCGTCCTGGATCCAGTTGCTGTGTTCCATCTTGGCCCAGACTTCCTTGGCCATGGGCGCATATACCAGTTTTTCCAGGGGCGCGGTGCTCAGGTCATTGCCATCGGCGTCGTACAGGTTGCCGGCAATCACGCTTTTGCCGTCGGCGGTCAGGTACAGCGCCATGCCGCGGTTCTGGTATTGCGCCGCATAACCCGTGAGGCCGCTGGGTGCATCGAACTTGCCGATGATCTTGGCCCCCTTGGCTTCGATGTTTTTGATCGGCGCCGGCCAGTCTTCGGCCTGTACAAGCGTGGCGGCCAGTGTCAGGGGCAACAGGGTCAGCAGGTGGCGGAGGCGGAGCATGGCGAATTCCTTGTGGTGGCCGGCAGGGCCGGTTTGGCGGTGGTCGGCTCGAAGCGCTCCATGGCGCGGGCCAGGCTGGCCTGGGACAACTCGCCCAGGTGGCTGTTGATCAGGCGGCCGTCAGGTTGATAGAAGAGGGTGGTGGGCAAGGCCATGGAACCGACGGCCTGGCCGAGGCGGCCGCTGGCGTCGAACAGCACGTTGTCCAGGTTCAGGCCCTGGGTCGCCAGGTAAGTGGCGACGCTTTGCATGCTTTCGGCCTGGTTGACGAACAGGAAGGTCACGTCCGGGCGTTGGCGCTGGGCGCTTTCCAGTACCGGCATTTCACGCCGGCACGGCGGGCACCAGGTGGCCCACAGGTTGATCACCAGCGGGCCGCCCTTGTAGTCGGCCAGTTGCACGGTTTCGCCGTTGGCGTTGCGCAGGGTGATATCCGGCAGTTGGGTGCCTTTTTCGTAGAGGGTCAGGGACAGGCTGGTCAAGGCCCAGAACGCCAGGCCGGTGATCACCCCGGCGCTCAGTGGCTTGCGCAATAGCGGGCGGCGCCAACCGTAGATCAGGGCGCCGAGGACCAGCGCGATGACGCCTGGCCAGGCGAGAAAGCCGCCGTCGCGCAGGTCGACGATTTGCAGCGGGTCATTTTGGTAGTACGCCCAGTACATCAACACGAAGCTGACGCGGGCGGCGAGCATCCCCAGCAAAAACAGGGTGAACAGCACCGACTCCGGGTTCTCGCCGCCGCGCTTGGCCACCCGCCAGCCCACCAGGGTGGCGAGGATCAACGCCGTGATCAGCAGCAAGTGATTCAGGGCGATGGCGAACGTGCCGATGGTCAGTGTCAGCATCAGAGGGCTTCCCGGGCTTGGGTCCAGCGTTGCAGGAAGGCAGCGGCGTCGACTTCGCCGGTGATGCGCTGGGCGCGGCGCTCCTCACCGTCGGGGCCGATCCAGACGAAGCTCGGCGGGCCGGGGACCTTGTAGCGGCCCAGCAGCTCGCGGCTGGCGGCGTTGTCGGCGGTGACGTCGAGGCGCAGCAGGCGTACGTCCCTGAGGGCGTCCAGTACCTCGGGTTTGCCGAACACCTGTTTTTCCATGATCTTGCACGACACGCACCAGTCGGCGTAGTAGTCCACCAGCACCCATTGGCCCTGGGCCTTGGCGCTGTCGAGCTGGCTTTGCAGCACGGCCGGGTCATTGATGGTCATGAAGGCTTCGTGGGCGGTGGGAGCACCGGCCACCCGTGAGCCGCTGTAGACCTTCAGTGGTTGCCACAGGTCGTCGCTGCCACCCGCTGCGCCGATCACCAATACGCTGCCCCAGAGGCCCAGCACCAGCGAGCCGGCACCGAACAGCATGGCGGTGCGCCCGAAATCCCGGGCCAGGCGCCAGCCGCAATAGGCCATGACCAGCGCCAGCACCCCCCACAAGCCAAGCCACAGGGTTTCGCCGACCACCGGGCGAATCATCAACACGGCGGTGGCGAGGAACAGGAAGCCGAAGATGCCCTTGAGGATGTTCATCCAGGTGCCGGGTTTGGGCAGGAAACGGTTACCCATGGTCACCAGCAGCAACAGCGGCACGCCGATGCCGATGCCCATGGCAAACAGGATCAGGCCGCCGTGCAGGGCGTTGCCGCTTTGGGCTATATACAGCAGGGCGCCGGCCAGGGGCGCAGTCATGCATGGGCCCACCAGCAGGCCCGACAAGGCACCGAGCACGCCGGCACCCACCAGGCTGCCGCCGCTCTGGTTGCGGCTGACGTTGTCCAGGCGGTCCCGCAGGAATGTGGGCAGTTGCAGTTCAAAGAAGCCGAACATCGGCAAGGCCAGGATCACAAACAAGGCGGCGAAGCTGCCGAGGATCCACGGGGTTTGCAGCAGGGCGGCGAGGTTGCCGCCAAGCAGTGCGGCCAATACGCCGAGGGCGGCATACACCAGCGCCATGCACACCACGTAGCTGGTGGCCAGCGCAAAGCCGCGTCGTGGGCTGGCGCCGCTGCCGACCACAAGGCCGGCGAGGATCGGCAACATTGGCAAGGAGCACGGGGCAAAAGCCAGCAACAGGCCCAGGCCGAAGAACACCAGCAGGCTCCAGCCCAGGCTGCGCTGTTGCAGGCCGCTGGCCAGGCTTTGGTCCTGGGCCTGGCCGGTAGCGGCGACGGCGGGGTTGCCGCCCAGGTCCACGGTGATCGATTGCGGCGGGTAGCACAGGCCGGCATCGGCGCAGCCTTGCCAGCCGACTTTAACCTGGCCGGTGGCGCCAGCAGGAATCTTCACTTCCAGGCCTTGGCGATAGACTTGCTGTTCGCCGAAGAACTCATCGCTGTGCGCTTCGCCCTGGGGTAACGTCGGCTTTTGGGCCAGGCCGTCGAATTTCATGCGCTGCTGGTACAGGTAATAACCGTCGGCAATCTGCCAGAACAGCTGGGTTTCACCGGAGGCCAGGCGCTCGGAGGTAAAAGTGAAGGCTTTGCCCACCGGGAGGAAATCGGGTTTGGTCTCGAAAGGATTGTTGCCCGGCGCGGCCTGGGCGAATCCAGCAAACACTACCAGCAGAAAGATAAACAGATGCCGCATGATCAAGCCTTAGTTCGAAGCAAGTGGGACACACAATGTGTGGCGTTGATTAACCGATGATTAACCGGGCTATCCTAGAAAGACGGGATTATCCGGGTTTACGTGCGCAGGCAGCATAATGCGCGCTTAATCCGCTGCCTTTTTAATCACCCTCATATTTTGCAAAGGGTTCACCATGCACGTACTGGTCTGTGAAGACGATGAACTGATCGCCAGCGGCATCGTTGCCGGGCTCGGCGCCCAGGGGCTGACCGTGGAGCGCGTCGGCACGGCTTCGGCCGCCCGGGCGATGCTCAAGGTGGCGGAATTCGACGTGATGGTACTCGACCTCGGCCTGCCGGATGAAGACGGCTTGAAGCTGTTGCAGCAATTGCGCAGCCAGGGCCTGGAAATTCCGGTGCTGATCCTGACCGCGCGGGACTCGGTGACGAACCGGGTCGATGGCCTGCAGGCCGGTGCTGACGATTACCTGCTCAAGCCCTTCGACCTGCGCGAGCTCGCCGCGCGCCTGCACACCCTGTTGCGGCGGGTGGCCGGGCGTAGCGTCAACGTGATTGAACACGGGCGCTTGACCTACAACCCCAGCAGTCGTGAAACACTGCTGGGCGGTAAGTCGGTGGACCTGTCCCGCCGCGAGCAGGCGCTGTTGCAGGCCCTGCTGCAAAACCGTGGCCGCGTGCTGTCCAGCGAGCAGCTCAAAGACAGCGTCTACGGGCTTAACGACGAGCTGGAAAGCAACGCCCTCAACGTGCACATCCACCATCTGCGGCGCAAACTCGGCAACGGCATCGTCGAAACCGTGCGCGGCCTGGGCTATCGACTGGGCCCGGCTGCCGCAGGAAAGGACGCTTCGTGATGAGCCTGCGCCTGCGGCTGACCTTCAAGCTCGGTGCGGCCTTTGTGCTGATCTGGGCCTTGGCCGCCGCGTGGATGCTCAACGACCTGCGCAACCAGATGATGTTCTCCCTGGACCAGCGCCTGGTGGCATCGGCGCGCATGGTCGCCGGCTTGATGGAGCAGATGCCGGGCTTGTCCAGCACGGGCGAGGGCGCGCATTTCAGCGCCGGGCAATTGAATGTGCCGGGTGGCATGGCGTGCCAGGTCAGCTCCTTGCGCGGGGTGATTCTTGCCCGCAGCCACACCGCTCCGGACCAAGGGCTGGAGTCGCGCAAGAGCGGCTTTCGCGACCAGATGATTGATGGCGTGGGATGGCGCAGCTTTACTCTGTCCCGTGGCGATCTGTTTATCACCACTGCCGACCGGCAGGTAGAGCGTGAAGCCTTGAACCTGTCGATCCTGCTGGCCGCATCGGTGCCGGTGGGCGTGGCGCTGCTGGGTTGCCTGTGCCTGTTGTGGCTGGGGATCGGCCAAAGCCTGTTGCCGCTCAACCGCATGCGTGATGCTTTGATGCGCCGCAGTGCCGACTCCCTCGAGCCCTTGCAGATCAGCCCGCTGCCCAGCGAACTCAAGCCGCTGCTCGACACCCAGAACCAATTGCTGCAACGCATCGCCAAGACCATCGAGCGCGAGCGCCGCCTGACCGGCGATGCCGCCCACGAACTGCGCAGCCCGCTGACCGCGATCAAGACCCACCTGCAAGTGGCGCGTATGACCGAAGGCGCTGCGCGTGACCAGTCCCTGGCCCACGCGGAGGAAGGCGCCGACCGCTTGCACCGGACCCTGGAGCAATTACTGCTGCTGGCGCGGGTCGAAGGCAGCCTGTCGTTTGATGACGGCCTGCAATCGAGCGCCGAGCAAGTCGCACAACTGGCGATCCAGGATGCCAACGGCGGCGATAATCAGCGCATTGACCTGATCCTGTCGGACAGCCTCTGCGATAAACCAGTGGAAATGCCAGTAGGGCTGGCCGTCGCCGCCTTGCGCAACCTGCTGGACAACGCCCTGCGTCATACGCCGGCGGATACTCGGGTGGAACTGAGTGTGTCGAGCACGGGCGACAATGTGGTGTTCCGGGTGCGTGACCACGGCGCGCCGATTTCCAGCGAAGACTTGCAACATTTGACCCAGCGCTTCTGGCGCAACGGCAGCAGCCCGGGTTGCGGCCTGGGGCTGGCGATCGTCCAGGCGATTGTGCAGCGCTGTTCATGCTCGTTGGAATTCGACAGCCAGGCCGATGGCATGCGTGTCGACCTGGGCATGCCATTGCGTCGCTGAACCCTTCTTTTCGCGGCATACATAGTTACCGCCATCCTCAAGCGCAACGCTTCAGGATGGCGGTAATTTTTTTGTGTTTGAACGGGCTGAATGACTCAGCCTGTGTTGAAAAGGACAGCCCCCATGTTGGTTATCGACTCCACGTATTCCGCAAAAGACTTTAATGAGCGCAATGGCGAAGCTGTGCGCCAGGTGATCGTGCATTACACCGCTGCGCCCTTTGCCTCTTCATTGCGCACGCTGACCCGCGACGGTGTCAGCGCGCACTACTTGTTGGCCGACCCCGATGACGCCAGCTACCACGCCGCCGGCTACGACGAGCTACGGGTATTTCGCCTGGTGGACGAAACGCAACGCGCCTGGCATGCCGGCACCAGCCACTGGGCCGGGCGCGACAACCTCAATAGCCGCTCCATCGGCATTGAAGTCGTCAACCAGGCCCGGGATGACGCCGGTGTGTTTACCTTCCCGGCGTATGGCGCAGAGCAGATCGACGTGTTGATAGCCCTGATTCGTGACATTCAGGTGCGTTACCCGGCGATGGCTCCCACCGACATCCTCGGGCATTGCGACGTTGCCTATTGGCGCAAGAGCGACCCTGGGCCACGGCTGCCATGGCGCTGCCTGTTCGAGGCAGGCGTGGGTGCCTGGTTCGATGAGCCGGTCAAGGCAGCTTACGCGCGACGATTTTCCATGGGGTTGCCGCCGGAAATGGAGGTTGAACGGGCGTTTCAACGCTACGGTTATGCACCTGCAAAAGACCGGCAAGGCTTCCGACAACGGATCAGGGCGTTCCAGATGCACTTTCGGCCCCGTGATTATTGCGGACAACTGGACGGCGAGACGTGCGCGATTCTGTATGCCTTGAATGAAAAATACACAGGGATTTAAGGGTATTCCCACATTCATGTAGGAATGGGCTGAAGTAAATGCGGGATTTAACGCTGCGGGTGTAAATCCTCCCTTCGCTGATGCGTTTCCAGAACAGGAAATCCGTGCGCTGCCTTTGGGCCAAGCGCCAACGGGTTGGCAGTTTGGTCACCATCATCAGCGTATTGAGGGATCGAGAGATGTCAGTCGCTACCAGCCGTATCGAGGAGACCCAGGCGGTCCCTGCGGAAACGCTCTACCAGTTCGATGAAAACCCGCTGCTGGCCCGCCAGCGCCAGCAGGAATCCAATGCCCGCAGCTATCCCCGGCGCATTCCCCTGGCGCTCAAACGCGCCCGGGGGATCTATGTCGAGGACGTTGAAGGGCGCAGCTTTATCGATTGCCTGGCCGGCGCCGGCACTCTGGCATTGGGGCACAACCACCCGGTGGTGATCGAGGCGATTCGCCAGGTGTTGAGCGATGAATTGCCGTTGCACACCCTGGACTTGACCACGCCGGTCAAGGATCAATTCGTGCAGGACCTGTTCGGCCTGCTGCCACCGGCGCTGGCGCGGGAAGCCAAGATCCAGTTCTGCGGCCCCACCGGCACCGACGCGGTGGAAGCCGCGCTGAAACTGGTGCGCACCGCCACCGGGCGCAGCACGGTGTTGTCGTTCCAGGGCGGTTATCACGGCATGAGCCAGGGCGCCCTGAGCCTGATGGGCAGCCTGGGGCCGAAAAAGCCGCTGGGCGCCTTGCTCGGCAATGGCGTGCAATTTTTGCCATTCCCTTATGACTACCGTTGCCCGTTCGGGCTGGGCGGGGCGGAAGGGGTCAAGGTCAACCTGCATTACCTGGAAAACCTGCTAAACGATCCCGAGGCCGGTGTGTTGCTGCCGGCGGCGGTGATCGTCGAGGTGGTGCAAGGCGAGGGCGGCGTGATCCCGGCCGATCTCGACTGGTTGCGCGGCCTGCGGCGCATTACCGAACAAGCCGGTGTGGCGTTGATTGTCGACGAAATCCAGAGTGGTTTTGGTCGCACCGGCAAGATGTTTGCCTTCGAACACGCCGGCATTGTCCCGGACGTGGTCGTACTGTCCAAAGCCATCGGCGGCAGCCTGCCACTGGCGGTGGTGGTGTATCGCGACTGGCTCGACACCTGGTTGCCGGGGGCCCATGCCGGGACCTTTCGGGGTAACCAGATGGCCATGGCGGCCGGGTCGGCGGTAATGCGCTACCTCAAGGACCATGACATTCCTGCCCATGCGGCGGCCATGGGCGAGCGCCTCGGCGAACACCTGCGCATCCTGCAACGCGACTTCCCGCAGATGGGGGACATTCGAGGCCGTGGGCTGATGCTTGGTGTGGAGCTGGTGGATCCTGCGGGCACACTCGACACCCAGGGCCATCCGCCGGTGCATCGCCACCTGGCGCCGCTGGTGCAGCGCGAATGCCTTAAGCGTGGGTTGATTCTTGAGCTGGGTGGGCGCCATGGCAGCGTCGTGCGTTTCCTGCCGCCGCTGGTGATCACCGCCGCAGAAATCGACCGTGTGGCCGAGATTTTTGGTCGTGCGCTGGCGGCAGCCGTTGCCAGCTTCTAATTTTTTACCGGGCTGGCACGTTCCTTCTTACATTACACCGACGGAGAACCGTAATGACCTCAGTATTCGACCGCGAAGACATCCTGTTTCAGGTAGTGGTCAACCATGAAGAGCAATATTCCATCTGGCCCGACTACAAGGCCGTGCCGGAAGGCTGGCGCACGGTGGGTAAAAGCGGAATGAAGAAAGAGTGCCTGGCCTACATCGAAGAAGTGTGGACCGACATGCGCCCGTTGAGTCTGCGCCAGAAGATGGACAGCCAGGCACTGACGGGCTGATCCGGACCTCGGGCAAAACATAGATCCAAACGTGTGTGCGGGCTTGCTGTGGTGAGCGGGCTTACTGTAGTGATCGGGCTTACTGTGGTGAGCGGGCTTACTGTGGTGAGCGGGCTTGCCCCGCGCTGGGCTGCGAAGCAGCCCCCTCCCCACAGCAACCCCGCTCCCACATTTACTATGTTTTGCCTATAGGAATCAGGATCACAGCGCCTTGATCACCTGCTCCACATTGCCCTCAAGCTCCGCCACCGGGTCTGCGCCATCGGTGCCCAGCACCAGCAACTTCGCCCCGCCCGCCGTGACCGCCGCCTGTACCGCATCGCTTGGCGTGCGGTGATGCAACACCACGGCTACCTCGTTCTCCTTCAGGCTTTCACTCAAATGCTGCAACGCTTCGGGTGTCCAGTCTGTATCCGCCCGTGGCTCAGTGCTGACCAGTTCCAGGTTCAACCCGCTCACCAGATAACCCAAGTGATCGCTCAAGCTGACCACCGTCAGGCTTTCGGCCTTCGCCAGTCGCGCCTCGCTGTCGGCGGTGAGCTTGAGCAGGCGTTGCTTGAGCGCGGCCAGGTTGGCCTCTATCTGCGGCTTGGCCGCGGGCGCCAGGCGGCTCAGGTCGGCGGCCATCACATCGGCCATGCGCCCCATATTGTTGCTTGATTGCCACGGCTGGCTGTTCAGGCCGTCGGTGGCACCCGGCTGCACGGCAATGCCCGGCAAGCCACCGTCCACCGGGCGGGCAGCGTCGACTTCGATGATGCGGATATTGCTGCGTCGGGCCACTGGGTACAGCGGGTCATCCGGCCATAACGAGCGCAGGCCGATGGCCGCGTCGGCGTCCAGGGCAAGCGTGTTGAGCGCCTGCGCACCACGCCCGGTGAAATAGGCCACTTGCCGCGAGCCGGGCAGGTTGGCCGGCGCTGCGCGTTCAAGCTTCACGTCGGTGCCGTTGAGCAGCACCTGTGCCAGGCCATAGGTGATCGGCAGCGCGGCGAGTACTTTCAGCGGTTTTGTCGCGCGGGCCTTGTTCAAGGCGGCGTGCCCGATGCCTTGGTTGGCGACGATCTGCAGCGGTTTGATGCCGTCGGCAGCGAGCGCCGGTGTGGCAATGGCCAGGGCCAGAAGCAGTGGTCGAAAAATCGGGCGCATTATCCAAGATTCCCTTTCAGGCTGGGGACCGTGCCGCGGGCTATGGCGGCGAGGGCGAAGGCGATACCGGCGACCAGGATGATGGCGGCACCGGACGGAATTGGCAGGTCGAAGATGATCGGCAGCAGGATCCCGCACAGAGTGCTGACGGTGGCGATCACCACCGAGATCCAGAAGAAGCCCTTGAGCGACTGGCTCAACAAGCGCGCGGCGGCGGCGGGAATCACCAGCAAAGCGCCCACCAGGATCGCGCCAATGACCTTGACCGCCGCAACGGTGATCAGCGTCACCAGGATCACAAATAGATAATCCAGGGTCTTCACCGCCACCCCGCGCACCGCCGCCAGTTGCGGGTTGAAGCTGGCGAGCATGATGCGGTTGTACAGCGGCAAGGCCAGGGCCATCACCAGCGAACCGACAATCGCCAGCACCAGCAGGTCATTGCCGTTAACCGTCAGCACCGAGCCGAACAGTACGTTCTCGAGAATGTGCACGTTGATCTTGCCTGCCAGAATCAACAGCAGGCTCGCGCCCAGGGCCAGGGACACCGACAGGAATACGCCGATCAAGGTATCCGGCGCCAGCCCGGTGCGGTTGCGCAAGTAGTTGAGCAGGATCCCGAACAGCAGGCAGTAACCGAACAGGCTGCCGTAAGGCCCGGTGTAGGGTTCCCCCAGCAGAATGCCCACTGCCACGCCGGTCAGCGCCGCATGGCCCACGGCTTCGGAAAAGAACGCAAAGCGCTTGACCACCACCAGGGTGCCCAAGCCGCCCAGCACCGGGCCGATCAGCAGGCCGGCGAGCAGGGCGTTGACCACAAACCCATAGGCCAGCGCTTCGGGCAAGTACCCGGATGACGCCCAGCCCTGGACCATCAAGCGAAAGGCTTCGTAGCTCATAAGGCCGGGCTCCGTGGGTGGGTTGAGAACAGGGTCAGCAGGCGGTCCGGGGTCAGCGCCTCCTTGGGCGTTGCGTCGAACAACACACGGCGGTTCAGGCCGGTAACGCGGTCGGCCAGGCGGCCGACGGCTTCCAGGTCGTGTTCGATCCACAGCACGGTGATGCCGGCCTGGCGCCAGTCGCGCAGCAACCGCTCGAACACCTGGATACCGGCTTCATCCAGCGCCGACATCGGTTCGTCCAACACCAGCAATTGCGGCGCCGGGATCAGGCCCTGGGCCAGCAGCACCCGCTGGCGTTCGCCGCCAGACAGGGCGCCCATGCGCCGTTTGCGCTTGTCTTGCATGCCCACCCGCTCCAGCGCGTCGCCGATTGCGCCCGCGTAATGCCTGGACAGCCCGAGAAACGCCGGACGTCGCTGGCACATCGCGGCCATGAAATCGTCGACGGTCATCGGCAAGCCGCGGTCGAACTCCAGCGCCTGGGGCACATAGCCGATGGTGCCGGGTGCGCCAGGCCAATGCAGGCTCAACTGGCCCTGGTGTGGCGTTTGCCCCAGCAAGGTCTTGATCAGCGAGCTTTTGCCGCCGCCGTTGGGCCCCACCAGCGCATGGATGCTGCCGGGCCAGACCTGGAAACTCACCGCGTCGAGGATCACCGTACGGCCCAGGGTCAGCGCCACCTTATCGAAGTCGAGGGTCGGGC
Source organism: Pseudomonas sp. Bout1 (assembly GCF_034314165.1). GTDB lineage: Bacteria > Pseudomonadota > Gammaproteobacteria > Pseudomonadales > Pseudomonadaceae > Aquipseudomonas. Next base: position 5,007,012 of record NZ_JAVIWK010000001.1, on the reverse strand, counting down.
CAACGCTGGCCACACTCAAGTGTTCAACTGCTGTCATGCCCCGGACTCCTGAATCGCGCGCACCACGGTGTTGAGGTTGCCGGTCATTTCCACTTCGTACTTTTCAGCGCTGTAGTCGCCATAGGAAATGTGCGACAACGGGTACAGCTTCACTCCGGATTCACGCTGGATGGTGTCGACGTAGCTGGACGGGAAGTCCATCTCCGAGAAGATCACTTTCACGTCCAGCTCCCGCAGTTGGTCGATGGTTTTCTTCAACTGGCTGGGGCTTGGCTCGATGCCGTGGGCCGGTTCCACTACAGCGGTCACTTCCAGGCCGAACTCCCGCAGCAGGTAGTCATACGCCGCGTGCACTGTGGCCACCCGCAAGTCGGGGTTGGGTGCGCTGGTGAGCCTGGCCAGTGCGTCGGCGCGCATCTGGCGCAGGCGCTTGCCGTAGGCGCGGGCGTTCTGGGTGTAGGTCTTGGCGTTGTCCGGGTCGAGCTTGCCCAGTTCCCGGGCGATGTTATTCACCTGGGCAATGGACGCGCTGATGGACAGGAAGGTGTGCGGGTTGACCACCTTGCCGGCACCGCGCGCGGCATTGCCGGTGGCGGCCAACAGCGGCACGTTGGCGTTGGCTTCGATCACCGGGATGTCCGGCCGCTCGCTGGTGGCGATCATCCGGTCGGCGAAATCGTCATGGCCGACGCCGTTGAGCACGATCACATCCAGAGTGCCGATGCGCTTGATGTCGTCGGCGCGGGGCTCGTAGGCGTGAGGGTTGAAACCGGCCGGAATCAGCGGGACGACTTCGGCCTTGTCACCGACGATATTGGCCACGTAGCTGTAATACGGGTGCAGTGTGATGCCGATGCGCAGGCGCTTGGCAGGGTCGGCACTCGCCAGCGGTGCGAGCAGCAGTGTGAACAAACCCGCAAGCACCAGGCGTAATAATGGAGATGAAATGGACATGGGCTTCTCTCGGCTACAACGTGAATTCAATGACGATGCTGGCGGGTGACACCGGCATCGAATTGCGCGACTACCTGTTGCCAGCCCGCATTGGTCAGTGCCTGGTCAGACAGGTCGGCGGGGGCGGTGAGGTTGGCGCTGCGGTTGAGCCAGATATCCGGCTCGGCACCGCTGATACGCATCAGCACCGAACCACTGAGGTCCGGTGTCTGGCTCAGGCCCAGGTAAGCGGCGTCGAGCAACTGCCAGCGGTGGTCGCCACGGCTCATCGAACTGGCGTCCTGGGCGAAGGGCGCAAAGCCTTCTTCGGCCAGTTGCCCTGGCGTGGGCAGGGCGCTGTGTTCTTCCTGCAGCAAGTGGATTTCATCCAGGGTCACTCGCAGGTCGGCGTAGATGCCTTGCTCGGCGGCGCTGAGGTCGCGGCGTGCGTCCAGTTGGTGGCTGGGCACGACGGCGAGCACCTGGCGTTCACCACGCAATGCCACCACCGTGCCAGCAACTGCCAGGATGACCAGGCACAACAGCAGGACATACAGGGTTTCGTGGCCGGCACCGGCCGGGCGTACGACTTGGGTAGTACTGCTCATTGGGGCTGGATATCCGCTTGGTCGATTTCCACCACGTGGCCGGGGCCGGCATCAAACAACACGTAGAACTCGGCGGACGGCTTCTTGAAGGTCAGTTTTGAGTCTTCCCCCAGCTTGCCGGGCACCAAAATGGTTTCGTCGTAGCCGATCACGTCCAAGGTCACGCCCGGGGCGCCGCTGCCATCGGAGAACCCGCCGGTGCACTGGATTTGCTCGCCGGCGACTTCCTTGCATTCGCACATCGGGTTGTGGGCCAGGGCAACGGTGCTGAAACCGGCGCCGAGGATCAGCGCGCCACAGGTGCGAGCCAGTTGCTGCAAAGTCATGGTTTAACTCCTCGTGTGTTCAGCCAGGCGATAGTGGTCGGCGATGCCTGGCTCAAGGGAATGGAGGCCTGGTGCATGGCGCCGTCCCAGCCTTCCATGGTGATCCATAGTTGTGCGTCCAGCGGGGTGCGTTCAGGGATCGGCAGCAGGGCGCCCATGCGATACGGTGTGCCGAAGAAAATCACCCCGGCAGCCCGCAGGCTGCGGGGCTTGCCAATGCGCAGGTAGGTCGCCTTGACCTGCTCGGTACAGGTGTCGCACAGGGCGGCATTGAAGGATTTCATCGGGCCCGCGGGGTTGGGGCGAGGAGGCTCGTTACGCAATTCGGCGAGCTTCACGCTCCAGGGGCCGACCTGCACGTCACCAATCTCACGTTCACCCAGGCCGCTGTCCCCGCGAAACAGGGCAGCGTCGGCAAAGTACTTGGGCATGAAGCCCAGGGGCACCAGCAGCAGCAGGATATTGATATGGAAGCGCCATTTGAGCCAGAAGGCCCGCAGGGGCGAAGGCGGTTGAACTGTCGTGGCCTTGTTCATCGATTGCCCTGCGAAGTTTCAACCTGCATGGCGGGAAGTTGCGCCGGTTGCCGGGGCGCCTTGGTGCTGCGCTTGAGGGCGTTGAGGGTGGCCAGGGCCGTGCGTTTGGTCCAGATAAGCAGGCCACTCAAGACCATCATGCTCAACACCAGGCCGAAGAAGGCCCAGATCAGCTTGATCCATATCCCGCCAAAATCCCCGGTGTGCAGCGGTCGCATGGATTCGGTGACGAACTCCAGGGCCGAACGGTCGGACAGCAGGTGCGAGGCGGCGATTTCGCCGTTGTACGGGTTGATTTCTGCGGTCTGGAACATCAGCGGGTACCAGCCACGCCCGCCGATGCGCAGGTGGCCATAGGCGTTGCTGGGCAGGCTCACAAAGCTGGCCTCAAGCCCCGGAATATGCTGGGTGGCGATGTTGATTGCGTCGTCCAGCGCAATCATTGGTGCCGGTACGCCCGGGGCGGACATTGGCACTTTGTCGCGGGCGATCGCGGGGACGATCGGCTCGCTGGAAATGGTGATCTGGTTATCGCTGAGGATTGCCTGGATCAGGAACCAGGTGCCGGTGATGGAGATTACCGCGATAAACCAGATCGACCAGATGCCGCTCAACCGGTGGAAGTCGCCCCAGAAGATCCGTGCGCCATGGTTAAAGCGCAACGTCGGCTTGAAAAAGCCTTTCCAGAAGCGCTTGTAGACCACAAGGCCGGTGACCAGCGATGCCAGCAGCGGCAAGCCCAGCAACGACACCAGGTACCAGCCCCAGCTGAAGCCGTTGGTGAACGGCACCAGCCACCAGCCATGCAGGGCGCGGGTAAAGCGCTGGAAGTTGAAAGACGGGCTGATGCCCTGGATGACTCCGGTGTACGGGTTTACGTAGACCTCCAGCGAGCGCCCGTCGGGGTAGCTGAGGTCGACGGTGAGGGCGAAGTGCGATTCGTCCGGGCGGCTCAGGGATTCGATGATCACCTGGGGTTCGGCGCGCTTGATGGCACCGATCACCTGGTCGTAGGTGAGCAGCTCGGCATCGTCCGACGGTTTGCTGGCGCGGATGTCCGGGTTGGCCAGCCAGACGATTTCCTGGCTGACCACCGCCAGGGTGCCGGTGACACAGACGATCAGCACAAAGAACCAGATGGGCAATGCCAGCCAGCTGTGCACCAGAAACCAGAGTTTTGAGCGTGACTTCTTCGACATGTGAGTGAGGGTCTTGATCGGAGGGAGGCGGTAAAGGCCCGGAAAACGCCACCCGTAGCTTTTGCTGACGCGAGAGGCTGTATCTAAGTTAAGACGGATGAGAAACCCAAAACCCTAAGCCGGATATGAAAGTAAATGTTTCAGATACTCATTCATGCAACACGAAACATGTTCCGAGTCATCACCAAGGCGGGATTGATGGGGCGGGGGCGCTGCCTATCATGGAGCCATACCGTTGAGCGAGCCCAATAATGACTTCTGCCAGAACCCTCTACGACAAACACATCGACTCCCACACGGTGTGCCGCCTGGATGACCAGGGCCATGTGCTGCTGTACATCGACCGCCAGGTGATCAACGAATACACCAGCCCACAAGCCTTCAGCGGCTTGCGCGAGGCGGGCCGTGGTGTATGGCGCCCCGGCACCGCGCTGGCGGTGGTTGACCACGTGAACCCGACCACGCCCAAGCGCATCGCGACCATGCCGGATGCGGGTGGCGCGCGCCAAGTGTCGTACCTGGCGGAAAACTGCCGGGATTTCGGGATTGAGCTGCTGGACATCCTCGACAAGCGCCAGGGCATCGAGCACGTGATCGCCCCCGAGCAGGGTTTTATCCTGCCGGGCATGGTGATTGCCGCCGGCGATAGCCATACCACCACCTATGGTGCATTGGGCGCGTTCGGTTTTGGCATTGGCACGTCGGAAATCGAGCATTTGCTGGCCTCGCAAACCCTGGTCTACAAGCGCTTGAAGAGCATGCGCGTAACCGTGGACGGCGCGCTGGCTCACGGCCTGACCTCCAAGGACGTGATCATGGCGCTGATCGGCAAGATCGGCGCTTCGGGTGCTACCGGCTACGCCATCGAATTTTGCGGCTCGACCATCGACGCCCTGAGCGTCGAGGCACGCATGACCATCTGCAACATGGCGGTGGAAGCGGGCGCGCGTGGTGCCTTCATGGCGCCGGACGAAAAAGTCTTCACCTACCTCAAGGGCAAGCCCCGCGCGCCGAAGGGCGAATTGTGGGAACGCGCGTTGGTGGGCTGGCGCCAGTTGCACTCGGATGCCGACGCGGTGTTCGACCTCGAAGTGCAACTGGACGCCACCGCCCTGGAGCCGATGGTCACCTGGGGCACCAGCCCCGACCAGGCCTCGCCCATCGGCGCCCGCGTGCCCGACCCGCAAGACGTCAGCGACCTGATCCTGCGCCAGGACATGCGCCGCGCCTTGAACTACATGGGCCTGGAAGCCGGCATGCCGTTGAGCGAAATCGTGATCAGCCATGCGTTTATCGGTTCCTGCACGAATGCCCGCATCGAAGACCTGCGCGATGCTGCCAGTGTGGTGCGCGGCAAGCATGTGGCCGACCACGTACGGGCGATGATCGTGCCGGGCTCCACCGAAGTGCGTGACCAGGCTGAAGCCGAAGGTCTTGCCGCGATCTTTATCGACGCCGGGTTTGAATGGCGCCAGTCCGGTTGCTCGATGTGCCTGGCGATGAACGATGACGTGCTGGAGCCGGGCGACCGCTGCGCCTCCAGCACCAACCGCAACTTCGAAGGCCGCCAGGGCGCGGGTGCACGTACGCACTTGATGAGCCCGGCCATGGTTGCCGCGGCCGCCATTACTGGCCGCCTGACGGATATTCGCCATTTTGGAGATCGTACATGAGCGTGCAACCGTTTACCCGGGTCACCGGCAAGGCTGCGCCGATGCTGGCGGCCAATATCGACACCGATGTGATTATGCCCAAGCAGTTTCTCAAGGGTATTGACCGTAACGGGTTGGATCGTGGGCTGTTCTTTGACCTGCGGTTTTTGCCGTCGGGTGAGCTCAATCCTGAGTTTGTGTTGAACCAACCTGCCTGGCAGGGTGCGAGCTTTATGGTGGTGGGGCCGAACTTTGGCTGTGGTTCGAGCCGGGAGCATGCGGTGTGGGGTTTGAAGCAGATGGGCATTCGGGCGCTGATTGGCAGCAGCTTTGCCGGGATTTTCTATGACAACTGTCAGCGTAACGGGGTGCTGTTGATCACGTTGGAGGAGGCGGTGTTGCAGCAGCTGGGGCAGACGGTGAGCCAGCCGGAGCAGGCGCAGATCAGCGTGGATCTGGGGGCGCAGGAGATTCGGTTGGCTGGCGGGGAGGTTATCCCGTTTCAGATTGATACGTTGCGCAAGACGGCGTTGTTGCTGGGGCTGGATGCTATCGGTACGACCTTGCAGCGTCGGGAGCAGATCAAGGCGTTTGAGCATGAGCACCTGGCTTTGAATCCTTGGCTCGGGGGGTAGTGGTACATATCCGTTTTTGCAGTTACGGCGGCTATTGGTTCCGCTCTTACAGCGGGTCACTTTTGAAAAGCGCAAAAGTAACCAAAACGCTCTGCCCCGCCTGTCGGCACCTCGCTTAGGCTCGGTGTGCCCTCACTCCGGCATTGCTTCGCGGGCCGCCGCGACGGCCCGGCCCTGGCCCGTCGCGGCTAAACCGGCGTCCTGCCGGTTTACCCGCTCCTCAATCCCTGCGTTCGGCCTCGGGCTGAATGGGGCAGTCAGATCAAGATCAAGAGCAAGAGCACGGCGGCCTGAAAGCCGACCTGAGTGTTAAAAGCCAGGGCAAAAGCTGTAGGAGCTGGCTTGCCGGCGATGCAGGCAACTCGGTTTTTCAGATGCGCCGAGGTGATGCCATCGCCGGCAAGCCAGCTCCTACATTTGAACCGTGCCAGCCTTTGATTTTGCTGTTGCTTTTAACACTCAAGCCGGCCTGTAGGCCGCTGTGTTCTTGATCTGCTTGTGATCTTGATCTTAGGCGCCCCGTCAACCACGCTGGACGAACGCAGGCTTTGGAGCGTGGGTAACCCGGCAGGACGCCGGGTTAGCCGCGCTGGGCCAAGGATGGCCCATCGCGGCGGCCCACGGTCCAAAGCCTGCGTGAGGGCACACCGAGCCTAAGCGAGGTGCCGAGTGGTGGGGCAAGAGCCTTTTGGTTACTTTTGGGCTCCTTTCAAAAGTGACCCGCCGTAAGGGCGGAACCCATACCAGCCCTAACAAAAAAAACGGATATGCACCCAAGCCCGAGGCGTCAAATCGACAGCCCCTTAAAATGTTCCTGCAAAAACTCCACACACGCCCGCAACTTCCCGGAGTAAGCCAGTCGCGTCGGGTAAACCGCCCACACGTTGGCGCTCTGGGTGTAATGGTGCAGCACTTGCACCAGTTTCCCTTGCTCCAGCAGCGGCTTCACATCCCACATCGAACGCAGCAACACCCCACGGCCATCAAGCGCCCATTGCAAGACAATCTCACCATTGTTGGAGGACAGCGGCCCGCGCACGCGCACGCTGTCTTGCACGCCATCGCGCTCCATGTGCCAAATGCCAAAGGCGTTATCGCGCTCCTTGAGCACCAGGCAGTCGTGCTGTTCCAGGTCGCTCAAGTGCAGCGGCGTGCCACGGCACAGCACCCGGCGGTTACTCACCAGCCGACGGCCAATGTGTTGCCCGGGGATGTCGTCGCCCACGCGGATTTCCAGGTCAAAGCCTTCGCTGACGATATCCACTACCCGGTCGAACAGGTCCAGGCGAATCTCCAGGTCCGGGTATTGTTCGGCCAACAACGACAAGGCCGGCGCGACATGGTTACGGCCAAATCCGAAGCTGCTGCACAGGTGCAGATGGCCACGGGGGCTGTCATGGGCGTCGGACAATTCGTCGGACAGCTGCTGGAAGTCTTCGAGAATACGCACGGCCCAGCGCTGCACCCGCTCACCGTCTTCGGTCAGGGCGATACGCCGGCTGGTGCGGTGCAGCAGGCGGGTGGCGAGGGTGGTTTCCAGAATCTGGATACGCTTGCTGACGTAGGCCGGGGACAACCCAAGCTCATCGGCAGCCGCAGCAAAGCCAGCCTTGCGGATCACGGTCAGGAATACCCGCAGGTCTTCAGGTAGGGGCACGGTATCTTTCTTGTTAGTCATCAGAAACAGGCGTGGCGGCATGAGCCGCCAGAATAGCACCGGTGTGGCGAGGGAGTTCCCTCGCCACAGGGGGTTGGTGCTTAAGGTTTACTCGGCGGCGATCTTCGCCTGTGCAGCAGCCCGCGCATGGCGGCCATGCTTGAGGGCAATAGGCGCCATCTTCTCGCGGTCCAGTTCACCCTCCCAGGCGGCCACCACCAGCGCGGCCACGGCATTGCCGATGATATTGGTCAACGAACGGCACTCGGCCATGAAGCGATCCACACCCAGGATCAACACCATCGCGGCCACCGGCACCGTGGGCACTACCGCCAGGCTTGCGGCCAGCGCGACGAAGCCTGCGCCCACCACCGCACCGGCGCCTTTGGAGGTGAGCATCGCCACCGCCAGCAGGGTCAGTTGTTGCTCCAGGGTCAGGTCGATGTTGGTCGCCTGGGCCAGGAACAGCACCGCCAGCGTCATGTAGATGTTGGTACCGTCCAGGTTGAAGGTGTAGCCGGTCGGCACCACGATACCCACCACGCCTTTGGAGGCGCCGAGGCTTTCGAGCTTTTGGATCAGTTGCGGCAGGGCCGATTCAGATGAGCTGGTGCCCAACACGATCAACAGTTCGGCCTTGATGTAAGTCAGCAGCTTGAAGATGCTGAAACCGGCATACCTGGCGATGCTGCCCAGCACCACGGCCACGAAAAAAAACGCGGTGACGTAGAACGTGCCCACCAGTTTCAGCAGCGGCAGCAGCGAACCCAGGCCGTACTTGCCGATGGTGAAGGCAATTGCCCCAAAGGCACCGATCGGCGCGACGCGGCTGATCATCCCGACGATGCGGAAGAACACTTCGCTGGCCTGGTTGATCACGCCTACCAAAGGCCGGCCCTTCTCGCCGATCATCACCAGCCCGAGGCCAAACAGCACCGACACAAACAGCACCGGCAGGATTTCGCCCTTGGAGAAGGCGTCAAAAAAGGTGGTGGGGATCACGTGCATCAGGAAGCCGATGACGCCTTCGCCGTGTTCGGCCTGGCCGACAAAACCGGCGATGGCCGAGGTGTCGAGGGTCTTCACATCGATGTTGAAGCCCACGCCCGGATGCAACAGGTGGGCGGCGAGGATCCCGATTACCAGGGCAATGCTGGAGACGATCTCGAAATACAGCAGCGCCTTGCCGCCCACGCGGCCTACCTGTTTCACGTCGTGCATGCTGGTGATACCGGAGACCACGGTGCAGAAGATGATCGGGCCGATGATCATCTTGATCAGCTTGATAAAACCGTCGCCCAAGGGCTTGAGGTCGATGCCCACCTGGGGCCAGTGGTTGCCGATCAACACGCCCAGCACAATGGCGATGATCACCTGCACATACAGGGTTCCCAGCAGTTTTCTGATTGTCATTTTTATTATCTCGCGGCGTTTTTTGGGCAAGCAGGTGCCGTCGCAGGCTTTTCAAGCCTGCGGGGCGGGATCGGTCAGGTCAGCGGTTGACTAAAGGTTCAGCGAAGGAAGGCCAGGACTTCGGCAAGCAGGATTTCTGGAACCTCTTCGGCGATGTAGTGGCCGGCCGGCAGGGCCTTGCCACGTACGTCGGTCGCGACTTTTTGCCACTCCTTGAGGGGGTCGAAGCAGCGGCCGACGGTACCTTCGGCGCCCCACATCACCAGCAACGGCAGGTTCAGGTGGTTGCCTTTGTCGATATCGGCCTGGTCGTGTTCAAGGTCAATACCGGCGGCAGCGCGGTAGTCTTCGCAGATGCCGGTGGCAGTGCCCGGCAGTTTCAGGCAACGCAGGTATTCGGCAAAGGCTTCATCGGTGAATGGCTTGAGCCCTGCACTGCGGCTGCCCATGACGCTGCGCAGGTAGAGTTCCGGGTTGCCTTCGATCAGGCTCTCGGGCAGCGGCGCCGGGCGGATCAAGAAGAACCAGTGCCAGTAGGCGCGGGCGAAGGCTTCGTCGGTCTGGGCGTACATTGCAAGGGTCGGTGCGATGTCCAGCAACACCATGCGCTGCACAGCCCTTGGGTGATCCAGCGCCAGGCGATGGGCGACGCGGGCACCGCGGTCGTGGGCCAGCACCGAGAACTCCTCAAAGCCCAGGGTCTTCATCAGCTCGACGCCGTCGCGGGCCATTTCGCGTTTTGAATAGTGGGTGTGATGGTCATTGGCGTCGGGCTTGCTGCTGTCGCCGTAACCGCGCAGGTCGGCGGCGACCACAGTGAAGTGTTCGGCCAATTGCTCGGCGACTTTGTGCCATATGACGTGGGTCTGCGGGTGCCCGTGCAGCAGGAGCAGGCCGGGACCTGCGCCACCTTTGCGGTAGCTGATGTCCACGCCGTTGACGTGGCGCTGGTCTTTTTGGAATCCGGCGAACATGGAATGACTCCTTGTGATGATTGCCTGCATCCTGAAATTACACGGGCCCCGGGGCAAGGGGGAAAACGTGGAAGGGTTGTTCATGAAGTGTGTTGAAGCCGGCGCCCGGGACCTGGCGGGGTCTGGCGCAGGTCAGTCTTGCCACAGTGTTGGCCAGGCAACAGCAAACCGGCAGTTTGCTGCGCCATGGGCGCTTTACCGCGCGCGCAGCGGGTGCAAACCCTGGTGTTTGAAGGCTTGGCGCCTCAGGCACAGAAGCTGCAATGCCTCAGGTAAACCATTCGCCCGAGAGCGTTGTATGTCTGTACTGCCTGTATCTGCCGATTACCCGATCCACACCCCCAACGCCGAGCTGATCCGCGACGAGGCCCAGGCGCTGGCCGTTGCCCACCGGGTCGCCGCCGTGTTGCTGGAGCAAGACGCCGAACGCGACCGCACCCGCCAGGTGCCGGCACAAGTCGTGGATTTGTATTCCAATAGCGGCCTGTGGGGCATCAGCGTGCCCCGCGAATTTGGCGGCGCCCAGGTGTCCTACGCGGTGCTGGCCCAGGTGATTGCGATTATCTCGGCGGCCGACCCGTCGCTGGGGCAAATCCCGCAGAACCATTACTGCCTGCTGGAAGACATCCGCCTGCAAGGCACGCCCGAGCAGCAGGCGTACTTTTTTGGCCTGGCGCTGCAAGGGCACCGGTTTGCCAATGCGCTGTCGGAAACCGGCGGCAAGAACGTCCAGGACATCCAGGCGACCATCCGCCGGCAAGGCGACGGCTATGTGATCAACGGTCGCAAGGGTTATTGCACCGGCTCGTTGTACGCCCATTGGCTGGCGGTGCTGGCGCTGGACGAAGAGCAAAATGCGCAGTTGGCGTTCGTGCCACGCGGCACTGAAGGCCTGGTGGTGGTCGACGACTGGGACAGCATGGGCCAGCGCACCACCTCCAGCGGTACGGTGTTGGCAGAGGACCTGGCGGTGCCCGCGTTCAACCTGTTTGCTACCCATCGTTCCTACGATTCACCGACTCTGGCTGGCCCATTCGCACAACTGACCACTGCTGCCATCGACGCCGGCATCGCCCGCGCCGCACTGCGTGACACGGTGCTGTTCGTCCAGCAATTCGCCCGGCCCTGGATCGATGCCGGGGTGCAAAAAGCCAGCGAAGACCCGCTGACCATCATCCAGGTCGGCGCGTTGGATATTCGCCTGGAAGCGGCGGAAGCCTTGCTGGAACGCGCCGGAAAAGCCCTGGACGCCGCCCGCCCGGCACCCGACGAATACAATGTCGCCCACGCCTCACTGGCTGTCGCCCGGGCCAAGGTACTGACCACCGAAATTGCCATCGAAGCCAGCAACAAACTCTTCGAACTCGGCGGCACCCGTTCCACCTTGAAAAAGCACAACTTCGACCGTCACTGGCGCAATGCCCGGGTGCATACCCTGCATGACCCGGTGCGCTGGAAGTACCACGTGATCGGCAACTGGCTGCTTAACGGCGCCAAGCCACCGCGTCACGATTGGTCTTGAACCATGGCCGAGCTGTTTAAACACATCTACTGGGCCGACATCGGCCAAGCCTGCCTGGAAACCCTGAGCATGCTCAGCGCCGCACTGGGTTTTACCGTGCTGCTGGGGTTGCCGCTTGGGGTGGTGTTGTTCCTCACCGGCAAGCGCCAGCTGCACGAAACCCTGGTGGTGTATCGGGCGCTGTCGGTGGTGGTGAACGTGCTGCGTTCGCTGCCGTTCATCATCCTGCTGATTGTGCTGATCCCGGTGACCACCTTGCTGGTGGGCACTTCGCTGGGCGTGGCCGGCACGATTCCGCCGCTGGTGGTGGGCTGTACGCCGTTCTTTGCGCGGCTGGTGGAAACCGCCTTGCGTGAGGTCGACCGCGGCGTGGTGGAAGCCACCCAATCCATGGGCGCCAGCACCTGGCAGGTGATCCGCCACACGCTGCTGCCCGAAGCCCGGGGCGGGCTGCTGGCGGCGGTCACCGTCACCGCGATTGTGCTGGTGGACTACACCGCCATGGCCGGGGTGATTGGTGGCGGTGGCCTGGGCGACCTGGCCATCCGCTACGGCTATCAGCGTTTCCAGACCGACGTGATGGTGGTCACCGTGTTGTTGCTGTTGGTGCTGGTACAGGCCCTGCAAATGACCGGCGACCGCTTGGTGGCGCGTTACAGCCGCCGCTGATACCTATTCCTGTAACTACTGTCTTCGGAGCAACCATGAAAAAATCCCTGGCCATCTTGGCCGCTGTCTTCTCCCTTAATGCCGTCGCCAACGAAACGTTGGTAGTGGGTGCCACACCGGTGCCTCACGCCGAGATTCTCGAGTTCGTCAAACCCGTGCTGGCCAAGGAGGGCGTGGACCTGCAAATCAAGGTCTTCACCGATTTCATCCAGCCCAACCAGCAACTGGCACTGAAGAATATTGACGCCAATTACTACCAGTACCGGCCATTTCTGGATGACTACAACAAGACCCGGCATACCAATCTGGTGCCGGTAGTCGGTGTGCACATCGAGCCTTTCGGCGCGTATTCGACCAAGATTAAAAATATCTCGGAGTTGAAAGACGGCGCGACGGTGTCGATCCCCAACGACCCGGTCAACACCGGCCGCGCGCTGGTGCTGCTGGACGAAGCCGGCCTGATCAAACTCAAGGATTCGAGCAACACCCTGGCCACGCCCCGGGACATCGTCGAGAACCCCAAGCACCTGAAAATTCGTGAACTGGAAGGTGCGTTGCTGGCCCGTTCGGTGAGCCAGGTGGACCTGGCATTTGTGTTTGCCAACTATGCGTTGGAAGCGGGGATCGACACCAACAGTGCGTTGATCGTGGAGAAGGGCAAGAGCCTGTACGTCGAGTATTTGGTGGCGCGCCCCGACAACATCAACGACCCGGGCATCCAGAAGCTGGCCAAGGCGTTGAATTCCGATGAAGTACGCCAGTTCATCCTCAGCCGCTACAAAGGGCAGATTGCCCCGGGTTTCTAAGACCCGGACAGATCCAAGGTGGACGCTGGCTTGTGTGGGTTCACACATCAGGGATCAGGGGTGGGCTCCAAGAGTTGCGCGCCGGGGCCGCGCTCACCGAGTACGTCGTCCTGGTTGCGCAGCGGGCACGCCTCCAGCGACAAACACCCGCAGCCAATGCAGCCACTGAGTTTGTCCCGCAGCAGCATCAGCTTGTCGATGCGCTGGTCCAAATCCTCACGCCATAGTGCAGACAGGCGCTCCCAGTCGGCGGCGGTGGGCGTGCGGCCATCGGGCAGGGTTTGCAGCGCCTCAAAGATCGTCGCCAGGGGGATGCCCAAACGCTGGGCTATCTTGATCACCACCACGCGGCGCAACACATCCCGCGGGTAGCGCCGTTGATTGCCGGCATTGCGGTTGCTCTTGATCAACCCCTTGGTTTCGTAGAAGTGCAGCGCGGTAACCGCCACGCCACTGCGGGCCGCCAACTGGCCGACGGTGAGTTCTTTGCTGACCATGAAAAAGCCCTTGACCTTGACTTAACTAGAGGTTTTACCCTGCGCGGCATCGAATCGCAAGATTGTGCCTACAGTGAGAGGGGAATATTCATGCAGGTATCAGAGAAGGGTCTGAGTTTTACCCAGATGGTCGAGTTCCAGATCGAGCCTCAGCAGCAGTCCGCGTTGGTGGCGGCTCTTTCATCCCAAAGCGAGCGTTTGGCCCAGGGCCATGGCGGCTTTATCAACGCCAGCGTGCAGGTCAGCGATGATGGACGCCGGGTGCTCAGTTACTTGCAATGGCGCTCTCGCGAGGATGGCGAGGCAGCCTTCAAGTGTTTTGAGCACGGTGAGGAAGATTTCTGGACGCTGATCCGCGCCCACCAAGCCACGGCGGTGACCTTCGGTTCGTTCCAGGTGCTGCGCAGCATCGAGCGCAGCCATGACAACGCCTTGCAATGCCGCCTAAATGGATAGGTGCAACATGCGTTCGCCCTGCACGTTCTCGCCGGGGCGGCGTTTGTTCACAGCCAACTCGCCGATCTTGATCAGGCGGGTACGCGTCACGTTACGGCTCAGGCCCAGCAGGTTGGCGGTGTGCACCTGGTTGTAATGGCTGAAGCGGTAGGCGGCGCGCAATAGCGCATCCTCGACCTTTTCATGCAGGGCGCCGGCCTGTTCCTCGAAGAGCTTTTGAAAAGCCCGTTCCAGCAACGCTTCGGCGCTGTTGTCGGTGCCGTGCTGGCTGTCGTCCTGACGCTCGATACGCATGTTCGACAGGCGCAGGTCGTCGCGCTCGATCACACCGTTGCGGCAAATCAGCAGGGTGTGGTGGATGACGTTTTCCAGCTCGCGGATGTTGCCCGGCCAACTGTAGCTTTTGAGTTTCTGCTCGGCTTCGCGGCTGATGGTGATCGGGCCATAACCCAGGCGCTGGCTGTAGGCTTCGATGAAGTGCCGGGTGAGCGGCAGGATATCGCCGGGACGATCGCGCAGTGGGCTCAGTTCCAGGCTGACCACGTCGAGGCGGTAGTACAGGTCTTCGCGAAAATGCCCGGCATTGATGGCTTTTTCCAACTGAACGTTGGTGGCTGCCAACACCCGCACATCGATGGGAATGCTTTTGCGTGAGCCCAGGCGCACCACCTCACGTTCCTGGAGTACTCGCAGCAACTTGACCTGAATCGCCATCGGCAAGTCGCCGATTTCGTCGAGGAACAAGGTGCCGCCGTCGGCCTCCTCGAACCAGCCGGCCTTGGCGCTGAGGGCGCCGGTGAAGGCGCCTTTTTCATGGCCGAACAACTCGGCTTCCACCAGGGATTCGGAAAACGCGCCGCAGTTCACCGCCACGAACGGCCGGTTGCGCCGGGCGCTGAGGTTATGGATATGGCGCGCCACCAGCTCTTTACCGGTGCCGGTTTCGCCGATGATCAGCACGCTGGCTTCGCTGGGCGCGACTTGCTGGATGTGCGCCAGCAACGCCTGGGATTTCGGGTCTTCGAAGACCTGGGCCGTGGCGCGGATCGAGGTCGCAAGCGCGGGCGAGGGCGGTAAGGTTAAAAGCTGCATGTGCACCTCTTTCAGGAGTAGAACGTTGGAATCGGCAGGGACTGGTTCAACGCCCAGTCCCCCAGTTCGTGGAGTTTGTAGTCGACCGGGTCGTGCAAGGTTTGTGTGCGCAGGTTGCGCCAGTGCCGGTCCAGCCGCAGGGAGGCGTGGGTGGAGCGCGCACCCGTGACTTCGAACAGGCGGCTGCACAGTTCCAGGCCATTGCGGGTAGCGGCGACCTTGGCGGTGGCGATGGCGATGGCCAGCTCACCGCGCTCGCTTTCGCTGAGGCTCGGGCCCTTGGCCCAGGCCTGGTCCAGCAGTTCGGCGGCGCGTTCCACCAGCAGGCGCACGCCTTCCAGGGCGACCCAGAATTCGCCGTAGTGGTTGAGCACGTACGGGTCCTGGCGAATGTCCTGCACGGTGGATTTATGCCAGGGTCGCGTTTCGGTCAGGGTGTAGTTGCGGGCTTCGGCGAATGCGCCTTCGGCGATGCCGAGGAACATATGGGTGAACGTCAACTGCGCGATCAGCGGGCGCAGGCAGGCGAAGGGTGTGCTCAACGGGCCGGGATCCAGAAGCAACTCCGACTCTTCGACGCGTACTCGTTCGAAGCTGGCACTGCCGCTGTCGGTCTGGCGCTGGCCGATATTGTTCCAGTCGTTGTGCAAGGTGATGCCGGTACGCCCGCTCGGGATGGCCGCGATCAGCAGCTTGCCGCCGGCGCTTTCATCCACGGCCGAGGCGATCAGCATTTCCGAGTCGCTGGCGCCGGAGCAAAAACTCTTCTTGCCGGAAAATTCGCGCCAGCCACTGAAGGCCTTGACCACCGTACGCGTATCCAGCGGGTTGAGGGCATTGCCCCAGAACCAGTTTTTGCGCGCGGTTTGTTCGAACCAGGGTTGCCATTGCTCCGGGCGGGAGAACAGCCGCACGGTGGCGAGCATCAGGTGATGAAACCCGAAGACGTGGGCGATGGAGCTGTCGACCTTGGCGAATTCGCGCACCACCTCAAGGGTCTCGCTCCAGCGCGCACCGAGGCCGCCGTATTGGGTGGGAATGCTCAGGGCCAGCAAGCCGCTTTGGCGCAGGGCGTCACGTTCGGCTTTCGGTGTGCCGCCACGCTCGTCGCGTTCGACGGCGGTGAGGGCGAATTCGGCGGCCAGCAGTTTGGCAGTCTGCAAGGGTGAGGGCAGGGCGCTGTTGGGTTTGGCTGTCACGCGGTGTTCCTCATGGTGTGCCGGGGCGTGCCCCGGCAGACGGCAGGTCAGGCCTTGGCTTTTGCCGGCAGGACGTCGTTGGCAATCATTTCGCCGAACGGCCCCGTGAGGTTGGTGATGCCGCGCCCGGCCAGGCTGGCGTAGGGTTCCGGCAGCAGCGGGAACACCAACTCGGCAAAGCGGTACGCCTCTTCCAGGTGCGGGTAGCCGGAGAAGATGAAGCTCTCGATGCCCAGGTCTGCGTATTCCTTGATCCGCTCGGCAACTTGTTGGGGGTTGCCCACCAGGGCCGTGCCCGCGCCGCCACGTACCAGGCCGACGCCGGCCCACAGGTTGGGGGCGATTTCCAGGTTGTCGCGGCGCCCGTCGTGCAGCGCAGCCATGCGGCGCTGGCCTTCGGAGTCAAAGCGCGAGAAGGATTTTTGCGCGGCAGCGATGGTTTCGTCGCTGATGTGTTCGATCAGTTTGGCGGCGGCTTTCCAGGCGTCTTCTTCGGTTTCTCGCACGATCACATGCAGGCGAATCCCGAACTTGACGGTGCGGCCATGACGCGCGGCGCGCTCACGCACGTCGGCAAGTTTTTCCGCGACGGCGGCCGGTGGTTCGCCCCAGGTCAGGTACACATCCACCTGTTCGGCAGCGAGGTCGTGGGCGGCGTCGGAGGAACCACCGAAATACAGCGGTGGGTAAGGCTTCTGCACTGGTGGGTAAAGTGCCTTGGCGTTCTGTACGCGCAGGTGTTTGCCTTCGAAGTCCACCGATTCGCCCTGCAACACACGGCGCCAGATCTTGAGGAATTCGTCGGTCACTTCATAGCGTTCGCTGTGATCGAGGAAACTGCCGTCGCCGCGGTTCTCGTCGGGGTCGCCGCCGGTCACCACGTTGATCAACAGGCGGCCATTGGACAGGCGGTCGAGGGTCGCGGCCATGCGTGCCGAGACGGTTGGCGAAATGATCCCCGGGCGAATCGCCACCAGGTAACGCAGGCGTTCGGTCAACGGCACCAGTGCCGAGGCGATCACCCAGGAGTCTTCACAGGAGCGGCCGGTGGGGATCAGCACGCCGTGATAGCCGAGGTTGTCCGCAGCCTGGGCGACTTGTTTCAAATAGTTGAGGGTGACCGGGCGAGCGCCTTGGGTGGTGCCCAAGTAATGGCCGTCACCGTGGGTAGGCAGAAACCAGAAAACATCCATGACAAATCCTTAAGCGATTTTCAGCAGAGAGGTGGGGTGCGCGGCAAACAACGGCGCGGCGCGTTCTGCAGCAAGGCGAATGCGGGCCTTCAAGGGCTCACTGGTTATTTGGTAATCGGTGAAATCGGCCTCGGTGGCGTACACGCCAATCGGCAAGGTCAGGGCCTGGAAGAAGCTGAACAGCGGGCGCAGTTGGTGATCGAGTACTAGGGCATGGCGTTCGCTGCCGCCGGTGGCCGCCAGCAATACCGGGGTGTTGATCAGCGCGTTGAGGTCGACCAGGTCGAACAGGTGCTTGAGCAGGCCGGGGTAAGAGCCGCGGTACACCGGCGCCGCGACGATCAGCAGGTCGGCCTGTTCGATGGCTTGCAGTTGCGCTTCGACGTCGGCGGGCAGTTCCTGGCGGGACAGCGCGCCACCCAGCGGTCGGGCAATGTCGCCCAGTTCAATCAGGGTGGTCTGGATCGGCAATTGATTGGCCAGTTCGGCCAGCACCGCTTGGGTCAGCACCAGAGTGCGGGACGGGCGCCAGGTTCCGCCGGAGAGGGCAACGACATTCAATGGACGGGTCATCAACAGTTCCTTTTTCAACAGTGGCTCAGGGCAAGAGCAGTAGCAGGGCTTGAGCAAGAGCTGTACCAAGCGGTGCAGGCCTTGACTGGCGCGGGCTGTGGGCCAGGTGTTGGAAAATGACGGTGTTGTCTGCCTGGTGTTTTGTTGAATGACTGTTGCCTGGGCAACAGTTGCCAGGCGAACAGCGGCGTGTGCATTGGAGCCATTTATAGAGGGTTGTAGTTATTCCGTAAATGAACGTATTTCCATATTTATAGATCTGTATGGAATATGAGATGTGCCTATCACGGGTGTCGCAACGGTTGATAGCGACTATCACGGCGGGTGATTTTTCACTGCGCAGGGGCGGGAGTAGCCTGTGCTCATTGACTTCAACCCGTTTCGCAGGACCTTCGCCATGAACCGTTTTCTCGCCATTTGTGTATTGCTTGTCACCTCAGTCCTTGCCGGTTGTGCGACGCCTTCGTCGCCTGAACTGCGTGGCTACTCGGCCGAGGAGAGCAAGGAACTGGCGCTGGAAGCGTTGAGCCGTCGAGGCCTGTCGTTTGATGAATACCAACAGAAGAGAGCCGAACTGACCGGCCAGCCACAGAAAACCTTTGGTTTTGACCGCCAGGGTGAAATGAATGCCGAGCGCGGCGTGATGCTGCACGGTCGCCCCAGTTGAGCCAGCGGCCAAGTCGATGAGCCCGAGGTTTCCTACAGGAACCTCGGGCTTTTTGTTTGCCATCCGTTTCGTGGAGCCTGTTAAGCTGAATTTCAGGAGCGTTCCTACGCACTTTTAAATAAAGTGGTCTTTCTTTAACGGCACGGGATCAGGTAAACCATCTTTCTTTCTGATCGCTGCCCCTGAGACGCTGTTCTCGGGAACATGCTCTGCGAGTCTTTAACGTCATGAATAAACGTCCGCTGTATTTCGACTACGCCGCCACCACGCCGGTGGATGAGCGGGTCATTCAGGTCATGGTCGAGTGTCTGGGCTTCAATGCCAACTTCGGTAACCCGGCGTCCAGCTCCCACGCGTTTGGCCAACAGGCCCGGCAAACGGTTGAGCAGGCGCGGTGCCAGGTGGCTGAACTGGTTGGTGCCGAACCAGCACACATCGTCTGGACCTCCGGTGCCACTGAATCCAATAACCTCGCGATCAAGGGCGTCGCCCAGGCGCGGGGCGTGGCCGGCGGGCACATCATCACCAGCCAGATCGAACACAAGGCCACGCTCGATACCGCTCGCCAGTTGCAGGAAGCCGGGGTCGCCGTGACGTACCTGGTGCCGGATGCCGAGGGTTTGATCAGCGTCGAGGCGGTGAGCGAAGCCTTGCGTGAGGACACCTTCCTGGTGTCGCTGATGCTGGTGAACAACGAGTTGGGCACCCTCAACGATATCCAGGCGATCGGCGCGCGAGTGCGTGAGCACGGGGCGTTGTTTCACGTGGATGCAGCGCAAGGCGCGGGCAAGGTGGCGATTGACCTGGCCGAATGGCCGGTGGACCTGATGTCGTTTTCTGCCCACAAGCTCTATGGGCCCAAGGGCATCGGCGCACTGTACGTCGGCCCGCGTGCGCAGCAGAAAGTGCTGGCGCAGATTCACGGCGGTGGCCATGAAGGCGGCTTGCGTTCGGGCACCCTGGCAACGCACCAGATTGCTGGCATGGGCACCGCGTTCGCGTTGGCGGCAGCCTCCTTTGCAGAAGAGAAGGCGACCATTGTTGCCTTGCGCGAGCGCCTGCTGGAACAGCTGAATACGATTGCCGGCGTGCGCCTCAATGGCAGCCTTACCCAACGCATTCCCCACACCTTGAGCCTGACATTCAGCGAGGGCGAGTTCAATTCTGCCGGCTTGAGCGCAGGCATTGCCTTCTCGGCCACTTCGGCCTGCAATTCGGCGAGCAATGCACCGTCCCATGTGCTTCTGGCGCTGGGCCATGATGCCCGCAGCGCAGGTCGCACCATTCGCTTGAGCCTCGGGCGGTTTACCACCGAGCAGGACATCGATCAGGCGGTACAACTGATCAAGGCGGCACTGGCCAGCGCACCGGCGTTTTGGGCCGTTTGACCCCATAACAATTATTAGTGGTTAGCAGGAGACACGATGAGCACACAGCCTTTGACCCATGGAACGGTTCCCCAGCGCCTGGCGCGCACTCGCGAACTGATGAGCCGCGAGGGCATTCATGCCCTGTTGGTGCCGTCGGCCGACCCGCACTTGTCTGAATACCTGCCGGGTTACTGGCAAGGGCGCCAGTGGTTGTCGGGCTTTCACGGCTCGGTGGGCACGCTTATTGTCACCGAAAATTTCGCCGGCGTGTGGGCAGACAGCCGCTATTGGGAACAGGCGACCAAGGAGCTCAATGGCAGTGGCATTGAGTTGGTCAAGCTGCAACCCGGCCAGCCCGGGCCGCTGGAATGGCTGGCAGAGCAGACGCCGCAAGGCGGCACAGTGGCAGTGGATGGCGCAGTCATGGCCGTGGCCTCGGCGCGCACCCTGGGCAGCAAGCTGGAGGCACGCGGTGCGCGCTTGCGCACGGATATCGACCTGTTGAGTGAAGTCTGGCAAGACCGTCCCACCTTGCCGAACCAGCCGATCTATCAGCACCTGCCACCTCAGGCCACCGTCAGCCGTGGCGAAAAACTTGCTGCCCTGCGCGAAAGCTTGAGTGAGAAGGGCGCTGACTGGCACTTCATCGCGACCCTGGATGACATTGCCTGGTTGTTTAACCTGCGTGGTGGTGATGTTTCGTTCAACCCGGTGTTTGTGTCCTTTGCCTTGATCGGCCAGCAGCAAGCAACGTTGTTTGTGGCCTTGAGCAAAGTCGATGCCGAGCTTCGCGCCGTGCTGGAACAGGATGGTGTGACCCTGCGCGATTACAGTGAAGTCGCGGCGGCGTTGAAGGCCATTCCATCGGGCGCCAGCGTGCAAGTCGACCCGGCGCGGGTGACTGCCGGCTTGCTGGAAAACCTCGGCAGTGGCATCAAGCTGATCGAAGGCCTGAACCCAACCACCTTGGCCAAGTCGCGAAAGAGCCTGGCGGATGCCGAGCATATTCGCCAGGCCATGGAACAGGATGGCGCGGCCTTGTGCGAATTTTTCGCCTGGCTCGACAGCGCATGGGGCCGGGAGCGCATAACCGAGCTGACCATTGATGAGCACCTGACGGCGGCGCGTACCCGTCGTCCGGGTTATGTGTCATTGAGCTTCAACACGATTGCTGCGTTCAACGCCAATGGTGCGATGCCGCACTATCACGCCACCGAAGAGGAACACGCGCTGATCGAAGGCGATGGCTTGCTGCTGATCGACTCGGGCGGCCAGTACCTGGGCGGCACGACCGATATCACGCGGATGGTGCCTGTCGGCACGCCAAGCGAAGAGCAGAAACGCGACTGCACCCGTGTACTCAAGGGTGTGATCGCGCTGTCGCGCGCGCATTTCCCCAAGGGCATTCTTTCGCCGCTGCTGGACTCGATTGCCCGCGCGCCTATCTGGGCCGAAGGCGTGGACTACGGCCACGGCACCGGGCATGGCGTAGGCTATTTCCTGAATGTGCATGAAGGCCCGCAGGTTATTGCTTACCAAGCTGTCGCTGCGCCACAAACCGCGATGCAGGCCGGCATGATTACCTCCATCGAGCCGGGCACTTACCGCCCGGGCCGTTGGGGTGTGCGCATCGAGAACCTGGTGTTGAACCGTGAAGCGGGCAAGACCGAGTTTGGCGAGTTCCTCAAGTTTGAGACGCTGACCCTGTGCCCGATCGACACCCGTTGCCTGCAGCCAGCGTTGCTGACGCTGGAGGAGCGCCAATGGTTCAACGACTACCACGCGCAGGTGCGTGAGCGCCTGAGCCCGCTGCTCAGTGGCGCGGCGCTGGAATGGTTGCAGGTGCGTACGGCGGCTATCTAAGGGGCTGCAACTCGGGCGCCTGGGTCAGGGCATCGGCCATGTAGTCGATAAACGCTTTGACCCGGGCGGACTCGCGACGATTCGGTGCCGAAACGGCATGAATCGGCAGCGCCCTTGGGGTGTAGTCCTGCAGCAGCGCGACCAACCGGCCGGCCTTCGTCTGTCAGGGAGAGTTTGCGTGTGCTGCGGGAAATCAGCCTGCCTCCCAGCTCTGTCTCCAGCGCGCGCAGTACTTTACTGATAGTGGGCTGAGTGGTCTGCAATTCCCGGGCGACCGCAGAAAAACTCCCGCGCTCGATCACCCGGACGAAAATGGCCATTGCGTTGAGCTTATCCATGGGGTTCCCGATTCATGCCAAATGAGCATGGTCACTATAGTTTTTAAGCGTCTTATCGGCATCAGTGGGGCGGATCATTATCGTGGTCACTTCCTGACGAACCGAGAGCACGACCATGACTGATACAACTCAAATGCAGGCGTTGATGGTGGATGTGCCGAATGGGCCGTTACGGCTGGCAACGATTACCAGGCCGCCTGCGGGTAACGGTGAGGTTCTGGTGAGAATCAAGGCCAGCGGCCTCAAACCATTGGACGAAAAAATTGCTGCGGGCGAGGCTGCTCATGCCCGTCAGCCTTTGCCCGCAGTGCTGGGATTGGATTTGCCAGGACTTATCAGGGCCATGTGCTCAGTTGCCTGGGCTGGGGCTCTCATAGCCTGGCGCCGTTGTCGTTTCGCGGGGCGACGTATTCAGGAGTGTTTACCCTGTTGCCGATGCTGACGGGTAAGGGCCGCGCGCACCATGGGCAGATTCTTGCCGAAGCAGCGCGGCTGATTGACGCCGCAAAGCTCAAGCCGATCCTCGATGCGCGGCATTTCGACCGGCACACGGCAAACGCCGCCTATAAGTTACTCAGAGGCGGCGCTCAAGGGCGTTTGGTGATTGAAATCTAACTCAGCGCTTCGCGGACAAATTCCAGGCGGTCCTGGCCGAAGAACAACTGGTTGCCGACGAACAGGGTTGGGGCGCCGAATACGCCACGCTGAATGGCGTGCTCGGTGTTGTCCTTGAGGGTGGCCTTGACGTCGTCATCTTGGGTCAACGCCAGGACTTCTTCGGGATCAAAACCGTGCTCGGCCAGCACTGCGGCTACTACGGCGGGGTCTCCCAAGTGTCGGCCTTGCACCCAAAGTGCGCGGAACAGGCCGTCGATGAAGTCGAGAAAGCGCTCGGGCTGGCGCATTTGAATGCCGGTGACGGCGCGCATCAACATCAATGTATTGATGGGAAAGTGCGGATTGAACTTGAGCGGGACGTTGTAACGCTGGGCGTAGCGCGCGAGGTCCTGAAGCATGTAGCGGCCTTTTGCGGGAATGGTGACCGGCGACACATTGCCGGTGGCCTTGAACACGCCTCCCAGCAACATGGGCTTGTAAATCAGCTGGGCGCCAGTGACTGCGCACAGGCCTGGAAGCTGGGTGTAGGCCAAGTAGGTGGCGGGGCTGCCGAGGTCAAAGAAAAACTCAACGGTTTTACTCATGCTGGGTACTCGCTGTTTTTGTTATAGGGCGTACTTACCAGGGCTCATTCCAGGGGCGCAGGTCCAACTCGAAGGTCCAGGCATCCCGGGGCTGGCTGTGCAGGTACCAATAGTTATCGGCGATGTGCTCGGGGTTGAGAATGCCGTCCTGATCCTTGAGAGCATACTTTTGCGGGAAGCTGTCGCGGATGAAGTCAGTGTCGATGGCGCCATCCACTACCACGTGGGCAACGTGGATGTTCCGCGAGCCCAGCTCGCGGGCCATGCTTTGCGCCAGTGCACGGATCCCGTGTTTGGCGCCTGCGAATGCGGCAAAACCGGCGGCGCCACGCAGTCCGGCGGTGGCACCGGTAAACAGGATGGTCCCGCGTTCCCGGGTGACCATGCGCTTGGCCACTTCCCGCGCATTGAGGAAACCTGAGAAACACGCCATTTCCCAGATCTTGAGGTATTTGCGGGCAGTTTCTTCCAGGATGCTGCACGGCACATTGGCGCCGATGTTGAACACGAAGGCTTCAATCGGGCCCAGTTCGGTTTCAATCTTCTCGATCAGTGCGATGACGTCTTCTTCCTTGCGGGCGTCGCAGGCAAAACCATGCGCCTCGCCGCCAGTTGCCTGGATGCTTTCTACCAGGGGGCGCAGTTTATCGGCGCTGCGCCGAGTCACGCATGCCACGTAACCTTCGCGGGCGAAGCGTTTGGCGATGGCGCCACCTGTAGCGTCGCCGGCACCCACCACCAGTACGATTTTATTGTTGTTCGTCATGGGAGATCCTTTAATAAACGATCGTTTGGCAAACGAACGTTATGCTACGATTTAACAGGCGTCAAGCTGCCAATCCAGCGGGGGAAGTCATGCGATATTCGGCCAGTCATAAACAGGAAACCAGAGAGAAACTGCTGGACAGCAGTGCGGCGCTTGCAAAGAAAGAAGGGTTTGCCAGTGTTGGCGTGGACGGCTTGATGAAAGCCATTGGGCTAAGTGGCGGTGCGTTTTACAGTCACTTTGCTTCGAAGGACGAATTGTTCAGCTCGATTGTGGAGCGTGAATTGAGTCACTCTCTTGAGCGTTTGAATGGCAATGGCGTGCAGAGCCGTGAGCGGCTGCATCGCTGTTTGAAGTTCTACCTGAGCATGGCCCATGTGGAGCAGTCGCAAGCCGGCTGCGCGTTGCCAAGCCTGGGTGCGGAGATTGCGCGATCTGATGCGGCGGTGCGCCAGCAGGCGCAGGACTGGATTTGCCGATTGCAGGCGGGCTGGGCGGCAACGCTGGGCAGCGAGGCACTGGCGTGGTCGATTCTGTCGCAATGCATCGGCGCGCTGGTGGTCGCGCGAATGATGGTCAGCCCGCAAATACAGGCGCAGGTCTTGTCATCGAACTACGAAGTGCTCAGTCAGCAGCTGTCGAACCTGTGAGGGGGCCAACAGCTACTTGCAGATGACAATCATGCTTCGGCTGGTATAACCGGCGGGGTTTAGGCCGAACGGGTAGTCGCCTGGGTCTTCGGCATTGTCGCCGGACTTGGCGATGACTTTATAACCTTTCGCGCCACATGAATTAACAGCACTGGCGTAGCACTGGTCCCAGGAAGAGGACAGGCCCGAGCAGTTGATATGCAGCCCTTTTTTTCCCCGTTTCACTTCGGTCTTGGTGGTCGCGGCGCACCCTGCGATTGCCACAATCACGAACAGCATCAAAATTCGCTTCATTCCTATCCTTAATAGCCGCCTCGCTTAACCGCACGAAGCTTGCTTTGCTCGCTCTCGAGTGTAGCGTTCATGATGTCCTTATCGAAATTTTCCATGAATGACACTGGGTTACGGCCTAAACATGGCCTAATTGAGCGGCAAATGCCAGAGCTACGTAAAATCCTGAATCAATCGGCCGGAACGAGCGGCTTTGATTCGTTACGCATGGTCAGGGTTGCACCGACCGACGCCAGAATAATGCAGGTGATGGCCAGCCATTGCGCCAGGGAGAGGTGCTCTTGAAGGAAAAACAGGCCTGACAAGGCGCCGAACGCGGGCTCGACACTCATCAACGTGCCGAAGGTGCGGGCAGGCAGGCGGGTCAGGGCAACCATCTCCAGCGTGTAGGGAAGGGCGGTCGATAAAACGGCAACACCAATGGCAACCGGAATCAGCGACGGCGTGAGTAATGCAGCGCCCGCATGCACGATTCCAATTGGCGCGACAAACAGTGCAGCAATCATGACGCCGAGGGCGGCGGTCTGTACGCCGTTATCGGCGCCCGCCTTTTGACCAAACAGAATATAGAGCGCCCAGCACACGCCTGCGCCCAATGCATAGGCGGCGCCTGTCAGGTCGATGCCGTTGCTGGTTTCTCCCATGGGGATCAACAACAGCAGGCCAATGATGGCAAGCGCGATCCAGAGAAAGTCCACCGCGCGGCGTGAGGCATAGATGGCGACCGCCAGTGGGCCGGTGAACTCGAGCGCCACCGCGATTCCGAGTGGGACTGTGCGTAATGACATATAGAAGAGGAAATTCATTCCGCCCAGCGCCATCCCATAAACAATGACTGTCTGCAGCGACTTGGCTGTCAGCGTGGCGCGCCATGGACGTAATAGAAGCAGCATGATCACGCTGGCGAAAACCAAGCGCAAGGTGGTGGTGCCCTGGGCGCCCACGATCGGGAACATGGTCTTGGCGAGCGATGCACCTGACTGAATGGAGGCCATCGCAATAAGTAGCAGGCCGACGGGGAACAATGTCGAGGCCATGCTACGGGGGGAGGTGGTCATTGGGGGTGTTCGTCCGGGGTCGTATTAAAGAAGCAGAAGTGACTATGATGCTCAAGTGTTGAGCAATGGGCAATATATTGCTCAGTTTGTTGTGGGTCGCTCTATATAGAGGAGGGTCTTACGACTCGCGGGATGGATTGATCGAAATCCTGAATTAAGGGTTGACGGCAGATCCTGGAAGTCTATAATTCGCCCCACTTCCGGCGCAGTCGAAACGGAAAACTCCTTGGTAAACAAAGAGTTATGCAGGTTTCGGCAGCGAGCTGCTTCAGTTCATCGAAGTCCAGAAGGAGTTGGTAGGGCAGTGTTGTTTGGCTCTATTAACGTCTCGATCTTCTCGGTCGAAAGCGGAGAAAAAGAGGTGTTGACAGCAGCGTGTAACGCTGTAGAATTCGCCTCCCGCTAACGAGAGATCGGAAGCGCAAGTGGTTGAAGTTGTTGAAGAATTCTTCGAAAACTTCTGAAGATAATCACTTGACAGCAAATGAGGCTGCTGTAGAATGCGCGCCTCGGTTGAGACGAAAGATCTTAACCAACCGCTCTTTAACAACTGAATCAAGCAATTCGTGTGGGTGCTTGTGGAGTCAGACTGATAGTCAACAAGATTATCAGCATCACAAGTTACTCCGCGAGAAATCAAAGATGTAACCAACGATTGCTGAGCCAAGTTTAGGGTTTCTTAAAAACCCAAAGATGTTTGAACTGAAGAGTTTGATCATGGCTCAGATTGAACGCTGGCGGCAGGCCTAACACATGCAAGTCGAGCGGTAGAGAGAAGCTTGCTTCTCTTGAGAGCGGCGGACGGGTGAGTAATGCCTAGGAATCTGCCTGGTAGTGGGGGATAACGTTCGGAAACGGACGCTAATACCGCATACGTCCTACGGGAGAAAGCAGGGGACCTTCGGGCCTTGCGCTATCAGATGAGCCTAGGTCGGATTAGCTAGTTGGTGGGGTAATGGCTCACCAAGGCGACGATCCGTAACTGGTCTGAGAGGATGATCAGTCACACTGGAACTGAGACACGGTCCAGACTCCTACGGGAGGCAGCAGTGGGGAATATTGGACAATGGGCGAAAGCCTGATCCAGCCATGCCGCGTGTGTGAAGAAGGTCTTCGGATTGTAAAGCACTTTAAGTTGGGAGGAAGGGCAGTAAATTAATACTTTGCTGTTTTGACGTTACCGACAGAATAAGCACCGGCTAACTCTGTGCCAGCAGCCGCGGTAATACAGAGGGTGCAAGCGTTAATCGGAATTACTGGGCGTAAAGCGCGCGTAGGTGGTTCGTTAAGTTGGATGTGAAATCCCCGGGCTCAACCTGGGAACTGCATTCAAAACTGACGAGCTAGAGTATGGTAGAGGGTGGTGGAATTTCCTGTGTAGCGGTGAAATGCGTAGATATAGGAAGGAACACCAGTGGCGAAGGCGACCACCTGGACTGATACTGACACTGAGGTGCGAAAGCGTGGGGAGCAAACAGGATTAGATACCCTGGTAGTCCACGCCGTAAACGATGTCAACTAGCCGTTGGGAGCCTTGAGCTCTTAGTGGCGCAGCTAACGCATTAAGTTGACCGCCTGGGGAGTACGGCCGCAAGGTTAAAACTCAAATGAATTGACGGGGGCCCGCACAAGCGGTGGAGCATGTGGTTTAATTCGAAGCAACGCGAAGAACCTTACCAGGCCTTGACATCCAATGAACTTTCTAGAGATAGATTGGTGCCTTCGGGAACATTGAGACAGGTGCTGCATGGCTGTCGTCAGCTCGTGTCGTGAGATGTTGGGTTAAGTCCCGTAACGAGCGCAACCCTTGTCCTTAGTTACCAGCACGTAATGGTGGGCACTCTAAGGAGACTGCCGGTGACAAACCGGAGGAAGGTGGGGATGACGTCAAGTCATCATGGCCCTTACGGCCTGGGCTACACACGTGCTACAATGGTCGGTACAGAGGGTTGCCAAGCCGCGAGGTGGAGCTAATCCCAGAAAACCGATCGTAGTCCGGATCGCAGTCTGCAACTCGACTGCGTGAAGTCGGAATCGCTAGTAATCGCGAATCAGAATGTCGCGGTGAATACGTTCCCGGGCCTTGTACACACCGCCCGTCACACCATGGGAGTGGGTTGCACCAGAAGTAGCTAGTCTAACCTTCGGGAGGACGGTTACCACGGTGTGATTCATGACTGGGGTGAAGTCGTAACAAGGTAGCCGTAGGGGAACCTGCGGCTGGATCACCTCCTTAATCGACGACATCAGCTGCTCCATAAGTTCCCACACGAATTGCTTGATTCATTGAAGAAGACGATATAGAAGCAGCCCGAAATTGGGTCTGTAGCTCAGTTGGTTAGAGCGCACCCCTGATAAGGGTGAGGTCGGCAGTTCGAATCTGCCCAGACCCACCAATTTTGTGTGGGAAACGCCTGTAGAAATACGGGGCCATAGCTCAGCTGGGAGAGCGCCTGCCTTGCACGCAGGAGGTCAACGGTTCGATCCCGTTTGGCTCCACCACTAACTGCTTCTGTCACGTAAAGCTTAGAAATGAGCATTCCATCGTTAGGATGGTGAATGTTGATTTCTAGTCTTTGATTAGATCGTTCTTTAAAAATTTGGGTATGTGATAGAAAGATAGACTGGACGTTACTTTCACTGGTAACGGATCAGGCTAAGGTAAAATTTGTAAGTAATTGCGAATTTTCGGCGAATGTCGTCTTCACAGTATAACCAGATTGCTTGGGGTTATATGGTCAAGTGAAGAAGCGCATACGGTGGATGCCTTGGCAGTCAGAGGCGATGAAAGACGTGGTAGCCTGCGAAAAGCTTCGGGGAGTCGGCAAACAGACTTTGATCCGGAGATGTCTGAATGGGGGAACCCAGCCATCATAAGATGGTTACCTTACACTGAATACATAGGTGTATGGAGCGAACCAGGGGAACTGAAACATCTAAGTACCCTGAGGAAAAGAAATCAACCGAGATTCCCTTAGTAGTGGCGAGCGAACGGGGACTAGCCCTTAAGTGGCTTTGAGATTAGCGGAACGCTCTGGAAAGTGCGGCCATAGTGGGTGATAGCCCTGTACGCGAAAATCTCTTAGTCATGAAATCGAGTAGGACGGAGCACGAGAAACTTTGTCTGAATATGGGGGGACCATCCTCCAAGGCTAAATACTACTGACTGACCGATAGTGAACTAGTACCGTGAGGGAAAGGCGAAAAGAACCCCGGAGAGGGGAGTGAAATAGATCCTGAAACCGTATGCGTACAAGCAGTGGGAGCCCACTTTGTTGGGTGACTGCGTACCTTTTGTATAATGGGTCAGCGACTTATTTTCAGTGGCGAGCTTAACCGAATAGGGGAGGCGTAGCGAAAGCGAGTCTTAATAGGGCGTCTAGTCGCTGGGAATAGACCCGAAACCGGGCGATCTATCCATGGGCAGGTTGAAGGTTGGGTAACACTAACTGGAGGACCGAACCGACTACCGTTGAAAAGTTAGCGGATGACCTGTGGATCGGAGTGAAAGGCTAATCAAGCTCGGAGATAGCTGGTTCTCCTCGAAAGCTATTTAGGTAGCGCCTCATGTATCACTGTAGGGGGTAGAGCACTGTTTCGGCTAGGGGGTCATCCCGACTTACCAAACCGATGCAAACTCCGAATACCTACAAGTGCCGAGCATGGGAGACACACGGCGGGTGCTAACGTCCGTCGTGAAAAGGGAAACAACCCAGACCGTCAGCTAAGGTCCCAAAGTTATGGTTAAGTGGGAAACGATGTGGGAAGGCTTAGACAGCTAGGAGGTTGGCTTAGAAGCAGCCACCCTTTAAAGAAAGCGTAATAGCTCACTAGTCGAGTCGGCCTGCGCGGAAGATGTAACGGGGCTCAAACCATACACCGAAGCTACGGGTATCATCTTCGGATGATGCGGTAGAGGAGCGTTCTGTAAGCCTGTGAAGGTGAGTTGAGAAGCTTGCTGGAGGTATCAGAAGTGCGAATGCTGACATGAGTAACGATAATGGGTGTGAAAAACACCCACGCCGAAAGACCAAGGTTTCCTGCGCAACGTTAATCGACGCAGGGTTAGTCGGTCCCTAAGGCGAGGCTGAAAAGCGTAGTCGATGGAAAACAGGTTAATATTCCTGTACTTCTGGTTATTGCGATGGAGGGACGGAGAAGGCTAGGCCAGCTTGGCGTTGGTTGTCCAAGTTTAAGGTGGTAGGCTGGAATCTTAGGTAAATCCGGGATTCTAAGGCCGAGAGCTGATGACGAGTTAACTTTTAGTTAACGAAGTGGTTGATGCCATGCTTCCAAGAAAAGCTTCTAAGCTTCAGGTAACCAGGAACCGTACCCCAAACCGACACAGGTGGTTGGGTAGAGAATACCAAGGCGCTTGAGAGAACTCGGGTGAAGGAACTAGGCAAAATGGCACCGTAACTTCGGGAGAAGGTGCGCCGGTGAGGGTGAAGGACTTGCTCCGTAAGCTCATGCCGGTCGAAGATACCAGGCCGCTGCGACTGTTTATTAAAAACACAGCACTCTGCAAACACGAAAGTGGACGTATAGGGTGTGACGCCTGCCCGGTGCCGGAAGGTTAATTGATGGGGTTAGCTAACGCGAAGCTCTTGATCGAAGCCCCGGTAAACGGCGGCCGTAACTATAACGGTCCTAAGGTAGCGAAATTCCTTGTCGGGTAAGTTCCGACCTGCACGAATGGCGTAACGATGGCGGCGCTGTCTCCACCCGAGACTCAGTGAAATTGAAATCGCTGTGAAGATGCAGTGTATCCGCGGCTAGACGGAAAGACCCCGTGAACCTTTACTATAGCTTTGCACTGGACTTTGAATTTGCTTGTGTAGGATAGGTGGGAGGCTTTGAAGCGTGGACGCCAGTTCGCGTGGAGCCAACCTTGAAATACCACCCTGGCAACTTTGAGGTTCTAACTCAGGTCCGTTATCCGGATCGAGGACAGTGTATGGTGGGTAGTTTGACTGGGGCGGTCTCCTCCTAAAGAGTAACGGAGGAGTACGAAGGTGCGCTCAGACCGGTCGGAAATCGGTCGTAGAGTATAAAGGCAAAAGCGCGCTTGACTGCGAGACAGACACGTCGAGCAGGTACGAAAGTAGGTCTTAGTGATCCGGTGGTTCTGTATGGAAGGGCCATCGCTCAACGGATAAAAGGTACTCCGGGGATAACAGGCTGATACCGCCCAAGAGTTCATATCGACGGCGGTGTTTGGCACCTCGATGTCGGCTCATCACATCCTGGGGCTGAAGCCGGTCCCAAGGGTATGGCTGTTCGCCATTTAAAGTGGTACGCGAGCTGGGTTTAGAACGTCGTGAGACAGTTCGGTCCCTATCTGCCGTGGACGTTTGAGATTTGAGAGGGGCTGCTCCTAGTACGAGAGGACCGGAGTGGACGAACCTCTGGTGTTCCGGTTGTCACGCCAGTGGCATTGCCGGGTAGCTATGTTCGGAATAGATAACCGCTGAAAGCATCTAAGCGGGAAACTAGCCTCAAGATGAGATCTCACTGGAACCTTGAGTTCCCTGAAGGGCCGTCGAAGACTACGACGTTGATAGGTTGGGTGTGTAAGCGCTGTGAGGCGTTGAGCTAACCAATACTAATTGCCCGTGAGGCTTGACCATATAACACCCAAGCAATTTGACTACTCCTGACTTGGAAACAAGCAGAAGCATCAGATTGCGGTGTGTGAAGACGAAACGAACCGAAAGTTCGAGATCTTACAAAACACCGAAAGCTATCACATACCCAATTTGCTGAAGCGAGGCCAGCTGGCCACGACTCGGTACCCGAATTTCTTGACGACCATAGAGCATTGGAACCACCTGATCCCATCCCGAACTCAGCAGTGAAACGATGCATCGCCGATGGTAGTGTGGGGTTTCCCCATGTGAGAGTAGGTCATCGTCAAGATTAAATTCCAGAACCCCTGATTGCTAACGCAATCAGGGGTTTTGTTTTTGCGCGGTCGAAAACGTTACGAGCAAACGGTTTAAAAGCCTTGCTCCCTGATCAGCTCAATCAGCGCCCTTAACCCCGCCGGCACATGACGTCTGCCTGGATAATAGAGGCGCAAGCAGTCAAAAGACGGCGTCCAATCCTCCAGGACGCGCACTAACGTCCCCTTCGCCAAATCAGCAGCGGCGTTCCATTCCGTAAGGTAGGTCAATCCCAGTCCCGCCCTGGCGGCCTCCAGCATCAGCGTCGGGTTATCCAGTGTCAAAGCGCCGTGCACCTCAACAGCAAGTGCTTCACCATGACGCTCAAACTCCCAGTGATAGATCGCACCGCCGGGCATTCGGCTGCGAATACACTGATGTGCACGCAGATCCAACGGGCTGACAGGAATGGGGTGGCGGGTAAAGTAGCCCGGGCTGCCCAATACCGCAAAACGCTGGGCCGGGCTGATATCGACGGCGATCATGTCTTGCGGCACTGTATCCCCGAGTCGAATCCCCGCATCAAATCCTTGAGCAACGATATCCACCAGGCGCCCTTCAGTGACGATATCCAGCTTCATCCGTGGATAACGCCGCAGGTATTCCAGCAGCAGTGGCATCACCTGCTTTGCCGCACCCGCCGAGGTATTCAGGCGCAACGTGCCGCCTGGTTCTGAACTGCGATTTCCCGCCTGCTCCAAGGCCGTACGGATGCTCTGCAGCGCCGGGGTAATCGTCTCGACAAACTCTGCGCCCACTTCAGATAACGACACGCTGCGCGTAGTGCGGTTGAACAGCCTCGCGCCCATCCGTGCTTCGAGCCCTGCGATAGAGTGGCTCAGTGCCGACGTCGACACATTCAACTCGGTCGCCGCTGCACGAAAACTGCGATGCCGAGCCACGGCCAGCACGGCTTCCAGCTCATTGAGTCCGGATGTATTCATTGTCCTGGTTCACTCATCAACTCATGCCGATTTGTACGGCTTATCAGCTCAATCATAGTGGCTTACCGTAGGACGCATTAGCTCAGTGTCCCGGAGGACCTATGCAACACATCAACCAGATTTACATCAACGGCGCCTTTGTGACTCCCCAGGGCGACGAACTGTTTGACCTGTTCAACCCTGCCACAGGCCAACGTATCGGCCAGGTCCGATTGGCAAATGAACAGGATGCCCTGGACGCCATCGCCGCCGCCAAGCGAGCGTTTGCCGAGTTCTCCCAAAGCACCACAGACGTACGTATCGGCTATCTCAAACGCATGCACGCAGCAGTTGAATCCATCGAAGACGAACTCACCCACGCAATCATCGAAGAATATGGCGCCCCGATTTCACGTGCGCGATGGATGGCCAGGCACGCCGCCAGCGTCTTGCAGGATGCCGCATCTGTACTGGAAAACTACAACTTCACCCGACGCATTGGCACTGCCGAAGTGGTTATGCAGCCTCTGGGTTTGGCCGGGCTGATCACCCCATGGAACAGCAACGCCGGTTTCATCTGCGCAAAGCTCGCGGCGGCGTTAGCCGCTGGCTGTACTGCAGTGATCAAACCCAGTGAAATGAGCGCAACCCAGACGTTCATAGTCAGCCGTGCGCTGCATGACGCGGGCCTGCCTCCCGGTGTGTTCAACATCGTTACCGGCCGTGGTGAAACCGTAGGCGCCGTGTTGAGCACCCACCCCGACATCGCAAAAGTCTCGTTCACCGGCTCGACCGCTGTCGGTAAAACGATCCTGCGTGCCGGTGCCGACAGCCTGAAGCGCGTTACCCTGGAGTTGGGCGGCAAATCACCGGTTCTGATTCTCGATGATGCGGACCTCAACGTCGCAGTGCCCATGGCTCTCCAGGCCGGCTTCATGAACAGTGGCCAGGCCTGCATCGCCGGTACCCGGATCCTTGTACCTGAAAGTCGCCTGGCTGAAATCGAAGCGCTGATGATCGAGGAGGTCGCCAAAGTACAAGCCGGAAATCCCCGTGATCCGGCCACCGCTGTCGGCCCTATGGTCAGCCATAAGCAATGGGAACGCGTGCAGCGCTACATTCAAATCGGAGTCGAGGAGGGCGCCCTTCTATTAGCGGGCGGGCCGGGCTTGCCAGAGGGGATCACGGCGGGCTGGTTCGTGAGACCGACGGTATTCAGCCGCGTGAACAATCAAATGACCATCGCCCGCGAGGAGATTTTCGGCCCGGTGCTCTCGATCATTACCTACGCAACCGAGGAGGAAGCACTGACCATCGCCAACGACACGCCCTACGGCCTCCAGGCGTATATCCTGTCATCAGATCCGCAGCGTGCTCACAGGTTAGCCAGCCACATCGATGCCGGCCGAGTCCTGATCAACACCTTGGCCCATGAGCCACTTGCCCCGTTTGGCGGTTTCAAACAGTCGGGGATTGGCCGCGAGTACGGCACGTTCGGCCTGGAAGCCTTCCTGGAGCCGAAGTCGATCCTGAGCTGATTCTCAGCATAAAAACGCATGAGTAGGCCGACGACCCAAACCAAAGTGCATGAAGAGGCCCCATAAGCACACCGTTCAGGGAAATCGATGCAAAGTGTTTCTGCATTTTTGGTATGGTGCAGCACATTTTCACAAGGACGGATTTCACTTGCGCAGGAAGCCGCGTCGACCTTATTCAACGAGATGCTGTAGAAATGCCTGAACCAATACCGATCAAGGATCACGAAAAAGAAAACCGCCTGGTCAACAAGCGGCTGCTGGCCTGTGCGCTGCTGGTAATCGGCATCACTTGCGCCTTGGTAGGCCGGATGTACTTCCTGCAGGTGGTGCAGTACGACTATCACTCTACGATTTCCGAAAACAATCGCGTCCACGTCCTGCCGATTACCCCGACGCGGGGCTTGATCTATGACCGCAACGGCGTAGTCCTTGCCGACAACCGCCCCAGCTATAACTTGATCATCACCCGAGAGCGCACGACCGACCTTAAAGGTGAGTTGGACGAAATCGTCAGCCTCCTGCATCTGCCCGCCGAAGATCGCGGTGTGTTTGATAAGGCGCTCAAGCAGGCCCGTCATCCGTTCGTGCCCGTCACCCTGTTTTACGAACTGACGGAAGAACAGATCGCCGTGCTGGCCGTCAACGAATTCCGTCTTCCCGGTGTGGATGTCGAGCCGCAATTCGTCCGGCATTACCCGCTGGGTGCACACTTTGCCCACTCCATTGGCTACGTCGGCCGGATCAACGAAAAAGAATCCAAGGCCCTCGACTCGGTGGAGTACCGCGGCACGCAGTCCATCGGCAAGACCGGTATCGAGCGCTTCTATGAGTCCGAACTGCATGGGCACGTAGGCTATGAAGAGGTCGAGACCAACGCCCAGGGCCGGGTGCTGCGGGTGCTCAAGCACACCGACCCGATCCCCGGCAAAAACATCGTGTTGAGCCTGGACGTCAAACTCCAGGAAGCCGCTGAAGAAGCCCTTGGCGATCGGCGCGGCTCGGTGGTTGCCCTGGACCCGGCAACCGGCGAAGTCCTCGCGATGGTCAGCAAGCCAAGCTTTGACCCGAACCTGTTCGTTACCGGCATCAGCTTCAAGGAATACGCCGCGCTTCACGATTCCCTCGACCGTCCGCTGTTCAACCGTGTGCTGCGTGGGCTTTACGCGCCGGGCTCGACGATCAAGCCGGAAGTGGCCATCGCCGGCCTCGACAGCGGCGTCGTCACCGCCCAGACCCGCGTGTTCGACCCGGGCTACTACCAACTCCCGGATTTTGACCACAAATACCGCAACTGGAACCACAGTGGCGACGGCTGGGTGGACATGGACGCGGCGATCATGCGCTCCAACGACACCTACTTCTATGACCTGGCTCACAAGCTGGGCATCGACCGCCTGCACGACTACCTGGCCGAGTTCGGCCTCGGACAGAAGGTCTCGCTGGACATGTTCGAAGAGTCGGCCGGCTTGATGCCTTCCCAAGCCTGGAAGCGCGCCACCCGGCGCCAACCATGGTTCCCGGGCGAAACCGTGATCCTCGGCATTGGCCAGGGCTACATGCAGGTCACCCCGTTGCAACTGGCCCAGGCCACAGCCCTGATCGCCAACAAAGGCGTGTGGAACCGCCCGCACCTGGCCAAGACCATCAACGGCGTGCCGCCAGTGGATGAAAACCCGATGCCCAACGTGGTCCTCAAGGACCCGCGTGACTGGGAACAGGTCAACCACGGCATGCAGTTGGTAATGCACGACCCACGTGGTATCGCCAGGGCAGCAGCGCTGGGCGCGCAATACCGGATTGCCGGCAAGAGTGGTACCGCACAGGTGGTGGCGATCAAGCAGGGCGAACGCTACAACCGTCTCAAGACCCTGGAACGCAACCGCGACAATGCCCTGTTCGTCGGCTTCGCCCCGGCCGAACACCCCCGGATCGTGATTTCGGTGATGATCGAGAACGGCGAGGCCGGTGGCCGCGTGGCGGGGCCGGTGGTGCGGCAGATCATGGACGCCTGGCTGCTCGACCAGGAAGGCCACTTGAAGCCGCAATATGCGACCCCCAGCAAGGCGCCGGGTGACCCCCACGTTTGAGGCCACAAGGGCATGACGCCGTCATGCCTTATCCCTTTTCAAAGGTTGCGCATTGGTCGATGTCGCCTACTGTCAATACAGGAGGTGTCTCATGCACGAATCAAATGAAATAAAACGTAAAGTCCTGCTCAACGCTCCACGTCAACGCATTTGGGAAGCACTGACCGATGCCGAGCAATTCGGCAGCTGGTTTGGCATCGCCCTCAAGGGCAAGCAGTTTGCCCAGGGCCGGGCCATCGAAGCCCCGATTACTTACCCGGGTTACGAGCACGTGGTGTGGAAGGCGAGAATCGAACGCCTTGAGCCGCAGACGCGGTTCTCGTTCAGTTGGCATCCCTATGCCGTAGACCAGGAGGTGGATTACGACACGGAAACCCCCACGCTGGTGGAGTTCACCCTTGAGGATCACGCCGAGGGCATCCTGTTGCGGGTGGTGGAGTCAGGTTTTGACGCGATCCCGGACGCACGCCGCCAAAAGGCCTACAAGAAGAACTCCCGAGGCTGGGACGATCAGATGAATAACATCGAAGACTATTTGGCGAAATCCCATCAGCCGTGAGCTGATGGGGTGCCGGCGCCATCAGCCCTCGTGGGCGGTGCTGATTTGCAGGGTGTCGGTGTAGGTCACCAGCACGCTCTGGCCGACCTTGAGGTTTTTCAGCCCGGCGCGAATTTCCGGTTTTTCCACGGTCAGCACTTTGCTCTGGCCGGCTGGGTTTTCCAGGGTCACCTGGTTTTTCTTCAGGTCGATGTGGGTGATCTTCAACTGCACCTGTACCTGGCGGAAAGCCGCACCGCCAGGGTTTGGGTTATCCGCGGTAGCGCGCAGCACGCCGGCTTTTTCGGTGGTGTCCGGTGCGCTCTTGTCGATGTCGGTGTCCAGCACGGCCGCAACCGAATGGGTCACCAGCACCTTGACCTGATCACCTACCTTCAGATTGCCCAGGTCCTTGGCCTGATCGCTGAACTGCACATGCACCTCCCGGCCTTCGGCGCCCTGCAGTACCACCTGATGGCTGGCGGCATCCACTTTGAGCACCTTGGTGGTCACCTCATCGGCTTCCAGGGACTTGGACAGCGGGATATCGGCGGCATGTGCCGTCAAGGCACCAGCGGACAGGAGCATAGCCAGGGCAATGGCCTGGCGAAGAGGGCGAATTACGTTCATTGAGTGGACTTCCATGTAAGAGGAGCCCTGAGTCTAGTGGCGAGTTCGCGATTCGCAAATTCGCCACTGGATTGAACGCCTACTTGATCACCACCGGATTCACCGGCGCACCACTGCCGCCGACGATCTTCAACGGCGCCGCGGTGTAGAGGAATTTCCACTGGCCGTCGTCCGCGCAATCAGCGGCCAGTTCCTCCAGCAGCACGATTTCGGTGAAGGCGATGCCCAGGTTGCGCATCAGCGCGCAATGCAGCGGAATCTGCACCCCCGACACCGGATCGGTGATCACCTCGTTGGCGATCGTATCGGTCACCAGGTTGGGGATTTCCATCTCATGGAACCACTCCACCAGCTCCCGGCTGTAGGTCAGCCCCGGCTCCATCAGGTCCTTGAAGAACTCGGCTTTACCCAGCTCATAAAACGCGCCCATGGAGCCGGTGCGGATGATCAGGATGTCGCGCTTTTCAATGGTCACACCCTGGGCCTTGGCGGCGTCGAGCAAGTCCAGGTGGTTGAAGGTTTCGCCACGGCCCAGGCATTTCTTGCCGCGATGGCGGGCCATGTCGATCAGCACCGCGCGGCCGACCACGCCACGCTCGGCAATCGCCAGCACGCTGGCCTTGGCCATGCCGCCGACAGTGGTCTGGGCGTCGTAGCCGTTCCACAGTTGATTGTCGTACCAGGCGTGGCCGAGGGCGTCGTACTGGGTCGAGCCTTGCAGCTGCATGAAGATCACGTCGTCGGAATACGCCGCGCCGCCGGTCATGTGTGGCTGTTTGCCGAAATGGTAATGGCTGTGGTCGAGGGTGTTGAAGCGCATCGACGGGTTACGCGCCGGCCACATCGGGTCGCCGTCGGGATGGCCGATCTGCACTTGCAGGGTAAACGTCTTGCCCTGGCGCACCGACGCCACGCCGCGCAGCACTTCGGTTTCAGTCAGATAATTGAGGGCGCCGACTTCGTCGTCCGGTCCCCATTTACCCCAGTTCTTTGGCAGGCCTTCAAGCAATTGTCGGGTGTTCGGCTCATTCTTATTATGAAGATCACACATAGCAATTCCGGTCCCTGTGAGAGTGAGTTACGCGCAGCGACCGCCATCGACTTCCAGGCAGGTGCCAGTGATGAACGCCGCCTCGTCCGACGCCAGGTACAGGCAGGCGTTGGCCACGTCTTGCGGGGTTGAAAAACGCCCCAGAGGAATGGTCGCCATGAACTTCTGGCGGTTTTGCGGGGTGTCCGGCACGCCCATGAACTCGCTGAGCAATGCCGTGGCACCCACTACCGGGTTCACGCAGTTGACGCGGATATTGTCCGGCCCCAACTCTGCCGCCATGGTCTTGCTCATGACCAACACTGCACCCTTGCTGCCGTTATACCAGACCAGCCCCGGGCGCGGACGGATCGCCGCGGTGGAGGCAATGTTGACGAACACACCACCGCCCTGGCCGCGAAAGTGCGGCACAAAATGCCTGGCGCTCAGGAAGATGCTTTTGACGTTGACCGCAAACACCCGGTCGAACTCGGCCTCGTCGACCTCCAGCATCGGCCGGTTGCGGTGGGTGGTGCCGGCATTGTTGATGACGATATCCAGGCCGCCGAATTGCTCCAGCGTGCCGCGCAGCAGGGCGCCCATGCTTTCATCGTTGGCCACGTTGACCTCGATGAAATGCGCATGGCCGCCGCTTTCGGCAATTTCATTCACTACGCGCTGACCGCCGACGGCATTCATGTCAGCGACGATGACCTTGGCGCCCTGGCGGGCGAAGGTCTTGGCGATGCCCTCGCCAAAACCCGAACCGGCGCCGGTGACGATTGCAATTTTATTGGCTAAACGCATGGTGTGTTCTCCGTTCTTGTTGTTGTGAGGAATCAACCGTGTTTGATCGCAATGGTCTTCAAGGTGGTAAAGCCCAGCAGCGCCTCGAAGCCTTTTTCCCGGCCGTAACCGCTGGCCTTCACCCCGCCAAATGGCAGTTCGACGCCGCCACCGGCGCCATAGTTATTGATGAACACCTGGCCACAACGCAGCTTGCGCGCCAGGCGCAGTTGCCGAGCGCCGTCGCGGGTCCATACGCCGGCTACCAGGCCAAACTCGGTGCCGTTGGCCAGGCGGATGGCTTCGGCTTCATCGTCGAAAGGCATCACGGCCAATACCGGGCCAAAGACTTCCTGTTGCGCCAGGCGACTGTCTGGCGGCACGTCGCGAAACAGCACCGCTTCCTGGAAATACCCGCCGCTGCCGGCCTCGGCCACCACTGTCCCACGTGCGGCGACGCTGATCCCGGCTTGTTCGGCTTCGCGAATAAACTCGCGCACCTGGCGTTGCTGCTTCTGGTTGATCAGCGGGCCCATGTCCAGGTCCAGCGCCGAAGGCCCGGCGCGCAGTTCACTGAAACGCTGGCTGAGGCGCGCAAGCAGGGTTTCGTAAATGCTGCGCTCCACCAGCAAACGGCTGCCGGCCGAGCAGGTTTGCCCGCAGTTCTGCACGATGGCGTTCACCAGCACCGGCAGTGCTTCATCCAGGTCGGCATCGGCAAATACCAATTGCGGCGACTTGCCGCCCAGCTCCAGGGTCACCGGGCAGTGGCGTTCGGCGGCGGCTTTCGACACCGCAGTGCCGGTGGCGGTGGAGCCGGTGAAGGAAATGTGGTCGATGCCTGGGTGTGCGCATAATGCTGCGCCGGCTTCATAGCCATAACCGGTCACCACATTGATCGTGCCGGCCGGGAAGCCGACCTCGGCGGCAATCTCCGCCAGCCTTAGTAAAGACAAGCTGGCATCTTCCGCCGGCTTGACCACACAGGCATTGCCCGCCGCCAACGAGGCGCCGACGCTGCGCCCGAAAATCTGCATCGGGTAATTCCACGGGATGATATGCCCGGTCACGCCATGGGGTTCGCGTACCGTCAGCACCGTGTAGCCGGCCTGATACGGCAGGGTTTCACCGTGCAGCTTGTCGGCGGCCCCGGCGTAGTACTCGAAATAACGGGCGAGGGCGGTGGCATCGGCGCGGGCGACTTTCAGCGCCTTACCGGTGTCCCGCGCTTCGATCTGCGCCAGTTCCTCATGATGTTCCAGCACCGCCATGCCGAGCTTGGCCAGCAAGCGGCTGCGCTCCACGGCAGACAACGAACCCCACGGCCCATCGAAGGTTTCCCCGAGTGCCAGGCGCGCCGCGCTGATCGCCGCATCGATATCGGCAGCGGTGCCACGGGCAATGCTCGAATAGGTTTCACCGGTGCTGGGGTCGATCACCGGAATGTCTTCCCTTGAAGTCGAGGCCAGCCATTGGTTGGCGATGTAATGTGCGTTGGTCATGTTCAGCTCCTGTTCCCGCAAACGCATTCGGCGATGGCGCGGCCCACTTCGACGGTGCTGGCGCTGCCGCCCATTTCGCGGGTGCGCGGGCCTTCGGCAAGCACCGTTTCGATGGCATACACGATGGCCGCCGCGGCTTCCTGATAAAGCGGATCACCGTCACCCAGGTGCTCGATCATCAGCGCCGCCGACCAGATTTGCCCGATAGGGTTGGCTACGCCCAGCCCGGCAATGTCCGGCGCCGAACCGTGTACCGGTTCAAACAACGAGGGGTAACGCCGCTGCGGATTCAGGTTGGCCGACGGCGCAATACCAATGGTGCCGGTGCAGGCCGGGCCAAGGTCGGACAGGATGTCGCCAAACAGATTGGAGGCCACCACCACATCGAACCAGTCAGGATGCTGCACGAAGTGCGCACACAGAATGTCGATGTGGAACTTGGTGGTCTTCACGTCCGG
Source organism: Pseudomonas sp. Bout1 (assembly GCF_034314165.1). Lineage (GTDB taxonomy): Bacteria > Pseudomonadota > Gammaproteobacteria > Pseudomonadales > Pseudomonadaceae > Aquipseudomonas. Next base: position 4,965,430 of record NZ_JAVIWK010000001.1, on the reverse strand, counting down.
GTAGCGTCGGGCAATCTCGTTCACCCGCTCGTCCCAGAACGGCATGGTGATCGAGATACCATTGGATTTAGTCGCCGCCACCAGGTTTTTGCGGGGCCGCTGTTGCGCCAGTTTGAAGGCGTAGTCCACCACGCGGTCCACGCCTTCACGGGAGAAGATCGACTCCTGCACCGCGATTTCCCGGGAGGTGCCTTCCCACATCCGCCCACCGACGCTGGAGTATTCGCCCTCGGTGTTTTCCCGCACCACGATAAAGTCGATGTCTCCCGGCACGCGGCCAGCCAGCGGGCAGGGCACACCAGGCATCAGGCGTACCGGGCGGATGTTCACGTATTGGTCAAACTGGCGGCGGATCTTCAACAGTGACTCCCACACGGCGGTGTGGTCGGCAATGATGTCTGGCGCACCCACGGCGCCGAAAAAGATCGCGTCATGGCTGCCAATCTGCTCGGCCCAGTCGTGCGGCATCATCGTGCCGTGGGCCAGGTAGTGCTCGCTGCACCAGGCAAAGTGGTCGAAGTGAAAGTGGATGTCGAAGCGCCGGCTGACGGCATCGAGTACCCGCAGGCCTTCGGGCACGACTTCGCGGCCGATGCCGTCGCCGGGAATCACGGCGATGCGGTGGGTGGAGCGGGTGTGGGATTGGGACACGCCGTGTCTCCTGTGTTGTTTTTATAGGAAGGTCTGGCGAGGGCATTCTTGGCACAGCTGTAACGACAGGGGAATTGCTCATTGTGAAATCGGCCTTCGCAAAATTCGAAGGCCGAAGGTTTATGCAGGGTTGGCGCTGAGGTAGTCGAAGAGCGCCAGGCTGGTCAACGAAGGCTGTTCCTTGCGCATGCACAGGTACATCTGTCGGTCGGCCCAGCTGTCGTCGATTTCGATAAAGCGCAAGGCCATCTCCTTGCGGAAAATCTGCACCGCGCCCTGTGGCAGCACGCCCACGCCTTGGCCTGCGGCAATCAAACGGCACACCGCTTCGAAACTGCGCACCTGCATCCGCAGCCGCAACGGCATGCCGATGGCCGCGGCGGCTTCGGTAATCAGCGGGGTAATCGCGGCGTTGTCTTCCAGGCCGACGAACTCATAGCCGAGCAAATCCTCGAAGCGCGCGTGACGCATTTTCAGCGGATGGTCATTGGGCACGATCAGGCACAGGCGGTCCTGGCAGTAGGGTTCAAACCGCAGCTCTTCGCTGGGCCGGGTGGTGACGATGCCGACGTCCGCCACGCCCTCGCGCACGGCCAGGAGGATTTCCCGGCTGCGCTCCTCGCGAATGTCCAGGCGGATGCCCGGGTGCAAGGTATTCCACTGAGTCAGCTGGCGCGGCAGCTCCTGGCTCATCGCCGAACTGTTGGCGTACAGGCACACCCGGCCGGTGGCGCCCTTGGCGTAGTCGGCGAGGTCGGCATGCATGCCGTCCACCGCCCGCAGGATCGACTGCGCATGCTGGGCCAACACTTCCCCGGCCGCCGTCGGTGAAACCCCGGTGGAGGTGCGGGTCAGCAGGGCAACCTTGAAGTGCTGCTCCAGCAGCGACAGGCGTCGGCTGGCGGCAGAGAGGGAGAGATGCGATTGCTCGGCCGCCCGGGACAGGTTGCCCAGCTTGACCGCCTTGAGGAACAGCTCGATGGAAGTGAGGTCGGGGGACATGCCGGGGTCCTTGTGCGCAGTGGGTGGAAAACTACGCAGTTGCGACCCCGGTGTCCAACCCGGGTTAGAGGTCATTCCCGTTAAATCGCCGCGCCGTGGCACAGGCCGAGTAGAATCACGCCCTGAAAGCGATTCTTGAGGTGTGGCAAGGTGGATTTACAGCAGGGGTTTGTCCTGACCCGGCATTGGCGCGACACCCCGGCAGGCACGGAGGTCAGCTTCTGGCTGGCCACCGATCAAGGCCCAAGGTTTGTGCGCTTGCCGGTGCAGACCTCCGTGATGTTCATCCCCCAGGCCCATCGCAAGCCTGCCGAGCTGCAGCTCAAGGGCGAGCGCGGCATCGAGTTGCGCGACCTGGCGCTCTGCGACTTCCACCATCGCCCGGTGCTGGGCCTCTACACCAAGCAGCACCGCCAATTGATGGACCTGGAAAAGCGCCTGCGCAAAGCCGGTATTGATGTCTACGAAGGCGATGTACGCCCGCCTGATCGCTACATGATGGAACGCTTCATCACCGCGCCGGTGTGGTTCGGCGGCACTCCGGGCGAGGGCGGCATGCTGGTGGAGGCACAGATGAAGCCCGCGCCGGATTACCGTCCACCACTCAAGCTGGTGTCGCTGGACATCGAGACCACCGCCCAGGGCGACCTCTATTCCATCGCTCTCGAAGGCTGCGGCGAACGCCAGGTGTACATGCTCGGCCCGCCGAACAAAACCGACGCGGTGGACTTCAAACTCGACTACTGCGACACCCGCGCCGAACTGCTCGAACGCCTGAACCTGTGGCTCGCCACCCACGACCCCGACGCGATTATCGGCTGGAACCTGGTGCAGTTCGACCTGCGTGTTTTGCACGAACATGCGCAGCGCCTGAACGTGCCGCTGCTGCTGGGCCGTGGCGGTGATGCCATGGGCTGGCGCGAGCATGGCAGCCGCAACCACTACTTCGCCGCAGCGGCCGGGCGGCTGATCATCGACGGCATCGAAGCCTTGCGTTCGGCCACCTGGAGTTTTGAATCGTTCAGCCTGGAAAACGTCGCCCAGACCTTGCTCGGCGAAGGCAAATCGATCGCCACGCCGTACCAGCGCATGGACGAAATCAACCGCATGTTCGCCGAGGACAAGCCGGCACTCGCGCGCTACAACCTCAAGGATTGCGAGCTGGTGACGCGGATTTTCGAGAAGACTGAGCTGCTCAAGTTCCTCCTCGAACGCGCCAGCGTCACCGGCCTGCCGGCGGACCGCAACGGTGGTTCGGTGGCGGCCTTCACTCACCTGTATATGCCGCTGATGCACCGCCAGGGCTTCGTCGCGCCGAACCTGGGAGACAAACCGCCCCAGGCCAGCCCCGGCGGGTTCGTGATGGACTCGCGCCCCGGCCTCTATGAATCGGTGCTGGTGCTCGACTACAAAAGCCTCTACCCGTCGATCATTCGCAGCTTCCTGATCGACCCGGTGGGCCTGGTCGAAGGCCTGCGCCATCCCGAAGACAGTGAGTCGGTCGAAGGCTTTCGCGGTGCGCGGTTTTCGCCACCCGGCATTGCCTGCCATCGATTGTCGCGCGGGTTTCCGAAGGCCGCGAAGTGGCCAAGCGCGAACACAACGCGCCGCTGTCCCAGGCGCTGAAGATCATCATGAACGCCTTCTACGGCGTACTCGGCTCCAGCGGTTGCCGCTTCTTCGACACCCGGCTGGCGTCGTCCATCACCCTGCGCGGCCATCAGATCATGCGCCAGACCCGCGAGCTGGTTGAAGCCCGGGGTTATGAAGTGATCTACGGCGACACCGACTCGACCTTCGTCTGGCTCGGCAGCGCGCATTCCCAAGAGGACGCCGCACGTATCGGCCTGGACCTGGTACAGCACGTCAACACCTGGTGGCGCGAGCGCCTGCACAATGAGTTTGGCCTGCAAAGCGCCCTGGAGCTGCAATACGAAACCCACTTCAGCCGCTTCCTGATGCCGACCATTCGCGGCGCCGAAGAGGGCAGCAAAAAGCGCTACGCCGGGCTGGTAACCCGCGCCGACGGCAGCGAAGAAATGATCTACAAAGGCCTGGAAACCGTACGCAGCGACTGGTCGCCCCTGGCCCGGCAATTCCAACAGGAGCTCTACCAGCGGATCTTCCACCGCCAGCCCCATCAGGATTACGTGCGCGACTACGTACGCCGCACCTTGAGCGGTGAGCTCGACGAATTGCTGATCTACCGCAAACGCCTGCGCCGGCAATTGGGCGACTACGAACGCAACGTGCCGCCCCACGTACGTGCCGCACGATTGGCGGATGAATACAACGACCGCCAGGGCCGCCCGCGCCAGTACCAGAACGGTGGCTGGATCCGCTACGTGATCACCGTCAACGGCCCCGAACCGCTGGAGGTGCGCCAGGCTCCGATCGACTACGACCACTACGTCACCCGGCAGCTGCAACCGGTAGCAGATGCGATCCTGCCGTTTGTAAACGACGACTTTGGCACCCTGGTGGGCGGGCAGATGGGCTTGTTCTAAAACGGCTTGCCTTGCAGTGGCCAGAGCCTGCAATCTTGACCACTGACGAGCACCAGGCAGCGCAACTTCCATGTGCGGGTGCAGTTCACCGCCGGTGAACTGAATGAGAAATCCCAGGCAACGATCCTGCGCCTCGGTGCGCTGGAGCATCATTGATCCGCAATAGCCGCAGGTGAAGGCGCGGTTGCAAGCCAGGCGAGCGTGCTAGGGCTTGTGGCTCAGTTCTTCCACCAACTCATCCATCCGGTCGGCAATCTTCGGCGTGGTCGACAACACAAAGCCTTTTTGCGTGCCCACATAGGTCTCGACGATATACAGCGTGTCGCCCACATCCAGCCCCAGCTCCTGCAAGGCTTCGTCTGGCAGGCGAATGGCGCCGTCGCCGTCCCAGTCTTCGATCGTGACGCGTTTGCTGTGCATGATGGCTTCCCGTTGAACGATTGAACGGCCTAGCCTAACACCTCAACCCACTGCAGGAGCCTTGGCAATGGTCACGATGAGCAACCGCAATCAAAAGAAACAATCAGGCGTAAGGTGGCTAAACGCCTTGCTTCGCGGGCGTCCTGACCTACGCTTTCTGAAGTTGTCGTAGGAATCATCCTTGAATTTGACTGTCGCACACATGAAACTCAAGAAACCTGCATGGAATTCAAAGGAGGTGTGCATGCTCATCCGGTCGCTGACCCTGGCTACCTTGATGGCTTTTACGGGGCCGCTGCTGGCCGCGGATGATCTCAATCCACTCAAGCAGGATTTGGGTAAATCCCGTCCGTTGGTGGTGGTGGAACTCGACTCCGGCAACCCGACGTTGGCCACCCTCAAGAAACAGCTGGAGGAGCCTGCCAACAAGCAGTCCTTTGAAGAGCGCAACATGGTGCTCTACACCGTGTCATTCGGCAGCATCGGCGCCGAAGGCGAGAAGTTCGCCAAGGACGCGAAGGACAACAAGAAGCTCGCACCGCCTGAAACCAACGCGCTGATCCGGGCACTCAAATTGGGCGCCGGCAGTGGCACCAAAGTGATTCTGGTGGGCAAGGACGGCGAGAAGAAACTCGAGAAGACCGTGCCACCAGATACCCTCAACCTGGCGGAGTTCTTCAGCGCGATTGACCAGATGCCCCAGGCTGAAAAGAACCTGGCCGCCCCGGCCGAGCCTGAGCCTGCTGCCCCGGCGGCTGGCAAGCCGGGCGCCAAGGCTGGCAAGAACACCAAGCATCCTGCGCCGCAACCATCCTTGGACGATTGAACCCTCGCAAGAACCGGCCAGTCGGTGCGCCGGGCGTTTCTCTGGTCTCAGCCATGGCGAAAAACCACTGTGGGAGCCGGGCTTGCCCGCGATGAGGGACAGACAGTCGACATAGAGTTGACTGACAGTCGGCCATCGCGGGCAAGCCCGGCTCCCACAGGGTTATGCGCCGTTTGAAAAAACTACGTTTCAGGCTTCTCCCCAGCCACCACCGGCGCCTTGCGCACCGGAAACGGAAAGTAGAAAAACCGCAAAAACGCCACCCGCTTGATCACCTCGCCGATCAACAACGGCACCACCACTGCCACCACCAGCCCGATGCTCGCGGACAACAGCGGATGCAGCCCCACGCGCTCCATCAAGTCCACGGTCTTGTGCTGAATCTCCCCGTGGAAGATCAACAGAATCAACGTCGACTGCCCGATGTAGGTCATGGCCCGCGTCAGCACCCCCGAGACCATCATCACCCCGGCCAGCGCCCAGCACACATACACCCCGATCACCGCCAGCAAACTGGTCCACAACCAGTGGTCGTAGCGCCGCTGTGCCAGGTCCATGGTGTCCCAACTGTAGATAAACACCAGCGCAAACAGCGCCATTGCCCCCAGGAGGGTCAGCAGTGAACTCTGGTGGCGGCGCAACACGTCCCGCAGCAGATAACCGAAGATGAAATAGGTGCTGCTGATCAGCGTTACATCAAGGCTGAACGGCAGCCCCGGCATCGTCCACGTCTGCCCCCCGACGGTCACCGGCACCTGCCAGAACCACGGCAGGGTCCAGATCCCGAGCATCAGTTGCAGGGTGATCACCACACAGCTCACGGGCAGTGACAAGCCCAGGCGCTGCATCAGCCGCAACATCACCCAGCCGAACAGAATCGCCACCCAAAAGTGCGGCAAGAACCACAGCGCCTGCCATGGAATGGTGTCCACCGAGGCATACAGCACGCCGCCGATGTCCGGCAGCAGCGCCTGGCCGCGCAGCAGGTCGCGGATCAGGATGTACACCAGCATGGTGAAGAAGAACGGCTTGAGCAATGCATCGGCCTTGCGCACCGCCATCTCGACAAAGGGTTGCTCGGGCTTGAAAAACACCCCGGAAAGAAAGAAGAACAGCGGCAGGATAAACACCGCCAGCAGCGGGTACAGCAAGTCCAGGGAGCTGGCGACAAACCAGCTGTGCCCGAACACGATAATCAGGATGCCAATACCCTTGGCAATATCCATTTGAATCCAGCGTTTTTTCACCTGACTGCTCCCACTCTATAAATCTGCTTTGCGCCACGGCTTGAGCCACAGGCCCATGCCCAGCAACACCACGGCCCCGGCCAGGGTGCTCAAACCCAACTGCAGCCATATGCCTTGAACCCGAAACAACACCAGTGCCGCCACACCCATCGCCAGAGCACTCAACACCCAGTGGCGCTTCCAGGGCAGGGCGCCGAGCAAACCCTGGCGTTGCATCAGCAGTAACGCGGTGCACAGCACGCCGGCCAGCGCGGCCAGCGGGATGCCCGCCAGGCCAAACACAAACGGCAGCATACCCAGCAGCACCACGTTGACCAGGCTGCCCAGCAACTCGCAACGCAGCGGCTGGCGGGTGTCGCCGGCGGCGTAGGCATAACGCGCCAGCAGGGCATTCCAGGCGCCGAATACCAGCGGTACGGCAAACCAGGCCAGCAGCAGCGGCAACGGCGAATCCAGCGACTGCTTTGGCAGCAACAACGCCACTAGGCTCGGCGCTGCCGCCACCAGCCCGACGCCGGCAGGCAGGGTCAGCAGGCTGGCGGTCTCCAGGCCGCGCTTGAGCAGGGCCAGGCGCTCGTCGCCCTGGCGCCGGCTCATCATGCCCAGCAGCACCTGGTTGAGGCTCATCAGCGCAATCAGCGGCAAGTTCATCAGCTTGCGGGCCAGGTTGACCCACGTCACCGCGCCTTCACCCAGCAAGGACGCCACCAGCCGCTCAATCAATGCCAAGCCCTGGCTGGCGCCGTTGCTCAACAGTAACGGCCCGATGCGCCCGCCCAGCTCACGCAATTCCAATGTCGAAGCGCGCAACCGCCACGGCCGCCAACCCAGGCGCACCATCGATGGCAACAGCGCCAGCGGCATCAGCAGGCTGCCGGTCAGGCAGGCCAATGCCAGCGCGTGCGGTTGCGTGGCGGTGCCGGCCAGGGCGAGGTAGGTCACCGGCGGCAGGTTGAACAGCAACGAACCGAGCCCCGCGACCACAAAGCGCTCGCTGGCCTGCAACGGAATACTGAACAGTGCATGTAGCATCAGCCCCGGCACGCTCCAGGCAAGGATCTGCAAGTTGCTGCTGGCAAGGCTGGTGGCCGTTTGCGCGAGCCCCGGGCCGAGCAGTTGCACCAGCCACGGCGCCAGCAGCGTCAACAGCAGGCTGGTCAGCAGGGCAATCAATAGCAGCGCCGGGAACAACACCGCCAGCCAGTCCAGGCGCTCGCCGTCCTTGCGTTGCAGGTACAGCGGCAGGGCGGCGGCACTCAGCACGCCACCGGCCAGCGACATGCGCAACGCTTCGGGCAAGAACAGCGCAATCAGGAACGCATCACTGCGCTCGCCCGCGCCCCAGGCCGCCACCAACAACCACTCACGGGCAAACCCGAGGCACAGCCCCAGCAAGGTCGCCAGGGTCAACCAGAACGCCGATCCGAGCATGCCTAGGGTCCGACGCTGTCGAGCACGGGCTTGCGAAAGTGCAAGGCCTTCGCCTGTGGCAGCCGCGCCGGAAACAGTCGCCGCGCCTCCAGCACGTTGATCCCTACCATCAGCCAGAACAGCGCAATCATCACCAGGGCAAAACTGAAGTAGTGGTCAAAAAAGCCGCTGACCAATGCCGACAGGATCCCGGCCGTGCTGCCCAGCCAGATCGCGTTGTCCTTGGTCAGGCGGATCGGGCCGATCTCCGGCCGGGACTCGCGCCACCAGCGCCAGGTCACGGCGATAAACAGCAGCATGCTGATCACGCCGGTCTTGTAGACGAAGTTCAGCCACAGGTTGGAGATCCCCAGCAAATGTGTGCCCGGCACCGGCGGGTCAACCTTGAAGCCAATGCCCAGCGGGTAACTGGCCACGGCCTGGGGGAACATCCGGTATTCGTCAAAGCGCACTTCGGTACTCGCATTCTGTGTCGAAAAAATCGTCGCCAGACGCTCCTGCAACGGTGGGTAAGACACCACCAGCGCCGCCGCCAATGCCAGGGCGATCATCAGCAAACGCCCGGTGTACGGCACTCGCCGCGACGCCATCCAGATCAGCACCAGCGCCAGGCTGACCATCGCGCCCCGGCTACTGGCCAGTAGCAAGGCCGCTGCGCCCAGGCACGCAACGCCCAGGCCGAGGCCGCGTTTCCAGCCGGTGTTGGTGATGCCGTAGCAGAACGCCAATGGCAGCAGCAACGCCATGATCCCGCCAGTGGCGTTAGGGTGCATCCACGGCGAACCCATGCGCGAGGCCATGGCATCCAGGCCAAGGGACAACGTGTCGATGCTGCCGTAGTTCATCAGGGTCAGGATCGGCAGCATGCCCGAAGCCGAGCGCGTACGGATAAACACCCCGATAGACATCACCAGCATCGCCAGGGTGCCCAGCAGCAGTGCAATCACCAGGGCTTCGCGGTTCTTCTGTTCAACCAGCAGCTTGGCGGCGAGGAACAGCACCGACAGGTTCAGCAACCAGCGCAGCCAGTTGGCCAGGCCGCTGGCCTGGGCGGTAATGCTCACTTGGCCGACGATAAACGGCACCACCGTGAAGATCATCAGCCACAGTAGCATCCGGTCGGTTGGGCGCCGGGACAGCGATGGCACGGCAGGCATGCGTGACAGGAAGCCGTGCCAGATCACCGCGGCCCACGTCAGGGCAATAAGCGCCTCGCTGACCGTACTGCGAATCCCCAGGTTGAGGGTGGAGTAGGGCATGAACGTCGCCACCAGGGCGAACAGCAGCAGCCCCCAGAACGGGAACCGCAAAATCGTCACGGCGGCGGCCAGGCCGATCACCGCCAGCACGGCCTTGGCCGGGGAAAGGAATAGGATCAACCCACCAAACAGCAGGCCGAAGACGATGGCGACGAGGCTACCCAGTGAGATTCTCAATTCAATTCCTCGATCAGTTCGGCCAGGCGCCGACGGTAGGCCTGGTGGTTGAAGCGTTCGGCCCAGCTGCGTAACTGTTCAGGTGGCTGTTCAACAGGGTGGTCGGCCAGGTGCAGCATCAACTGCACCAATGCTGCGCCGTCGGTGGGTGAAAAACGCGGCGCCAGGGGTGGAGTAATTTCGTCCAGCGAGGTACCGCTGGCCACCGCGACCGGGGTGCCGACGCTCAGGGCTTCGATCACCGGCAAGCCAAAGCCTTCCGCGTAGGAAGGCTGCCACAGGCGCGAGGCCTTGCGGTAGAGCCCGTGCAGTTCGGCGTCAGATACACCGCTCAACGCGCGTATGCCGGGGTAGTTGCGTTGCGCTTCGGGCAAATGCTCCAGGCTGCCCACCAGCACCAGTTCCGGCACGCTGGGCGACTGGCTGCGCGCCTGCTGCCAGGCGTTCACCAGGAACGGCACGTTCTTGCGCAGTTCCCGGGTGCCCACCAGCAGCCAATAGCGCTCGGGCAATTGCCGGGCCGAGAGGTCCGCTGGCAGTCCGACAAAACCGACCACCTGGTTGGGCAGCACACGAATCTTGCCTGCCGCCTTGGGAAACAGCCGTACGGTTTCATCGGCACTGTATTGCGAAGGCGTCCACACCCGGTCTGCCGTGTGCACCGCGTAGGTGATCGACAAGCGATCGCTGGCCTTGTAGATCATCGCCTTCAGGCGATTGGCGTGGTAGTTGTCCAGGGTGATCTGAAACAGGTCATGCAGCAGCACTACGGTGCGCAGGCCTTTGGGCTTGGGTGGCAGCGGCAGGCCCATATTGAAGGTGCTGATGTACACATCGATGTGCTCGTTACGCAGGGCCTTGGGCAAGAACCCCGCCTCGAAACGCAGGCGCTGATGAGGTTGGTGCATTGCAGTCTTGGCGCAGCCCCAGTCCGGGCAATGGGCGTTCAGGCGCAGTTCGTCGCCCAGCGGCGCGACACTGAAGCGTTCCAGCTCGATGCCGGGCATAGCGCGCAGGGCATCTTCCAGGGCGTACACCTGGCGGCTGATGCCTGATTGCGGCGAGGTGCCGACGGTGCGGTAATCGAGGCCTACGCGCATGCCGGCTCCTTTTGGCTCAGGGGCGACAGTTGCGCGTACACCTGCTCCAACTGGCTGGCGGCGACGCTCCAGTCGTGGGCGCGGCGCACATAGGCGCGACCGGCTTCGCCCATCGGGGCGGCGACTTCTGGCTGTTGCAGCAGGCGCACCACGGCGTCGGCCAGGCTGTCGGCGGTCTGGCCGCCGAGGTAGTCAAGGCCTTCCACCAGGTCCAGCCCGGACACGCCCTGGTCGGTACTCGCCAGCGGCAGGCCGGCCGCGAGTGCCTCAAGCACTTTGAGCTTGGAGCCGCCGCCATGGCGCAACGGCGCCAAAAACACCGAGCAACTCGATTGCAGGGCCAGCAGGTTGGGGACAAACCCTTGCCACTCAATGCGCCCGTCCTTCCAGCGTTCCCGCCAGCTTTCGGGCATACCAAAGCCGCAGACACTCATGCGCGCGTCAGGGCAGCGGGCCCAGACCTTTGGCAGGATTTCATCCAGAGCCCATTCGATGGCATCGACGTTGGGTGCGTATTCGTAGTTGCCGAGAAACAGCACGCGGCGGGTCGTCGGGTCGGGGCGGGCAGCGGCGAAGTGCGCGCAATCCACGCCGTTGACCACCACCGGCACCGGTTTGCCGGTAATCTGCGCCAGGGTCTGGGCGTCGGCTTCGGTCACGGCCACCACTTGCGCCGCCTGGCGCATCACCCGGCGTTCCCAGCGGGCGTAGCGCCATTGATCGTAGCGAATGAACGGCAGCGCCCAGCCGGGCAAGCGGTCGTAGGTGGCGGCGCCGAGGGACGACTCCACATTGTGTTCGGTCAGTACAAACGGCTGGGAGCGACGGGCCAGCGCACTTTCGTAAGGCTGGAAGGTGTACGTGTGCTCGATCTGCACCACGTCCCAATGTTCTAACAGCAATTGCTCAAACGTGTCCTGCAGTGCACCCGACAAGCCATTTACGCTGACCAGCAGCGGGTACGGCGCAAACAGCCCGGCCAGCAGGGTTTTCAGGCTACGCAGCGGGCGGCGCGGCAGCACGATCAGTTGTTCCAGGAAGGTTTCCAGCACCTGGCGATCGGTCAGCGATACGGCGTTCTTGTCATGCAACAGCAGGGTGATCCGATGCCCGCGCGCCGCCAGGCTGCGCAGCAAATGAAACTGGCGCGTCTTGCCACCGCTGGTAGCGGGCCAAGGCGAGTAGGGCAGGATCCAGAGGATGCGCATGGGTGGCTTCAATCCCATAACAGAATTTGCAGGTTCGGCTTGACCGGTACGTCCAGTCCATTGGTGCCACTCAAAGGTGTTTCGGTGCCGCGTAACGGGTCATACAAGGTGGCAGTGGTCATGCCCGGCAAGTGTGCGCTGCCGCCACGCGCCGACCAGAAGAACCATACCTTGCGCCCGTCGGCACGGGTCCAGCCGATGCTGAACAGGCCATCGGGCAACTGGTCGGCGGTGGGAGGGTCGCCGGGGGTCAATTTAGGCCCGCTCACCTGCAGGAAATTCTGCAACGCGGTATAGGACGGCTTGGGGTTGGTGTCGATATCCAGCAACCCATAGCTCTGGTCGCGCACGCTGGCGCGCTGGTCCAGGTCGCTCAGGGTAAACAGGAAAATCTTGTCGAAATCCAGCGCGCTCATCAAGGCCACACGGCGCACGATGTAGTCGGCCTGGCCTTGTGGGGTGATGAAATCCTGCACCTCTTTCGGGCCTTTATACGTCGACCAGCCCCACTCGGTGCTCCACAGGGTCTTGACCCCGGCAGCCCGCAGTTTCTGGTTGAGGGCGCCGGTCTTGGCGACGAAGTCCAGGTTCGACGGCTCGTTGCCTTCGGGCAATTGGGTGTAGGGGTGATAGGACATGACAGTGTTCAGGCTCGGCACGCCCAGTTGCAGCAGCCCGTCGAGCATGTTCTGGCCGTTGGGCATTTCGCTGAAGAACGCCATGCCGGCCGCTACCACCGGCTTGTTCGGGTTCACCGCCCGCAGCGCGGCGGCGGTGACTTGCAATAGGTTGGCATAGCCGGCCGGGTCGGCGGCGGGGCGCCAGAACCCCAGCAGGTTGGGTTCGTTCCATACCTGCCACGCGTCTACGCTGGGGTAACGCTGGGCCAGCAACGCCATGCGGTTGGCGAAGATGCCTGGGTCTTTGGGCGGGAACTGGTCCTGATAGGGCGAGGAGGCAGGCGCGGTGGTGGCGAACTTCGCCGAGCCCACCAGGTAGAACACCGACTTGATCTGGTTCTGCGCCAGCTTGTTCACCAGCTCGTCCAGGGTCGCGACGTTGTACTGGTTCTCGGCGGTTTCCAGTTGGTCCCAATGCAGGTCCAGGCGCACCCATTCCAGGCCCAGGGCCTTGAGGCGGTCGATCTGCTTCTGATAACGCTCGGGGCTGAACCACAGGAACTGCGCGTTCACCCCCAGGAAATCCTTCCACACGATCTCTTTGCTGCCCTTGAGCACATGGCTTTCGGCGTCGGCCGGGCGGCCCCAGAGAAAGGCGGTCAGGCCCAGTGCCGCGACCACCACCAGGGTCGCCAGGTAAGTGCGTTTACGTGCCATGGTTGCCTCCTGCAATGGCTTGTTCAAACAGTGTTGCAAACTTCTGCGCGGTCAGTGGCCACAGCCGTTCGCGACCAATCGCGGCGGCGCGCTCGGCCCAGTCCCGGGCCAGTTGCGGGTTACGCGCGAGCCGCAGCAGTTGCTCGCTCAAGGCGGCTACGTCGCCTTGGGGATAGATGGCACCGTTACCGCTGGAGACTTCTTCGGCAAACGCCCGGGCATCGGAGGTAATCGCCCCACGGCCGCAGGCAGCCGCCCACGACAATGCACCGCTGGTGCCGCGCTGGCGGCCCAGCAGGCCAAGCTTTTTCGATTCGCGATACGGCAGCACCATCACATGGTGCGCCTGGATCGTCTGCGGGATGTCGCCGGCGGGCAAATTCAGCCGCCAGTCGATGGAGCCCGCCAGGCCGAGTTCGGCGATCTGGCTGTTCAACTGCTCCAGGTAATTGCCGCCTGCGCCAAACGCCATTTCGGCGGCAGTGCCACCGGCCAGGGTCAGGCGCACACGGTCACGTAATTCAGGGGCTTTTTCGAAGACGGCGGCCAGGGCCTGCAACAGGTCTTCTATGCCTTTGCCACGGTAGATAAAGCCAAAGTACAACAGGTGCAGCGTGTCCAGTGGCGGCAGGGCCACGGGCGGGATGCCCAGGTTGGCGTGGTTGATCACCGCCACCCTGCCTGCGGGCAAGTGCATGCGCGCCGTCAGGCAGTCGGCGCCCAGGCGGGTGAGGGTCACCAGCCGGGTCAAACCCCGGGCGACGTGACGTTCTTCGCGCAGGGTCAAGGGATCGGCCAGCACCACTGCCGCTTGGGGCAATGGGCTGGGCAAGGACTCCATCAGGTTCAGCGGAAAGGGCAAATGCTCGCGCCGCCACACCATGCGTTCCGGGTCATGCACGGTGGCGGTCAGTGGCAGTGCAGGGTAAGCCTTGCGCAATTCGCGCAGGGCCAAAAATTCCCCCAACCGCCCACCGCCCAGTTCGGCGTGGACCAAATCGACACCCTGCCAGTCGAAACCGGCGATGGCCTGCTTGATCGACGCCGTGCTGCCGACCACGCCCGTCAAGGGCGTAGCCACCTCGACGCCCAGTTGCTCCAGTGCCGTCTTGAAGTGGTTCGCGTAGTCGGCGATCCCGTTCTTTTCTGGCGGCAGGGGAGCGAGCAGGGCGATACGCATCAGAACGAACCCCGGTATTTGGCGATGGTTCTAAGCACCTTGACCGGCACCTCGAACTTGCGACGGTTGATGATGATGCCATCGACCTTGCCAAACGCCGTGGTGAGAATCGACAGTGCATGCTCAACCACCGGCACCGTACTTTTTTGCGCTTCCACCACCAGCGCAATCAGGTCGGCACGGCGCAGGTTGATGAACGCGTCGCGGTTGTCCAGCAGCGCCGAGGCATCCAACAACACCACCTGGCCCGGAATGGCCGGCTCAACGCCGCCAACCCGCACCCGCACGCCGTTCTCTTCCAGCAACTGGCGCAACTGCTCAACAATAAAACTCACCCCTTCGCCGTGTCGTGCCGAAGTCAGCCCCAGGGTCAGGCCCTGTTCGGCAATCTGCTCCAGCGGCAGCAAGCCATACAGGCGATAGATACTCGCGTTGAAGGCGTTGGTGCTTTGCGCGGTACTGGTGTCCAGCTCCGGCAGTGTGGTCCACAGCGGCAGGCCAAACTTGCCTTCCACCAGGCCGCCGTCGTGAATACGCTGGTCCAGCAGGTAGCACAGGTAGATCACCAGCAGCCCGACCACGATCGAGAACGGGATGGCCAGCAACAGCATCAACAGGGTTTTCGGGAAGACGCGCCCCGGGTTGAGTGTGGCTTCTTCGATCACCGCGATGTTACTGATCTGGCTTTTATCCAGTTCCCGGTCGATCCGTGATTTTTCCAGGCTGTCCACATACAGCGCGTAGTTTTTCTCGGTGCCGTTCAGCTCACGGGCCAGGCGCGCCAGTTCCGGCTCAATGGCCAGGGCGTCCTTGCGTTGGGCTTCCAGCTCCGTCAGTTGCTTTTGCTGTTGCGTCAGTTGCGTGCGCAGCGCCAGGTTATTGCTGGTTTCATCCAGCAGTACCCGTTGCAGGTGGATTTCCAGGGTGTTGGGTGCACGGTTTTCCGAGCTTTGTACCGTATCGCTTTCACCGGCGACCTGGGCCTGCATCGCACGGATCGACGCGTCCAAAGCTTTGACCGGCGGCGCGTTATCCGTGTAGGTACGCATCATGTCGGCTTTTTCCAGGAGCTTCTGGTTGAGCAGGCGACGCAAGTCTTGTTGCTGAGGGTTCAGTGCAATCTGGCGTACCGTGGTCACCTCTTTGGGCTGGCCCTTGAGTTGGTTGCGGGTACTGTCGATGGCGCTGTCGGACGAGGCAATCAAGCGCGTGGAGTTGAACACTTCGCCACGCAGCACGTTGATCCGCTCAGACAAGTCTTCCAGGCGATCGGTGATGCTCGATGCGCCGATGTCATTCAAGTGCGTGAGGATCTGGTCCTTGTAGCTCTTGATCTGGGCAGCGCTGGAAGACACCTGGCCTTCATAGAACGCGTACAGGCTCTTGCGGCCCAGGGCCTGGGTGCGCTCGTCGATGTAGGTTTCGACCCAATCCTTGACCACCGCCTGGGCGATTTGCGGGTCATCCCAGGTGAAGCTGATGTCCATCACCGTGGAGCCGACGGCGTGGGTCACGTCGAAGTTTTTCTCCAGGCTTTTCGCCAGGCGTTCCACCGGGGTGGTTTCTTCAATGATGCCGACGGTTTCCAGCACCACCCGCACACCGTCGAACACCGAGCCGATGCCTTTTTTGACGTACCACTTGGTGCGCTTCCACACGCCTTCCGGCGGCTGCATCTTGTCCATCACGTCCAGGTAATGTTCGGCCACGGCGCGCACGATAGGGCGCCCGGTCAGCAGGCGCTCTTCGTCGACAATCGGGTCGCGCTGGGTGCTCGGCATGACGATTGGCTGACGGTTGTCGACCTCGATCGGCATCGTCGAGTCACGGCCCGGTTTCACCAGCAACCGCGCGGTGGATTCATACTTGGCCGGCAGCAGAAACGCCCCCAGCAAAATGATCACCAGCGCGGCAAGGGCCGCCAGTTTGAACTCGTGCTTGAAGATGAAGAACAGACGCAGAAGATCACGAAAAGAACGGATCTCGATCATGGGATGTCGCTCCTTTAGTGGTTCGTGGTGTAGCTGTAGCCCACACCAATGGATTTGGTGAAGGGAATCAGCTGGTTCAGGTAAGTGTCCACGCCTTGAATCCGTTCACCGACGTTGGATTTAGGTACAAACACCACGTCACCGCGTTGCAGCGCCACGGGCTTGCGGCCCAGTGCGCCGTTCTTCAGGTACTGGCTGAAATCCAGGAAGTAGGCGTGATAGATACCTTGGCCATCTTCACGCAACAGCGCCACCATGCTTGCGTTGCCCACCGGGCTGACGCCGCCGGCACCGAGAATCGCCTGCTCCATGGTCGGGGCCGTGGCGATGGAGATTGCCGACGGGTTGAACACCGCACCGCCGACGATCACCGTGTTGCCCGGTGCCTGGTTGATGTTCACCGTCACCCGGGGTTCGCGGTATACCGGAGCGAGCTTCTGGCTCAGTTCGGCGGCGACCTCTGCCGGCGTGCGCCGCGCCACCTGGATCGGCCCCAGGAAGGGATAGTTGATCTTGCCGTCGTTCTGCACGGTGTACAGCGTCAGCTCATAAATCGTGCTGACGTTGAACGCCGACAGTGTGGGCATTTCCCCGGCATCGCGGACAATCCGCAGTTGGTCGCCGATTCGGATCCGCTCCACCGCCGGCGGCAACTGGGCCATGCGATCAAGGGCCTGCTTGCCCTCGTTCACCGTCTTGCCATCGGGCGCGACGATGCGCGCCGGGGTATTGCAGGCGGCCAATGCCATCATGGCCAGGACGAGCAAGGTTCGTTTCATCAAAGGGGTCTTCCTGTAGGTCATGATGCTCACCTCCAATAACCGGGGAACATGCTGATGCGCCGCTTGAGGGCGAGGGGGAGCTGGCGCTCCAGATGGCCCAGCCGGTAGCCGAGCAATTTGAACGCGCTGCGCACCAGTACTTCGGGTACGCGGTGCAATGCACCGGCTTCGCGTAATGCTCGAAGCTCGGCCAGTACATAGCGTTTACCTTCACCGCCGGCATCGCCAAAAGCCTGGCGAATCCACGGCTCGCGGCCGTAGAACACGCCAATGTCGAAGTAGCGGTGAAACTCATCCATGAGGCGGTAATCGTGGGAGTGATAGACCAGGGCGCTGGCGGCGTAGCGCACCTTGTAGCCTTCCAGCAACAGGCGGGCAGCGACGTAGGCGTCCTCGCTGCCGATCACATCCGCGGGGAAACCACCGACGGCCTGCAGGGCACTGCGCCGGTACACCGAAAACGAATCCGAGCTGAAGCAGGTCTTGATCCCCAGTTCCGGCGCATCAGCCAGGCTTTTGCTGCGGCTTTGCGGCGGGTAGTTGAAGTGGCGTGACTGGGCGCCCAGCACACCGGCATCCGGGTGCGGCAGTTGGCGGCCATAGGCGACGCCGTTGAGCGGGTCCAGTTGCAATTCGCCCACCAGGTTGGCGAAGGTCTCGGGGGCGGCGGGGATCGCGTCCTGGGTCATCACGATCAGTGCGTCGCCGTCGACCTGTTCACTGGCCCAGCGGCGGGTGCCGCCATGATTGAAATCCTTGGCATCGATCACCTCGACCCGTACGCCGAACTCGCGAAAACGCGCCACCGTGTCATCGCTGGAGGCACTGTCGACCACCAGGGTTTCGTCCGGTTGCAGGGTTTGCATGCGCAGCGCCGGCAGCAGCCGGTCGAGGTGGCTGGAGGCGTTGCGGGTCGGGATGATCAGTGCGGTGCGCATATCAGGGCTTCACTTCTGCGGGCGCACGCCCGTAGATATCGTCAAAGCGCACAATGTCGTCTTCCCCCAGGTACTCGCCGCTCTGCACCTCGATCATCACCAGGTCGATGATGCCGGGGTTGGTCAGGCGGTGCTTGTGCCCGGCCGGAATGTAGGTGGATTCGTTGGCGTTGATCAGGAACTCACGGTCGCCGTTGGTAATCATCGCCGCACCGCTGACCACCACCCAGTGTTCGCTGCGGTGATGGTGCATTTGCAGTGACAGCGAAGCCTGGGGCTTGACCACGATGCGCTTGATCTTGAAGCGGCTGCTTTCTTCCAGCACGGTGTAGGTGCCCCACGGCCGGGTCACGGTGCGGTGCAGGCTGAATGCCGGATGGTCCTGGCGCTTGAGCTCGGCGACGATATAACGCACATCCTGGCTGCGGCGGGCGTCGGCGATCAGGATCGCGTCCGGGGTGTCGACGATGATCAGGTCGCTCACGCCCACCGCGCCCAACACGCGCTTGGGCGAGTCGATGTAGCAGTTGTGCACGTCGTGCAGGATCGCTTCGCCATTGACCTGGTTGCCGTTGGCGTCGCTGGGCGTGAGCTGGCGCAGCGCGTCCCACGAACCGATGTCACTCCAGCCGATGTCGCAGGGCACCACGGCCACTTGGGTGGATTTTTCCATCAGCGCCACGTCGATCGAGATGTCCGGCGCAGCACCGAACCCTTCGGCGTTCAGTTCACGCTGGCGGCAGTGGTTGTTATTCAGGCTGTGGCCGTGGTCGAGGGCAGCCTTGGCGGCGTCGAGTACGGCGGGGGCGTGCAGCGCCAGTTCCTCAAGCAGCGTGCTGGCCTTGAAGCAGAACATCCCGGCATTCCACAGGTGTTTGCCGCCGTCCAGGTAACCCTGGGCGGTGGCGAGGTCAGGCTTCTCGACGAAGCGCTTGACCCGGAAACCCTGGCCCAGTGCCTCGCCTTGTTCGATGTAGCCGAAGCCGGTTTCCGGGTGGTCGGGCTGAATGCCGAAGGTCACCAGGTAGCCGGCCTCCGCCAGGTCACGGGCTTGCGTGACGGCGTCGGCAAAGGCGCTTTCATCAAGGATCAAATGGTCGGCGGGCAGGATCAGCAACTGCGCCTCGCTGCCGAAACTCTCCTGCACATGCAGGGCGGCCACGGCGATGGCGGCGGCGGTGTTTCGACCGAATGGCTCCAGCAACAGGTCCAGAGCCAGGTGGGCCTTGTTGACCACGCGGTAGTCGTCAAGTGTGCGAAACAGCAGGTCGCGGTTGGTCACCGTCAACACGCTTTCCACCCCCGGCAAATGACTGGCCCGCAGGAAGGTCTTTTGCAGCAGGCTTTGGCCATCACGCATGCGCATGAAGGGCTTGGGCATGTTCTGGCGCGACACCGGCCACAGGCGAGTACCCGAGCCACCGGAAATGATGCAGGGAATCAAGCCGTTGAGGGTGTTCATCAATAGACTTCCTTGGTCGAAAGGACGGCCGGGACCGTCATGAAAACGATGTACAAATCGAACCACACCGACCACTTCGAGATGTACTCCAGGTCGTACTCGACGCGTTTCTGAATCTTGAACAGGGTGTCGGTCTCACCACGATAGCCGTTGATTTGCGCCCAGCCCGTGATGCCCGGTTTCACCCGGTGCCGCGAGCTGTACTCGCTCACGGCCACTTCGTAGGGCACCCCGGCAGCCTTGGTGGCAGTGGCGTGTGGGCGCGGGCCGACCATCGACATATTGCCCAGCAGCACGTTGAACAACTGCGGCAACTCATCAATGCTGGTCTTGCGAATAAACCGGCCCACGCGGGTGATGCGCGGGTCGCCGCGGGTGGTTTGGCGGTCGGCGTTGAAGTCGCTCATCTCGGTGTACATCGAGCGAAACTTGAACACCCGGATCACGTTGTCGTTGTAGCCAAAGCGGTTTTGGCGAAACAGCACCGGGCCTTTGGAGTCGAGCTTGATGACGATCGCCGTGATCAACATGATCGGCGACAACGCCACCAGGCCAAGGGCCGCCAGGATCAGGTCTTCGCAGCGCTTGATAAACGGCGACCAGCCCCGCAGCGGCACATGGGAGGTGTTGAACATCAGGATGCCGCCCACATCGGTGATGCGGCTGTGGCCATAGCGCAAGGCGGCCATGTCGGGTACCAGCATCACGTTGACGGACATTTGGCGCAGGCGCTTCACCAAGCCGTTGATGCGCTGTTCGGCGGCCCAGGGCAGGGTGATCATCACCTGGTTGACCTGCTCGGAGCGGATCAGTTTTTCCAGGTCGCGGGTATTGCCCAGCAGCGGCAGGTTGCTCAATTCCTTGGGGATGCGTTCGGTGCGGTCGTCGATAAAACCGATCAGGCCGGAGCGGATATCGCCATTGCGTTGCAAGTGGTCAGCCACGTGCACGGCGGTGTCGGTGAAGCCGAGTATCACCGTGCGTTGCAGGTATTTGCCGTTCATCATCAGGTTGCGGAACAAGCGCAGCATCACCATCCGTTCCAGCCCGAAAAACGCGAGGCTGGTGATAAACCAGAACGCCAGGTTGCGTGGGCTCAACTGCGGGAACATCAGCAGGATCTGGTACATGAACAGCAAGATGCAAAAGGCCGAGGACCAGGCCACCAGCATGGTGCGAAACCGCAGGCGGTTGCTGAACAACTCCTCGGAGTACACCCCCATGGCCTGGAACAGGATAATCGTCAGGATCGCGAAGAACAGCAGCAAGCCGAGAAAGTGGGCGCGCAGTTCAGGCGCCATGGGGTCTGGGTAAAATAGCAGGATCAGTGCCGGTAAAACGGCGGTGAGGCCGTGCATCAATTTTACGAAAACAACAAAAAACTCAATAAAGCCGGCCCGGGTCAAAAACAGGCTGTCGACTGACGACTTCTCACGCATAAAAACATCCCTCATTGCACACCAGGGCGTCCGTGTTCGGCTGCTCATCCATAAAGGCAGGGCTTGCTTTATAAGTGGCGCCAGACGAACGGCTTACTTCGCTGGGTAATACGCAATTACCTATCTATTTGCAGGGAATTTGCGGGGTACTGGCTAAATGATGGTTCCGATTTTCTTGTTCGTCAAGGTTTTGACATTTTTTTAAGAGTGGCGTCCTAGACACTTCGGGTACTGTTCTGCGTGACAGTTTGTTGACTGTCTTGGTCGGATTCTCGGGTTCTTCGAGAACAAAATGCTGGCGTTTTGGAGTGTAGGAACAAATTTGGGAATTTTCCTGCAATGGAGGAAAACCTTTTTTTGACGGAGGCGGAATGCGGGGGTTTTGGGGGACAAGCGACGAGTGGTGAGGAGATGAATCCTTCACCACGTCGGCGAGGTACTAGGCTTCGTGGTTACCTTTCAAGCCTTGCGCAAGTGCAGGCACTCGATCGAGCGGTCTACCGTGGTCTTGGCAATTTCCAGCAGGTGCCACACCGCCAATAATTTCGCGCGCTCGGGGCTTTGCAGCAGTTCGCCGCAGTCGAGCGCGGTGGCCGAGGCGCTGCTCAGGAGGCTTGCGGTGTAGAGCAGGGAGTCTTCGAAGCTCAGGTCTTCGTTCACGGTGTGGAAGCCCTGGGAGGGCAGGTAGTGTTCAAGGGCGCGATTGAAGGCGGCGCGGTTTTTTAGCAGGTCGAGGGGTGGGTCGGGGACGGACTTACTCATGGTGTAGCTCCTTTTCGGTTACGGAGCCGACCCCTTTGCGACTAAACGAAGGGTGGCGGCTGTACGCAGGTTAGTCGACCGGCCGAAAAGGAAAAACCCGGCGCACCCGAAGGTGCCCTGCGCACAGCCACCATAAAACCTCATGATGGGACCATGCGCCTTTTCAGAACCGGGCGACTAAACCCGTTCACTGATGAGCAGTGAAGGGACGAAGACTAGCCACCGGTTCCAACAGGCACAAGGCCGAAAGATTGTCTCGGAAACGTCCCGCAAATTAAAGGGATTTACCCTGCTGGCCCTTTATTCATATCCGAATGGCCTCGCGAATTTTCCCCAAGGCTAATCTCAACGTCGCCAAATCAATCGACCCCAGTGCCACCCGTAACGCATGCGGCACATGCGCCGTACAGGCAAATGGCTCGGCACTGGTGACACGCACACCCTGGCCCTCAAGCGCAGCCACCACCGCATCCGCCCGCAAACCCTCAGGCAACACCAGCCACAGGTAATACGACGCCGGATGCGCAATCACCTCGCAACCCTGCAAGACCTCCCGGGCCAGCGCCTGACGTTGGCGTGCATCCTGGCGCTTCTGTTCTTCCAACTCATCCACCGCGCCGGATTCTATCCAGCGGCACGCCAGGTTGACCGTGAGCGTCGGCGTGCTCCAGGTGGCGACGCGAATCGCCTGCTCCAGCGCCGGCACCCACGCCTTGGGCGCCACGATAAACCCCACCCGCAACCCCGATGCCACGCTCTTCGAAAGGCCAGACACATACACCGTGCGCAAGGGCGCGTAGGTGAACAACGGCTTGGGCGCAGGTTCAGCGAGAAAGGCATAGGCACCGTCCTCAATCAGTAAAAAATCGTAGCGCTCAGCCAACGCTGCAAGGCGCTCCCGGTCCGCTTCGCCCATCACCGTGCCCAGCGGATTGTGCAACGTGGGCATGCAATAAAACCCCCGCACCGGGCGCCGTTTGCACAAGGCCTCCAGCGCATCCAGATCCGTATGCCCGGCCGGTTGCGGCAGCGGCTCCAGGTCGATGCGCTGGGACTGGGCCAGGGTTTTCAGCCCGGGATACGTCAGCGCATCCACCGCCAACACATCCCCCGGTTGCAGCAGCGCCATCAGGCTGACGGCGAGGCCTTGTTGCGCACCGTTGACGATCAGCACTTGCTCGCCACTCACGCGAATCTGCCGATTGCGCAGGTGCCGTGCGGCGGTCTGTCGCTCATGGGCGCGGCCGCCCTGGGGGGCGGAATGCAGCAGCGCATCGAGGTCGCCCGAGGCGGCGATGGCGCGTAAACCGTCGCGCAGCATCTCGGCCTGGCCGGGCAGCGAAGGGTAGTTGAGGCTCAGGTCCACGGTGCCCGGTTGCATTGGCTGTTGCACCAGGCCCATGCCCCGCAGCAACGTGGTGTCGCGCACAAAAGTGCCACGCCCCGGCTCACCCACCACCAGGCCGCTGGCCTCCAGTTCGCTGTACACCCGCAAGGCGGTGGCCAGGGCGATGCGATGGCTGTTCATCAGGTTGCGCACGGTCGGCAACTGAGTGCCCGGCGGCAATTTTCCGGCACGAATCCGCGTAGCCAGTTCATCAACGATCAGTTTGTAGCGGACCTGAGCCAAGGCGCGTTCCCGTGCAAAGCGTATCTAGATCAATTTTTTGTTTGTATCAGGTGAGCTGATTAATCTACAGGCTTTCCCGGTGGATGGCTTGAGCATGATCGACCTCGCAACCCTGGCTGTTTTCTCTGGTGCAGTCCTGCTGCTGTTGTTATCGCCGGGCCCAAACATGGCCTTCGTCATCAGCCACGGTGTGACCTATGGCTGGCGTGGCGGTGTGGCGTCGGGGTTGGGCATCAGCGTGGCGGACCTGCTGCTCACGGCCCTGACCGCGACCGGCGTCACCGCACTGGTCGCCAGCTGGCCGCCGGCCTTCGACCTGATCCGCTATGCCGGTGTGTTGTACCTGCTGTGGCTGGTGTTCAAGACCCTGCAAAAAACACCGGCCCTGGACACCGCCCACGTCACCCGCGTCCCCCTAGGCCGGGTGTTTGTGCGGGCGATGCTCAACAGTTTGCTCAACCCCAAGGCGTTGCTGTTTTTCATGGTGTTCCTGCCGCAATTCGTCAGCCCTGAGTCGGGGCCGATCGCGCTGCAACTGGTGCAACTTGGGGTCATCCTGACGCTGATCAGCGGCGTATTTCATGCCGTGCTGGGGATTTTTGGCGGGGCGGTGAGCCGGTTTTTTGCCGGCAAACCGGGTAGCGCAGGTTTACAGAAATGGGGCCTAGCCACCGTGCTGATGGTGCTGGCCGTGCGGTTGGCGCTGATGTCTCGGCCAGCGTGATAAACCACTTATAAAAGGACGTTACCCATGTACATCGCAGCCTTTATCTACAAGCCCGGTGAACGGGATGACGAGTTCCAGCGCCTCACGGATTTGATCGACGCACTGGCGGCAAGGCTGCCGGGATATGTGGGGGCCGAGTCGTGGCGCTCGGCGGATGGCGGGTTGATCAACGCCAGTTATTACTGGCGCGATGAAGCGTCAATCCGCGCCTTTGCCAGCCACCCGACCCACCTGGAAGCCAAGCGCCTGTACCGCCGCTGGTACGGCGGTTATCACGTGGTGATTTCCAAGGTGGAACGGGCGTATGGCGACGGCACGATCGGGCATCTGGTGCCCGCCGACCGCCACGGGCACGCGAACGCTTAACCCAACCGCGCCGCCGCCCGGGCCACGATTTCGCCCCGCGTCTTACGCGACTCGGCAGTGCGTTTGCGGGCTTCCTCCAACACAGGCTGCGGCGCGGTTTCCGGCCGGCCTGCATTGAACGGCGGGGCCGGGGCATATTCAATCTGCAACTGCACCAACTGCGCCGCCGCCTCGCCGTACAGCTCGGCTGCCAGGGTCAGGGCAAAATCGATCCCGGCGGTAATCCCGCCACCGGTCAGCAGGTTACCGTCACGCACCACGCGCTCCTGCACCGGGATCGCGCCAAGCGGGGCGAGCATGTCGTGGTAGGCCCAGTGAGTGGTCGCCCGACGCCCGCGCAGCAAACCCGCGGCGCCCAGCACCAGGGAGCCGGTGCACACCGACGTCATATAACGCGCGGTCTGCGCCTGGGCCTTGAGAAACGCCAGCGTTTGCTCATCCTCCATCAACGCCCCGACACCTGAGCCTCCGGGCACGCAGATCACATCCAGCCTTGGGCACTCCTCAAAGGTGGTGCTCGGTGTAAACACCAGCCCGGTACTGGAGGTGACCGCTGCCAAGTCCTTCCACACCAGGTGCAGCTGCACATCCGGCAGCGACCCCAACACGTCATAAGGCCCGGTGAGGTCCAGTTGCTGGATACCTGGGAACAACAAAAAGCCAATCTGCAAGGTCATGGGGAATGCGCCTGATAAAGGGATGGACGGCTTCACTCTAGTCATCTAGGCTTTGGCGTATACGCCATTAAGCCCACGAATTACGCCAATCATGCCCAGAATCATCAATGTGCTCGCGTTCCCCAATGTGCAGGTGCTCGACGTCACCGGGCCGCTGCAAGTGTTCGCCTCGGCCAATGACCTGGCGCGCCAGCAGGGCTTGCCGCTGCCCTATGCGGTCAGCGTGATCGCCGCGCAGGTAGAGCCGGTGATGACCTCGGCGGGCCTGGCATTGGTGGCCGAGCCGTTGCCGGCTGCCGACGCGCCGTGCGACACGTTGGTAATCGCCGGCGGCTGGGGCGTGTACGGGGCCGCCGAAGACCCGGCGCTGGTGGACTGGGTTCGCCAGAAAGCCACACTGTCGCGGCGCATGACCTCAGTGTGTACCGGCGCTTTTCTGCTGGCGGCCAGCGGCTTGCTGGACGGCTGCCGCGTAGTGACCCACTGGACCCGCTGCGAAGAACTGGCGCGCAAATACCCACAACTGACGGTGGAGGCCAATCCGATTTTCATCCAGCAGGGCAACCTGTGGACTTCTGCCGGAGTGACCGCCGGTATCGACTTGTGCCTGGCGCTGGTGGAAGAAGACCTTGGCCGCACCGTGGCCCTGGAAGTGGCGCGGCACCTGGTGGTGTTTCTCAAGCGCCCCGGTGGGCAATCGCAGTTCAGCGTGACGTTGTCCCTGCAAAAGGCCGGCAGTCGTTTTGCAGAGTTGCACGCCTGGATCGCCGAACACCTGAGCCTGGATTTGAACATCGCCACACTGGCCGCCCAGGCGGGCATGAGCGAGCGCAGTTTTGTACGCCACTACCGCGCCGAAACCGGCCAGACGCCGGCGCGGGCGGTTGAACTGATCCGCGTGGAAACCGCCCGCCGGCAACTGGCCGACAGCAGCGTCTCGATCAAGCGCATCGCGGTGCACTGTGGTTTTGGCTGTGAAGAAACCATGCGCCGCAGCTTCCTGCGGGCGGTATCGATCACGCCCCAGGCTTACCGCGAACGGTTTTCTCCCGCGCCTGAATCTGAACCTGTTTGAACGAATAGGTACGCTTTTGTATCAAGGTGCTATGTTACCCACAGCCCCTTGCGCAGTGACTTGATCCCAGGCCTCTACGTCGCGGTTTCGACCCTTCCGGCGTACGCACAGCTCATGAATGCACTTCCTCTTGTCATTGTCGAATTGCGCGCGGCAACCGCTGCGCTGCATCGACGCCTCGATACCCGGCTGCCTTTTTCCCGAATGGACCTGACGCTCTATCGCGAGCTGATGAGTGCTTATTACGGTTTCTACCAACCGCTGGAGCGCGCCCTGGCGCCGTGGGCCGAGGGTATCCCAGGCCTTGAATGGGCACGGCGCGGCAAAACCCCTTTCCTGCACGCGGACCTGGTTGCCATGGGCCTTGAGCCGGTGCAAGTCGATGGGTTGCCGTTGTGCCAGCAATTGCCTGCTTTCGAAAGCGTGCCGCAAGCATTCGGCGCACTCTATGTGCTGGAAGGCGCCACCCTCGGCGGCCAGGTGTTGCGCAACCTGATCGAGATCAAGATTGGCGTAGGTTCCACGAATGGTGGCGCCTTCATGAATGTCTACGGCACCGAGACCAGCGCACTGTGGCAGCGCTTTCTTGATAGCCTCTACCAACTGCAAACCCCTGCTGAACGCCTGGAGGCCGTTGACGTCGCGCAGTCGACCTTTCTGTGTTTCGAGCAGTGGCTGGCCCGCTGTGGGGTGCTGCGATGAGCACGGTCGATACGCTGATAGACGATTGCGCCAACGAACCCATCCACATTCCCGGTTCGATCCAGCCTCACGGCGTGCTGTTGACGTTGAGCGAGCCGGCGCTGCAGATCCAGCAGGCCAGCAGCAACTTCAATGTGGCGTCGGGCCCCGCACTGGCCAGCGTTCTCGGCGACAAAGCACTGGCGCAGGTGAGACTGGCCCTGGCAGACCTGGACGCCGATGAAGATGAGCCCCATCAGTTGGTACTCGATGGCGTCACCTACGACATCCTGCTCCACCGCCATCAAGGGCTGTTGTTTCTGGAGCTGGAACCCTCCACTGCGGCCCGGCACGCCACAGGGCAACAGACGGCCCGTGCGTTGCGTCGCCTGCAGTCGGCCAAGACGCTCGATGCGTTGTACCAGACGTGCGTCACCGAAATTCGTACCCTCACAGGTTACGACCGGGTCACGCTGTACCGCTTCGAACAGGAAGGCCACGGCAAGGTCATCGGCGAAGCCCTCAGCGACGGCATGCAACCCTACCTGGGCCTGTGTTTCCCCGCCTCGGACATCCCGCCCCAGGCCCGCGAGTTGTACCGCCTGAACTGGGTGCGGGTGATTCCCGATGCCGAGTACCAACCGGTGCCGATCCTGCCGGCCCTGCGCCCCGACAACGGAGCGCCGCTGGACCTCAGCTTCGCCGTGCTGCGCAGTGTGTCGCCGGTGCATTGCCATTATCTGAAGAACATGGGCGTGCGTTCCTCCATGAGCATTTCACTGCTCAAGGACGACCAACTCTGGGGCCTTATCACCTGTGGCCACCGCGAGCCGTTGCGCGTGTCCCATGAGCTGCGCACATCGTGTACCAGCATTGGCCAGCTATTGTCGATGCAGATCACCTTGCTCCAGGAGCAACAGGAGCGCCGCCAACAGCAGGACAAAGCCACGATGATCGAGACGTTGGTCACGGCCATGGCGACGGACCAACACGATGTGATGGAAAGCCTGCTGCCCCATGCGCAGTCGTTACTGGCCCTGACCAGTGCCGGTGGCTTGGCGATTCTGGTGCAAGAGCGCCTGCATGTGTTTGGCATCTGCCCCACCCGCGCTGAAATCCACGCGCTGTACCAGTGGGTACGCGCTCAGGGCAAAGGCGTGGTGCACAGCCATCAACTGTCGGTGGATTTCGCACCGGCGGCGGCCTATCAGGCCCATGCCAGCGGCCTGTTGGCCTTTTGCCTGCCAAAGCCGGTGGACAACGCGGTGATGTGGTTTCGCCCGCAGGTCAAGTCTACGGTGGAGTGGAGCGGCCAGCCGGTCAAGCATCGGGAACCCGGCACCGCGACCTTGAGCCCGCGCCTGTCGTTTGAACTATGGAAACAGCAGGTCGACGGCAAGGCGCTGTATTGGTCGCTGTCGGAGCTACAGGCGGTGGAGAGCCTGCGGCGCAACGCGCTTGAGCATGACCTGGCACGCCAGGTCATGCGTGAACATGAGGCTGTGCGGGCGCGCGATGAACTGGTGGCCGTGGTCTCCCATGACCTGCGCAGCCCGCTGACTATCCTGCTGATGCAGTGCGGCATGATGCGCAGCATGGTGCCCGCTGAAGACAACAAGGCCAATCGGCGCCTTGCCTGCGCAATTGAAACCATGCAAAACGCCACCTCACGCATGAACACGTTGCTGGAAGACTTGCTCGATATCTCGCGCATCGAGGCCGGGCGCTACAGCGTCTCGCTGCAACTGCTCGATGTGGCGGCGACTCAGGAGCAGATCTGCTCGATGTGGCAGCCGCTGGCGGCAGACAAGGGTGTCGGGCTGACCTGGCGCGCCGCCCCTGGGCTGTGTGTGCAGGCCGACCCGGAGCGATTGTTCCAGGTGTTTTCCAACCTGCTGGGCAATGCCCTCAAATTTACCCCGAAGGGTGGTGTGATCGAAGTGATTGCCGAGGCGGCGGGGGACGAAGTGCTGTTCCGGGTGTGCGACAACGGCATCGGCATTGCCCCGTCTCACCTGCCGCACATCTTCGATCGCTACTGGACCTCCCGCGAGGGCAACCCCACCGGCAGTGGGCTGGGGTTGTACATCTCCCACGGCATCATCGAAGCCCACGGCGGCACCCTGTGGGCTGAAAGCGTGGCGGGGCAGGGCAGCGTATTCAGCTTCAGGATCCCGGCTGGGGGTTGAGGCCCAGCAGTTCGAAGATCGCCTCAAGGGTGGCGTGGGGCGCTTCCTGGGGGATGTTGTGGCCCACACCGGCCAACACCTCACGCCGATAGAAACCGCTGAAATTTTCCAGGTCATCATCTTCCACCGGGGCTGGGCCCACACCGTCATCGGCGCCGCACAACGAGATGCTCGGCACCGAAATCGGCGGCGGCTGCACCAGTGCCTGCTCGATGCTTTCCAGTGCCGGGTCACCCGGTGCGTACATGAAGCGGTGACGGTAGGAGTGGACCACCACCTCGACAAAGTCCGGGTTATCAAACGAGGGCGCGGTTTTACCATACAGGCTCGGCCCCTCGGCCCAGGACGGCGACCACAGTGCCCACAGCAACTGGCAGAACTCACGCCGGTTGGCGGTCAGCCCGTCGATGCCGCGTTGGGTGTGAAGGTAAAACTGGTACCACAGCCGATACTCTGTTTCCGGCGCCCGAGGCCGGGTAGACGCCGCAATATCCTGAATGTTGTAGCCATCGCCCGTGACCAGGCCGCGCACCCGCTCAGGCCACAGGGCTGCGACGATACAGGCGGCGCGTCCGCCCCAGTCATAGCCCACCAGCGTGGCCTTTTCGATGAACAGGGCATCCATGAAATCCAGCAAATCCCTGGCCAGCGCCGCCTGTTGGCCGGAGCGCATCACCTGGGCATTGATAAACCGTGTCGGGCCATAACCGCGCAGGTACGGCACCAGCACCCGGTAACCGCGCTCGGCGACCACCGGGGCAATCTCGTCATAGCCGCGAGGGTCGTAGGGGAAACCGTGCAGCAGGATGACCACTTCGCCGCCTTCCGGGCCATGGGCTTCGTAGGCGATATCGAGCATCGGTGTGCGAACGTGAAGGGTGGGCATGGAGGCTCCGGTGGTGCAGAGGAAGTGATGGAACTGTAGACCAGACCGATTACTGAACGTCGTCTGAAAGGCTGCAATTGCTTGACTTGTCTAGACCGGCCTGGCGCAAGCCGATGCAATTGCCCCATGGGTCGCGCACTTGGCACATCCACTCGCCGCCCTCGATTGCCATCGGGCCGCGATACAGCGTGGCGCCCAAAGCGACCAGGCGCTGAACCTCCTGAGACAGGTCCGCCACCCGCCAATACACCACCGACCCAGCCGCGCCGCTCGCGACCTTGTTGTCGGCATTCACGATTTCAATAGCCACGCCGTCTACGTCCAGATGACCGAAGTCATCGGGCACGTGGTAGACGCGGATAGCTCCAGGAAAGGCCTTGGCATACCAATCGGTGGCAGTGCGCCAGTCAGGGACGTGAATCAGGATGGAGATGATGGGAGTCAACCGAACAGTACCTGCTGCCAATGGGTTTCACTGATGATCGCGATCGGAATGCCGCTATTTCTCAGCTCGACGGCTTTTTTGATCTTCGTGCCATATGAGCTATGCAGCCACTGTTCGTTGCCAACACTCCCGACCACGAGGAAATGAACCTTCTTGCTGACCGAGTTGCCGATAAGGCCGCCGCGTTCGACGACCAGCGACTCACATTCCTTGCGGGGCCCATACGCCATGACACCGGTAAACAAAAAGGTCCGGTCCTGCCACTCCAGAGTCGGCGCCGGATGGTTCAGCGCAAGGCTGGTGACAGCCGAGGGGCGTTGAGGTGATCCCACCGAGACGCCGGAAAACTGATGCAGCATTTCTAACAGTTCTGCGGATTCTTCCGCGTCCAGAACGCCGTCAATCAGCATGCTGGCAAGGCGCTGATAAAGAATGTTTACCACCGGATCCTCCAGTTGGAGCAGGTGGGTTTCTATCCAGTGCTTAAGAAACTCGGCTTCCAACTGATTGATGTTCCCGTCGGCGACCAATCCGGCGGTGACGCCAAGTAATGCGTCGGCAGAGCGTCGATCCATTCGCGCCTTGTGGAAGAAGTGACTACGTTCGAATTCCTGATGAAGATCAGTCATGCGTCCTTGCTCCTTACTCTTCGGTTTCGGTGGCCTGATTAAAATACTTTGTCTTGTCTGGAGTGAAGGTCACGATCATGTGGGTGTGTGAACAGGTCATCGCTGTTTCCTCAGTCGGATCGATGTCAAGGTTCTCCCCGCGAAGGCCTTGCCACTGTGCCAAATAGATGAATGAACCGAATTTTTCGAGCTTTTTCAGGCTGCGGCTGACACCACCTTTCCACCCAAGTGACGGTAGCTCGCCAGCCAGGCAAGCCTGGGAAAGGTTGGGGCGTTTTTTCGCCAGTTCTCGGCCAACTTCCCAGCATTTGATTAAGCCTTTGTCGTGGCTTTCCCACATTTCGGTCCAGCTCAGGTTGGGTCGTGGGGCTGTGTCGATGCTTTGTTGTATGCGCTGGGTCATATTCCTTCCTTGAATATTGAGGGGGGCTGTAAACGTTGGGACCGATATAGGCATATCTTGTGATGTTTGCCAAATAACCTGTGGCGAGGGAGCAAGCTCCCTCGCCACGGTTGGGGGCTGGCTCAAATCTCTGCGCGGGTGATGACGTGTTTGAAGTGATGCCGCCACAAATCCGCGCCCAGTTTTCCCGAACGGTCCAGCGACGAACCCACGGTCAAATCGCTGATCAGCGTGGGCTGTAATCCCGCATCAAACAACGCAAACCCGGCCGCCAATACACATGTGTCGGTTTGGATGCCGCACACCAGTACCCGCTCTGGCGCGAGGCTTTTCAGGTGGCTGAGGATCTCGGGCGTCGGGGCGTAGCCGTGTTTGATGAAGACATGGTC
This sequence comes from Pseudomonas sp. Bout1, assembly GCF_034314165.1. Classification (GTDB taxonomy): domain Bacteria; phylum Pseudomonadota; class Gammaproteobacteria; order Pseudomonadales; family Pseudomonadaceae; genus Aquipseudomonas. The sequence continues at coordinate 4,933,614 of NZ_JAVIWK010000001.1, read as the reverse complement.
GGCGGCGATCAGGCTGTCGTCGTCCGGCGCCGGTTGCCAGCCGAGTTGGCGGGCGAAGGGGGTGATGCTTTCGTCGTGACGCTCGACGGTGGCCACTGACGGCATGCGGCCCAGCAGGGCGTTGATGCCGTTCACCAGCCAGCCGGGCGGGGAGAAGGAGGGTTGTACATCAATGATCAGCAGTACCTGGCGCATTGGAATCCTGGCTGGGATCGAAGGGCCACGCATTGTGCATCGGGAACACTTCGTCTCCAAGTCTGGCGCGGTCTTCGTGGGAGCTGGCTTGCCTGCGATGGCGGTGGATCAGCTCATGCATCAATGCCTGAAACACCGCCATCGCAGGCAAGCCAGCTCCCACAGAGTTACTCACTTGCGGTCAGAGAGTGCTCGGCCTTACGGCTGCCAAACCGTTTTCTCCCCGCTCAACTTGCGGTCCAGAAACGTCGCCGCACTGATCAGCGCCAAATGGCTCAAGGCTTGCGGCGTATTGCCCAAGTGCCGTGCCTGGTTATCAAACTCCTCTGCATACAACCCCAGCGGATTGGCGTAGCGCAGCAACTGTTCAAATTCCAGGTGCGCCTTCTCCACTTGCCCGGCCCGGGCCAGGCATTCCACGTACCAGAACGAACACGCCGCAAACGCGCCTTCGGTGCCTTGCAGGCCGTCAATCTGGCTGTCGTCGTTGCGGTAGCGGTACACCATGCCGTCACGCACCAGGCTTTTCTGGATCGCTTCCAGGGTCGATAACCAACGCGGATCCGTCGCCGCGACGAAGCGCACCAGCGGCATCAACAGCATCGAACCGTCCAGCGCCGTGCTGCCGATATACTGCACAAAATGCCCGCGCTCTTCGTTCCAGAAGTTGCTCCAGATGTCTGCGTAGATCGCCTGGCGGGTCTGGTCCCAGCGGGCAAACGGCGCCGGCAGCGAACGCTTGGACGCCAGTCGAATCGCCCGGTCCAGGGCCACCCAGCACATCAGCCGTGAATGCAGGAAGTGATGCTGCTCGCCGCGCATTTCCCAGATGCCGACGTCTTTGTGGTTCCAGGTTTCGCAGACCTGGTCGGCCACTTCCACGGTGTGTCTCCAGCCCTCGTGGGAGATGGCTTCGCCGTATTTGTTGACCAGGTACACCGCGTCCATCAGCTCGCCATAGATATCCAGTTGCAGCTGGTTGTAAGCCTCGTTGCCGATGCGCACAGGTTGCGCGCCGCCATGGCCGCTGAGGTGGGTCAGTTCGGTTTCCGGAAGCTCCTGGCGACCGTCGATACCATACAGAATATTGATTTTCATCGGCTGGTCGCAGCAGTCACCGACGCGGCCTTTCAACCAGCGCATGTAGCCGTTGGCTTCCTCGATAAACCCCAGGCGCATAAAGGCGTAGACGGTAAATGAGGCATCGCGGATCCAGGTGTAGCGGTAGTCCCAGTTGCGCTCGCCGCCGGGTGTTTCCGGCAGGCCGAACGTTGCGGCGGCGACGATTGCGCCGTGTTTTCGCGAGGTCAGAAGCTTAAGGGCAAGGGCCGAGCGGTTGACCATTTCGCGCCAGCGCCCACGGTAGTTGGACTGGGCGATCCAGCCGCGCCAGAATTTCAGGGTGCGGTCCAGGTACAGGTCGCTGCCCTCGTTTTTTACGCGGGGGTCGTCCGCCCCACCCAGGACAAATTCGGCACCTTCTTCCAGGCCCAGGTCGAAGGTGGCGACGGCGGCATCGCCGTCCAGTTGCATGGCGTGGCTGCCGATCAGGCGCAGGCCCGGTTGGCCAGCCGCTTCAAAGCACACGTCAGCGTCATCCAGCGTGGCGCGGGTAGGGGCACGGGCGTAGTCATGGCGCACGGCGCAGCGCATATGGAAGGTGGCTTTGCCGCTGACCACCCGCACCCGGCGAATCAGCAGGGGCAGGTCGTCGACGTTTTCACTGATGGTCAAAAAGTCGGTGACTTCCACCACCGCCTCGTTGCTCAACCAGCGGGTTTGCAGCACGTTGGTGTCGGGCAGGTAGATCTGCTCTCGGCGGGCGTCGGGCAGGTCCGGCGTGAGCTGGAATATCCCGGCCGCTGGGGAGTCCAGCAGCGAGCAAAAAATCGACGGGCTGTCGAACTCCGGCCAGCAGAAAAAATCGATGCTGCCTTTGTCGTTCACCAGCGCCGCACTGCGCATGTCGCCAATGATGCCGTGGGCGTCGATGGCACTTTGTGGTTCGTTTTTCAGATCAACCATTGCCGCGAAACTCCGGATAAAGGCTCATGCCGCCATCAATAAACAGCGTGCTGCCCACCACGTAGTCGGAGGCATCACTGGCCAGCCACACCACCGCATTGGCCACGTCTTCGACGTCGCCCACGCGGCCATAGGGAATCAACTTGAGTAGCTCCACCTCGGCCGCGCCTTCGGTGGCGGCGCGGTTGATGGCAGTGCGAATCGCGCCTGGCGCAACGCCGTTGATACGGATGCGCTGCTGGCTGACTTCCTGGGCGAGGGTGCGCATCAGCATCTCGACGCCGCCCTTGGATGCGGCGTAATTCACATGCCCGGCCCAGGGGATCAGCTGATGCACCGAGCTCATGTGAATGATCTTGCCGGCGGCCCGGGACACCCCTTCGCGAATGCCCTGGCGATTGAAGATGCGCAACGCGGCGCGGGCGCAGAGGAACTGGCCGGTGAGGTTGACGCCGATTACCGCGTTCCAGTCCTCAAGGGTCATGTCGACGGCGGCGGCGTCTTTTTGCATGCCCGAGTTTGCCACCAGGATGTCCAGGTGCCCAAACGCCTCCAGGGTTTGTGCAAACAGCCGCTCGACATCGGCTTCTTTCGACACGTCGGCGCCAATCGCGATCGCCCGGCCGCCGTTGGCATTGATCTGTGCCGCCAACGCTTGTGCCGGCGCCGCCTGGGCGTTGTAGTTCAGCACCACGGCGGCGCCGGCCTCGGCCAAGGCCTTGGCAGCCCCTGCACCGATCCCGGAACTGGCGCCGGTGACCAGCGCTACTTGTTGCTCCAACGAAATGCGCATTGCCCACCCAACCTTTCTCAAAGAGCCCAATTAGCTGACTGATGGCGTGGGCCACAAGTTCACCGGCTGTCTTGAATGCGACGATGGCTGTCTATATCTATCGTTTTCGCCACGGGGCTTTTCGCTAGAATCAACCCTTGATTGATCCGAGCCTTTTGCCGATGAACAGCCAACCCCGCCCATGGCTTGAAGCCTACGCCGATAATTACCGCAATGACGACGTGGTGCATCCCCATTGCCATGCTCAGGCGCAGTTGATCCATGGGGTGTCCGGGGTGATGGTGGTCAGCACCGCCCAGGGCAGTTGGCTGGTGCCGTCCGGGCATGCGCTGTGGGTGCCGGCCGGCACCCCGCACGAAATCCGCATGGCCGGCGAAGTGCACATGCGTACGCTGTTCCTGATGCCCGAGGCCGAGCCGGGGTTGGGCCGCACCTGCCAGGTGATCGAAGTGTCGGCGTTGCTGCGCGAGTTGATTGTCGCGGCCACGCAGATTGCCGGGCACAACAGCCCGCGCCTGCAGGCAATGGTCGAGTTGATCCGCATGGAGTTGCTTGCCGCGCCAGTGGTGGCGATGCACGTGCCGGTGCCCGGCGAGGCGCGGTTGGCGAGGTTATGCACGCACTTCATCCGCAACCCTTCCGACGACAGCAGCCTGGAATCCTGGGCCGACAGCCTGAACATGAGCGCCCGTACCCTGAGCCGGGTGTTCCAGCGCGAGCTGGGCATGAGCTTCGGCGAATGGCGCAAACGCGCCAGGCTGGCCCTGAGCTTGAAGTCGCTGGCCCAGGGCGTGTCGATCCTGGAGGTGGCACTGGAGCACGGTTATCAGAGCCCGAGTGCGTTTAGTGCGATGTTTCGTCGCTCGCTGGGATATCCACCCAGTCATTTTCGCCCGGGGGCTTAGTGTTGCGTCAGGTAACGCAATTGTCCGTTTAGCGACGATACATGGCCCTGACGCTGGCGAATCGGACAGGCCACCTGCCTAACCTGCAAGGCTCCTTCTTGAGCGAGCCTTGTGATGCACAGCCCTTCTTTTCATCCATGGATGCCCATCGCCCTGTTAAGCGTGCTGGCCGGGTGCAGTGGCGTGTCCGGCCAGCCATCCACCGTCACGGCGCAGCCCGTCCCGCGGCTCACGGCCGAATCCGCCGAGGCGTTGCCCGCCCGTTGGTGGCAGTTGTACCGCGACCCGCAGCTGGATGCGCTGGTGGCGCGGGCCCTGCGCCAGAACAAAGACCTTGCAGCCGCCGCGGCCCATGTCGATGCCTTGCTGGCGCGGCTGGAACAGGCAGACGGCGAGCGCCTGCCGGCCACGTCCCTGGACTACGGCCTGGCCTACGGTCGCAGCCGTGACGACCAGACCCTGGCCCAGGCCACCCGCAGTCATGCCGGTGCGCAATGGAGCCACACGCCTGAATTTTCCCTGAGCTACACCCTCGACCTGTGGGGTGAGGTGCGTTATCGCATTGCCGCAGCGCGCGCGGATGCCCAAGTGGCGCGGGCGCTGGAAGACGAGTTGCGGGTGACGGTGGCCGCGCAGACCGCCCGCGCTTACGCCCAGGCCTGCGTGTATGGGTTGCAGCAGCAGGTGCAAGCGCACTCGGTGCAGGTTCTGGAGCAAAGCGTGGCGCTCACGCACAAGCTGCAACAGGCCGGCGCGGCGACGGAGCTGGACCTGAGCCGCCTGCAAGGCCTGTTGGAAGAAACCCGTGCGCCCTTGCCGATGTTTGCGGCCCGGCGCAGCAGCGCGCTGTATGAGCTGGCCGTGCTCAGTGGTTTGCCGCCGGAGCAGGTCACCCCACGCAGCTGTGCCCAAGGCCCGCAGTTGCAAGCCCCGCTGCCGGTGGGCGAGGGCTGGGCGCTGGTGCAGCGCCGGCCAGACATCCGTCGCGCCGAGGGGCAGCTGCGCGCCGCCAATTCCACGGTGGGGCTGTCGCGGGCCGAGCTTTACCCACGGATTACCTTCGGCGCGATGCTTGGTTCGTCTGCCAGCAGCCTGGGCAAACTGGGGGACAGTTATGCAACGGTGTACTCCGTGGGGCCGCTGGTGTCCTGGCGCTTTCCCAACCGGCAAGTCGCCCAGGCGCACGTCAGGCAGAGCCAGGCCGAAGCCCGCCAGGCGTTGGCACAGTTTGACGGCACAGTGCTCACCGCGCTCAAGCAGGTTGAACAGGCCATGGCCTTGTACCAGGGCGAACAGCAGCGGCGCCAGGCGCTGGCCGCTGCCCTGGGCAGCAACCGCCATGCCTTTGACCTGGCCTCCCGTGGCTACCACGCCGGCGCGCTGGATGCGCTGCAACTGCTGGACAGTGAACGCAGCCTTGTAGGCCTTGAAGCCCGTGTGGCCGAGTCCGATCTGCGTTTGATCAAC